>NZ_JAFNNZ010000007.1:0-156676 GCF_026536565.1 Gilliamella sp. B2923 | reverse complement strand
ATTCATAAAGCCCGTTAATTTGCCTAAATCTTCCTGAGTTTTAATGCCTTTGGCGAGCTCTGCGGCCATTTCTCTTAGTTTTTTTTCGTCCATTTATATCTACCCATTTTTTACTCGTTAGAGTAGTTCAAAAATAGGCAAATACACAAATTTATTTATAGGGTCGAATATAATAATGGACAACAGTTCATTTATTGCTAACTAAATGTTATGCATTACTTAAATGATTAAAAAATAGCTTTTGTAATTTTTTACGGTTTATTTTTCCAATGCTTGTCATCGGTAGTTCGTCGATAAAAATGATTTTTTTTGGCATCTGATAACGGGCTATTTTTGATTTAAGCCAATCCTGTATTTTAGTTTCGGATTGTTCGGTATTAGGATTTAAAACAATAAAGGCGACCAATCTTTGCCCGAATTCTTCATCCGGCACACTTATCACTGTTACATCATTAATTTCCGGATGAGTTGATAAGCAGTGTTCAAGTTCATATGGATAAACATTTTCACCACCTGAAACAATCATATCATCAACTCGACCTGCTAAAAAGTAATAACCGTCAGCATCTTGATAGACTAAATCTCCTGTTGAAACCCAATGGTTGCCTACAGTTGACCAAGCACATTTAATAAACAACTCATGGTGTTTTTGTGATTCATTGTTTTGCTTCTGCAATTTAGTTGATAATCCTCTCAGCGGTTTACCAATGGTTTCTGGCTTAATAGAGAGATCATCGGGCGAGGCAATCATGCAAATACCTGCTTCTGATGTGCCATACAAATTGAATAATATCTTTCCAAGCGTAGTAATGACTTGATCAACTAATATTGCTGTAATTGGCGCTCCTCCGGTAATAATACATTTTAAACTAGTGAGTTGATGTTTAGAGCATTTCAACATCCTATTTAACATCAAAGGAACAAGTGTAACCACCTCTATTTGGTTACTCGCAATTAACCCACATGCTTTTTGACTATCAAATTTTTTTGTTAAAAACATTGTTGCACCTAATAACACAGCTATACATAAACTTGCCATGCCAAACCCATGATAAATAGGCGTTGCAATATAGATTTTTTGATAACGGAAAAGATTTAGTTTCACCAGTAGTTGACAAAATGGACTAATAAAATTTTGTGCCTTACTATCGCGCGCTGCTAATTTAAAACGACCTGTTGTGCCACTCGTTAAAACAGTAATTTTTGAGAAGTGGGTCGTTTTAATTTTTACATCAATTGTCGAGGTTGAAACTAATAGAGAGTGAATTGACATAAGGCTTTCATGATAAATGGGTAAGCTTTTTACATTTGATAAACACGCTATTTCTGGATCGTGAATTATCCAGTCAAAACCGACATTTTCGTGAATGGACTTAAGTTGATTTGTCGACAGTTCAGTATTGATAAGATAAACATCAACGCCTAATCTTGTCATAGCAAATAAAGTATGAACTAAGAGTAGGTGGTTGTGCGCTATAATAGCGACTTTTTGATGACGCTTTATTTTAAAATTAATTGCTAATTGTTTGGCAAGGTGCTGAGATTGGTTAAAAAGGGTACGATAATCGGTGCCAGTGCCGTTCTCATCGATAGCAATTTGGTTAGGAGAAAGTTTTTGACGAACATAAAGCAACGCCATTAAATTGATACCAACAATATGAATGCTATTTAATAAGTGCCAAATGCCTAATAAAGTTAATAATTTCTTTTTATATAGCGCTTTAATAAGTTTTATCATAGCTTTTTCTTCAAAAAATAACGGTTCAATTTAACCCAAATATTATTAAAAAATAATGAGGCAAGTTGAACAATAATGGCCCACCATGGTTTATATTGATGTTTTTTTGTTTGTAATAAACGGCAAATTATGGTTGCAGCTTCATCAGCTTGTAAGGCAGGAAATCTCTTATAAATCTTAGTAGGTTCAATCATTCGTGTTTTAACAAGAGGTAAATAAGCTGTTGAAACATTTATTTTCTGATTTTCCAATTCTGGCCTTGCACAGTTTAACCATTGGTCAAAGGCCGTTTTTGAGGCTTGATAAGCAGCCCAATTAGCCGTTGGGGCTAAAAGTACGTTTATGGCGGAAACATTAATAATTTGCCCTTGATTACGCTGTAAATGGGGAATTAACGCCAAGCAGAGTTTGACCGGTGCATAATAATTTAACTTCATCGTTCTATCAAAATCATGCATACGTGATAATGATTGCAGTATTGGTCGACAAATTGATTTGCCAGCATTATTGATTAAGATATCAACAGAGTATCGCTGTAAATTAGTCATTAAATTATCCAATTGTTCCGATTCGCGTAAATCAACTGAAAATATATCAATCTTAGCTTTTTTGTGAGCTAATGACTGCTGTATATTTATCAATTTATCATGTGTTCTAGCAACTAAAATAAGATGGCATTGAATATTGGCTAAAAGATTAACCAGACTTTCACCAATTCCATAGCTAGCGCCGGTAATGACAATCACTTTATTTTCTAATTGGCGATTTAATTTTGAATAATTAGGCTTAACGATTGGAAAGAGTACACAATTGAGAAGATTTGAGGAGTTGAACATTTTTGTACTGCCGGTAAACAATTGCGCATAGTATAAGGTAAACATTCAATCAGTCAACAAGTTAATGTTTTTTAAAATAAGTTGATTTTAAAGTTTATATCTAAATAAAAAACAGACCTTCCTTAAGAAACTTGAAATTATTGTATTGATCTCTAACTGTCAGTATTTCAAGCTTGTTTCTTACTAGCTTGCTTCTCACCTATTAAAATTTTTGCTTTATCAGCGTTAGCTACTAAGCTTAATAAACCTGAAGTTTTTTCTGTTAAATGTTTAAGTATCGTTATTATGCTGATAACAAATTGAAGCAAGCGGATTGGGTTGCTCCTCAGCTGATAATGCTTAGCGACGAGTTTTATTCGGTGTGAGAATTTGCTAATAAACGCAATGCTTATTTTCAAATTGATAAATTTTAAATCTTTCAGATTTGTGATCAAAGTCTAATTATTTAAGCCAAAAATTGAGTGTCAATAAAAAAGAATCGTTATATATTTGTTTTGTATATGTTTATTTTATTGAAATTTTATACAGAATAATAATTAAGAGGATTTATTTATGGCTTCAATTCCTGTTATTCCTGTCGAATTAACTGATGATATTGCTCAAGATAAATCATTAGTGATCCAATTAATGGCAGAAAGTAGTAAAGCGTATTTAACGGATGTCACACAATTTTTTCAAGATGTCATCGCTCATGAGCAAGAAATGGAAACAGATGTACTGACAGATATTGCCTTGCCTCATGCTAAAAGTGGAGCGGTCAAAACACCGTTTATTGTCATTGGTCGATATCTTAAAGGGGTAGTTTGGAATAATGATAACAAAGTCAAATTAGTTATTATGATTGGTGCTCCGCAACACGCTAATCAAGAACATCTCACCATTATTGCCAAATTAGCCTCCAATTTGGCAAATGATGAATTTGTCCAAGATTTACTCAATTGTAATACCCAACTACTTGCCGATAAGATTCGAGGTTTGTATGAATAAAGCGTCAGTGAAAAGCAAAAAGATCGTCGCAATTTGTGCTTGTACAGCCGGTATGGCACATACTTATATTGCTAAAGGGAAGATTGAAAATGAAGCCAAAAAACGTGGCTGGGATTGTAAAGTAGAAACGCAAGGTGCAGCAGGCATTGATAATGCTTTGGCGGAACAAGATTTAAAAAGTGCTGATGTGATTTTATTAGCAACGGATATTTCAATTGAAAATGCAGATAGATTAGAGCCATTTAACAATATCATTAAAGTGAGCACCGGCGAAGCGGTGAAAAACACCGTTAACATTTTTGATAATGCCGATAAGATTGCTACTCACGTGGTTAAAGACAGCATTGGCAAAGAGATTTTCAGAGCACTTAATACCGGTATCAGTAAATTTCTGCCGGTTATTATTGCCTCAGGCATACTCTTTTCCCTAGTGTTAATGACAGGTGAGGTGACTAACGATACCATATTGCCTCGTAATCAATTCTTTGCCGATCTTCAGCAAGTCGCTTTTTATGGCTTTGCGATGATGGTGCCGGTTTTAGCCGCTTATATGGCTTATTCTATTGGCGGTAACGCTGCGCTCGCACCGGCGTTTATTATGGGGTATGTGGTTAATAATCCTATTGGTGTTAATCAAGTCAGCACTGGTTTTATTGGTGCAATGATTTTTGGTATTTTAATCGGCTATTTTGTTAAGTGGTTTAAAACGGTTAAAGTTCATCCTGTTATTGCCTCAGTAATGCCTGTTATGATCATTCCAACGGTGACATTATTGGTTATGGCTCCGATCTATATCTATGGCTTATCTTATCCACTTGATTGGTTTGTCAAAGCCATGGTGGAAACACTAAAAGGTATGTCAGAAGTCAACGCGGCATTTTTAGGTATCGGTATTGGCATATTAGCGGCATTAGATATGGGTGGACCTTGTAGTAAAGCCGCCACGGCCTTTACGTTAGCCGCAATGGCAGAAGGGGTATATGGCCCTAATGGTGTATTTCGTATGTGCTGTGCCATTCCGCCATTAGGGTTAGCGTTGTCTTCGTTAATTGTGTCTCGAGCTAAATATACCAAAGAAGAAAAAGAGTTTGGTATCACAGCTTTCTTTCTGTCACTGGCTGGCATTACCGAAGGTGCAATCCCTTTTGCCGCCAAAGATCCTAAACGAGTGATTATTGCTATTGTGGTTGGTACAGCCATTGCCGGTATGTTAGGTATGATTAATGGTATCGATTCGCTGGTAGCATTTGGTGGACTAGTTGCTTTAGGTGGCGTAACGAAAGGTGCAGTTTGGTATGTGATCGATATGTTTATTGGCGCTTTTATTATTGCCGCCATTTTACACTTTACCCGAAAAAATGCCGATCAGACTGAAGAGGTCATTGAAGATCAGTAATCAATGATATTACACCGTCAATGCTGACGGTGTAATACTATCTAGTTGAGGCTGCATTATCAGCCCAAATTGACTATCTCGCCACACGATTGGAGATAGTCAACTTAAATTTTTATAGTAATAAAAACGCTTTTTTACTTTAATCTTGCTGATAAACTGTTTTACCACCGACAATTGTGGTTAACACTTTGACATTTTGCATATCGGTTGCCGGAATGGTAAATGGATTGCGATCTAAAATAATCAAATCAGCAAATTTACCTTTTTCAATTGAGCCAATATACTCGTCTTGTTTGAGCACATAAGCGGCACCAATGGTTGCACAGCGTAAAACTTCGGTAGCGGTTAAATTACGGTCACTGTTTAATCGTGGATGCTGTGCATCAATTTGTCGGGTCATGGCTACTTGAAAATCATACCACTCATTTAATGGATCGATTGGCCAATCGCTACCAAAGGCGCAGTTGACGCCTGCATCAATATATTGCCCATGGGATTCTAAACCGTTATAGCGCTTTTCGCCAAATAGTGTTTGATATTGTTCAACCATGGCATCGCTACAGCCAGCCCATTGGAATGAAAACACGACACAAGCATTTAATTGCTTATACCTTGCATATTGATGTGCTGCACTGAGTTCATTATGTGCCGTGCTAGGGCGGATATCGGCATCGGGTAATGCTTGGCGCATTTTTTCGATGGCATCAAGCACCACTTCAATGGCACCTTCGCCAACTGTATGCATATGTGGATGAAAACCGGCACGAGATGACTCTAAAATTAAAGCATTTAGCATCTCAGTTGAGTAGTATAAATCACCATAACGATCTTTTTCATGCTCAAGTTGATAAGGTTGCAACAGTCTTGCTGTCATTAATGGCGCTTGCATTACCCCGTCAACAAACAGTTTAGTATGTGAAATTTTAATACCGGGCTTAGGTTGCCAGTTTTTATCGTCGTAACGGCTGGCAAACTGTTTAACTTTTTCCAGTAAAGCCGGGATAGCTTCGATTGAGGTGACATCATCCGGCGGTAACTCACGTGCGCCAAATAAGCGTATAGTAAGTTGATCTTGCTGTTGTAGCTTTAAAAAGGCATCGGCTTGGGTTTCGGTTATCCGAGCATCCATAACCGCTGTTACCCCTTGTTTGTTTAGTTCCGCTTGTGCTAATTTAGCAATATGTGCGGCTTGTTCTTCGGTCAGTTTCGAAATACTATCAAAAGCACGCATGGCCGGCGCATCTTCTAAAATGCCATTCGGTTCACCGTCATCGGTGCGACCGATTTTACCGTCAGTCGGTTCCGGGGTATTTTTATCGATGCCGAATTTTTCCAAAGCCGTTGTGTTAGCAACCAAAGTATGACAGTCATTAGAAAACAAAATAACCGGGCGCTTGGTATTTAGCTTATCAAGGTCAAAACGAGTGATGTCAGTACCAATCGGCAGGACTTCTTGTCTTAGCCAACCACGAACTTGTAGCCAGTGTGAATCATGATTAGTTTCATCTTTATCTAAATAATCTTGAATAATGGCTAGCGTTTGTTCGACCGTTAAACTTTGATAGTTGAGATTGCAAGATGACAGTTGCATCCCACCCCAGAAGGTGTGCAAATGTGAATCAATAATGCCTGGCATCATTGTTTTGCCGTGCAGATCGTAAACTGTAGTATGATTATCTACATAATGACTGTTATTTATCTCTTGCGTGCTACCAGTGGCAATGATATAACCATTTTTAATTGCTATAGCTTCACAGACAGTATCTTGTCTATCTGCGGTATAAATGTAACCATTAATATAAATAACATCGGCTTTAGCCATTATTTGCGATTCCTTAAATGAAGAACAAAGTGAAAGGTGAACGATAGCAGATTTATAAAAAATTTGTCAAATGCAATAATTTTCTTTATTGTGTTTTAAGTTTATGCTACAAATAGGCGAAATAGTTACAGCGTCACAAGGTGAACCTATGAAATATCAGCAATTAGAAAACCTTGAATGTGGTTGGAAGTGGCACTATCTAGTAAAAAGGCATTTAGAAGGCGAAGCTATTACGCGTTATTTAGAAAAAAGCGCTGCAAATCATGCCGTCAATGAATTACTGTTATTAGAGCATAATCCAACACGTGTCGTTGATTGGATAAAAGCGCATTTAAATCCCGATTTAGACAATCGCATGAAGCAAACCATTCGGGCAAGACGTAAACGACATTTTAATGCTGAACAACAAAATACCCGAAAAAAATCAATTGATTTAGAGTTTCTAGTCTGGCAACGATTGGCAAGTTTAGCTAAGCGCCGAGGTTGCACGTTGTCACAAACAATTACACAACTGATTGAAGATGCTGAGCAAAAAGAGCAATACGTCAATAAAGTATCGACAATTAAAGATGATTTACTTTCGCTTCTTCTTAACGAAGTTGAGAGTAAATAACGTAAACAACAGGATAATATAGGTTTAATTATGGGAAAATCCCTTGTTATTGTGGAATCACCAGCCAAAGCAAAAACGATAAATAAATATCTTGGCAAAGATTTCGTGGTTAAATCAAGCGTGGGGCACATTCGAGATCTTCCGGTAAGTGGCAGTAGCCAGCGCACAGAAAAAACCGCCAAAGATAAAACAGAGAAAAAAGTTAAGCGTTCTGAAAAACAGGCGCTAGTAGATCGCATGAGTGTTGATCCTTATAACGGTTGGAAAGCACACTATGAGATCTTACCCGGCAAAGAACGTGTGGTTGCCGAACTTAAAAAATTAGCCAAAGATGCCGATATGATCTATCTGGCAACCGACTTGGATAGAGAAGGGGAAGCCATTGCTTGGCATCTTAAAGATGTGATAGGTGGCGATGATAGCAAATATCGTCGGGTGGTATTTAATGAGATCACCAAAACCGCTATCAAAAATGCCTTTAATCATCCCGCGATGATTGATATGGATCGGGTCAATGCTCAGCAAGCACGCCGATTTATGGACCGTGTTGTGGGCTTTATGTTATCACCACTACTTTGGAAAAAAGTCGCAAGGGGGCTATCGGCTGGTCGTGTTCAGTCTGTTGCTGTGCGCCTTGTGGTTGAGCGTGAGCGTGAAATTCATGCATTTATTCCTGAAGAGTATTGGGATCTCTATGCCGACTTAAGTACTGCCAAACAAGAGCCATTAACGCTACAAGTGACGCATTACAAAGATGAAGCATTTGAGCCTAAAGATAAAGTTGCCATTGATATGGCATTAGCTGAGCTTAATAATAGTCAGTATCATGTAACAAATATTGAGCAAAAGCCGACCAAAAGTAATCCAACAGCCCCTTTTATAACCTCGACATTGCAGCAAGCTGCTAGCACCCGTTTAGGTTTTGGCGTTAAAAAGACGATGATGTTGGCACAGCGCCTTTACGAAGCCGGTTATATTACCTATATGCGTACCGATTCGACCAATCTAAGTCAAGATGCGTTAACCATGGTGCGAGATTATATTGGACAGCATTTTGGTGATAAGTACTTACCTAAAACGGCTAATGTTTACACCAGTAAAAAGAACTCGCAAGAAGCCCATGAAGCTATTCGTCCTTCTGATGTCACCATTTTGGCCGACAATATCAGTGATGTTGAAGCAGATGCGTGTAAGTTATATCAATTAATTTGGCGCCAATTTGTGGCGTGTCAAATGACATCAGCCGAATATAATTCGACAACTATTACGGTCAAATCTGGCGATTTTATTTTAAAAGCCAAAGGGCGTACTTTACGATTTGACGGTTGGACAAAAGTACAACCACAGTTGACCAAAAACAGTGAAGATAAAATCTTACCGACCGTTGCGGTTAATGATAAGTTGGATTTAATCAGCCTAAACCCAAATCAGCACTTTACTAAACCGCCAGCACGCTATAACGAGGCGTCATTAGTTAAAGAGCTTGAAAAACGTGAGATTGGCCGGCCGTCGACTTATGCAACGATCATTTCGACTATTCAAGATAGGGGTTATGTTCGTTTAGATAATCGCCGTTTTTATGCTGAAAAGATTGGTGAGATTGTTACTGACCGATTGAATGAAAACTTCAATGATTTAATGAGCTATGATTTTACTGCCCGTATGGAGCATGCGCTCGATGAGATTGCTCACAAAAAACAAGAGTGGCGGGAAGTGCTCGATCAGTTCTTTAGTGATTTTAGTCAGCATTTAGAAGTTGCAGAGCAAGCGCCAGATAAAGGTGGTATGCAACTTAATCCTTTAGTTTTAACACCTGAAATTAAATGTCCAAATTGTGGGCGTGAAATGGGAATTAAAACTGCGGGAACGGGCGTATTTTTAGCCTGTTCGGGTTATGCTTTACCGCCTAAAGAGCGCTGCAAACAAACCATAAACCTGATACCTGAACACGAAACGCTAAACATCTTAGAAGAGGCCGACACGGCTGAAACCGATGCTTTACGTGCACGTAAACGATGCCCAAAATGTCACACTGCAATGGATAGCTACTTATTGGATAATGAGCGTAAATTACATATTTGTGGTAACAACCCAATTTGTGATGGCTCTATTGTTGAAAAAGGAAACTTTAAAGTAAAAAGTTACGAAGGTCCGATTATTGAGTGTGAAAAATGTGGTTCTGAAATGCACTTAAAATCGGGTCGTTTTGGGTTATATATGGGATGTACTAACCCGGATTGTAAAAATACCCGTAAAATTTTAAAAAATGGTGATGTGGCACCACCGAAAGAAGATCCTGTTGATTTGCCTGAATTAAAATGCGTTAAGTCAGATGCGCATTTTGTGTTACGTGACGGTGCATCGGGGATCTTTTTAGCTGCCCATAATTTCCCTAAATCCAGAGAAACACGTGCGCCATTGATCGAGGAATTGCAACGATTTAAAGATCGTTTACCGGAAAAGTTTCTCTATCTTACTAAAGCACCAAGTAAAGACCCTGACGGTAACCCAGCTATCGTTCGTTTTAGCCGAAAAAGTAAACAACAATATGTGACTTCTGAAGTTAACGGAAAATCGACCGGCTGGGTAATGCAATATGTTGATGGCAAATGGATTAGCGGTAAAAAATAGCTAAGAGTGCCCGAAACAGTCATTACACTGTTTCGGGTTTTGTCTACGTTTTAGTATAAAAATGCAGTTTAGGTTTGTGCTAAAGTGTAAAAGGAATAACTTTATGGTTGTTCTCTTTTTTGCTTGTTTCGAAAAAGAGCAAAGCCGGTAAAGTTAAAGGAGCCTTTATCATGAAATTGCAACAACTACGATATATTGTTGAAGTCGTCAATAATGATCTCAATGTATCGTTAACATCGGAAAAGCTTTATACCTCACAGCCTGGCATTAGCAAGCAGATTAAATTACTTGAAGATGAATTAGGTGTTCAAATCTTTACCCGAGTGGGAAAACACCTTTCAGAAGTCACGCCGGTCGGCGAAAAAATTGTTAGTTTAGCCCGGGAAATCTTAAACAAATCACACGATATAAAAATTATCGCTAAAGAGTTTAGCCAACCAAACCAAGGGACGCTAACAATCACAACCACCTATACTCAAGCCCGTTATACCTTGCCCGTTGTCATTCAACAGTTTATGAAACAATACCCAAGCATTACTTTACACATGGAGCAGGGCTCATCTTCACAATGCTTATTGCAGGCGCAAAGTGGACAAGCCGATTTTGCCATTATTACCGATCTGGCACAGCTTAACGATGATATGATAGCCTTACCTTGCTATCATTGGAATCAAGCGGTAATTGTGATGAAAGATCATCCGCTGGCAAAAAGCAGTTTGATCAGCATTGAAGAGTTGTCGAAATACCCGCTAGTCAGTTACGATTTTTCTAACGACGGTTCAGACTTAAATCAAGCTTTTATCAAAGCCAATCAGTTGCCTAATATTGTCTTTAGTACTACCGATGCTGACTTGATTAAAACCTATGTTAAGTTAGGGGTTGGGGTAGGGATAGTGGCGAAAATGGCCGTTAATGAATCAGCCGATAGTGATTTTGTTGTGCTCAATGCCGGGCATATCTTTCCTTATAGCACAACTTATATCGCTTTTGCACGTTCACTATTTTTACGTAATTATATGTATGAGTTTATCAGTCAATTTTCGCCGCATTTAAATAAACAGACGGTTGATAAGTTGATTTTGTGTGAAAATAATGTTCAAGTTCAGGCAATGTTTAATGGGGTAAAACTGCCGATCCGTTAAATGATTTGCCCAATGAGGTTTGTAAAAAATCAAAGTGCGAAACGGATCACACTTTGATTAAGTAAAACTATTTGTGTCTTGCTTTTAATATCTCAATCACATCTTGTAAAGATAGATTCTGATCTTGCAGTAACACCAACAGATGATAAATCAGATCGGCAGATTCATTTTTAAGTTCAAAAGTATCACGTACCGTTGCGGCAAGAGCTGTTTCAACCCCTTCTTCTCCCACTTTCTGCGCAATACGCTTCGTACCGTCATGATAGAGTTTAGCGGTGTAAGATGACTTAGGATCGGCATTTTTGCGCGAAGCAATCAGCTGTTCGAGCTGATATAAAAATCCCCACTGTGTTTGTGCGTTGGCAAAGCAACTATTTGAGCCGGTATGGCAAGTTGCGCCAACCGGATCGACTAAAATAAGCAAAGTATCGTTATCACAATCGGTTGAAATGCTGACCACATTTAAAAAATTCCCTGATGTTTCGCCTTTTGTCCATAAACGGGCTTTAGTGCGTGAATAAAAGGTGACTTTACCACTAGCGAGCGTTTGGCTAAGTGCTGATTGATTCATGTAACCAAGCATCAATACATCGCCTGAAACATAGTGTTGAATAATCACCGGCATTAAATTGTCAACTTTTTGCCAATCAAGCTGATTTGGATCAAATGGGTCATTAGAATTTGAAACTAGCATAATCGTATCTCTACTCCGTGGTTAGCTAAATATTGTTTAAGTTCGCCAATATTAATAATTTGTTTATGAAAGACTGAAGCGGCTAATGCACCGTCGACATGAGCGTCTTTAAATGCTTCTAAAAAATGTTTCATCTCACCAGCACCGCCGGAGGCAATTAGCGGCACGTGGCACACTTCACGCATGGTTTTTAATTGCTCAAGATCATAACCATGACGAACGCCGTCTTGATTCATCATATTAAGAACAATTTCACCGGCGCCGCGCTGTTGTACCTCTTGCAGCCAGTCAATAGTATTCCACTTAGTTGCCACAGTGCGTTTTTCATCGCCGGTAAATTGATAAACGTGATAGTTATTCGTCTGTTTGTCATACCAAGTATCGATGCCCACAACAATACATTGCACACCATAACAATCTGCCAACTGAGTGATTAATTTGGGGTTTGCTAATGCCGGCGAGTTGATTGAAATTTTATCTGCGCCATAAGCCAAAATCTGCCCGGCATCTTCAACTGTTTTTATGCCGCCGGCGACACAAAAGGGGATATCAATCACTTCGGCAACTTTGGCCACCCAGCTTTTATCTACTACCCGGCCGTCTGATGACGCAGTAATATCATAAAAAACCAGTTCGTCAGCACCTTCTTGAGCATATCTTTTTGCCAGTGGTACGATATCACCAATAATCTCATGATTGCGAAACTGTACGCCTTTAACCACTTGCCCGTTACGCACATCTAAACAAGGGATTATCCTTTTTGCCAGCATGAAATTGCCTCCTGAACTGTAAATTTACCTTCGAGCAATGCTCGTCCCACAATGACCCCGGCCACGCCACTGTCTTTTAAAGCTTGCACATCGGCTAATTGACCGATGCCTCCGGAAGCTTGAAAAGCAATTTGAGGGTACTGTTGGCTGATTTGTTGATATAATTCAATATTGCTACCGCTGAGTGTACCGTCTTTAGAGATATCGGTACATAGTACATGTTTAAGACCAAAAGGGAGATAATCTTCAATCACTTGCTCAAGCGTCTTTTTAGAATCCTCTTGCCAGCCGTGAATAGCAACATATTTATTGCCTTGTTGGTCAATGCGGACATCTAATGCCAAAACTAACGCATCGGCGCCATAAGTTTTAAACCACTGCTTAACCAATGAAGGCTCTTTAATTGCCGTTGAGCCAATGACAACCCGACTAGCACCGGCGGCAAGTAGGGCTTTAACATCGTCTTCATGACGAATTCCACCACCAATTTGTACCGGTACTTGTACACCATTAATCAGCGTTTTTATTAGTGATATTTGGCGGGCTTTAGGATCTTTGGCACCGGTTAAATCAACCAGATGCAATAGCTTTGCGCCTTCATTGGCATAGGCTTGCAAACGCGTTAATGGATCGTTACCATAATCGCGTTTTTTTTCATAGTCGCCTTGATGCAAGCGAACAACTGAGCCGTCAATTAAATCGAGCGCAGGAATGATAATTGGGTTAGCCGTCATTGTTACATCTCCAAAAAGTTTTTCAGCAATTTTGCACCGGCCGAGCCAGAACGCTCGGGATGAAACTGAACACCGTAAAAGTTGTCTTTTTGTACGGCAGCTGTAAAGCTTTCGCCGTAATTGGTTTCTGCGATAGTTGATGAGCATAATGGTAAGGCGTATCCATGTACGAAGTAAAAATAAGCACCATCAGGAATATCTCTAAATAGATGATGACCGGCTTTAGGGTATACTTGATTCCACCCCATATGAGGTAACGGTAATCCGGTATCCGGAATTTTCGCTACTTTTTCATCAATAATACCTAACGTGTGAACATGTCCTTCACTACTATACTCAGCTAACAGTTGCATGCCAAGACAGATACCAAGCACTGGCTGAGTACAGACTTTAATAAGGTCGATTAAATTGCGTTGTTTTAATTTTTCCATTGCCGCCGAAGCTGAGCCAACGCCCGGTAAAAACAGCTTATCAGCGTTGATAACGACATCGGGGTCAAGGCTAATAATGGGTTGATAGCCAAGCCTTTCAATCGCATATTTTACTGAGGCCAGATTGGCACACCCCGTATCTAAAATGACGATATTCATTACAAAACTCCTTTTGAACTAGGTAGTCTATCACCTTCGATTTTAATTGCTTGCTTAAGCGTTCTGGCAAAGGCTTTAAATAGGCTTTCAATTTTGTGATGATCATTATCGCCTTGCGTTTCAATATGGAGCGTAATACCCATTGCATAACTGATTGAGTAAAAAAAGTGTTCAACCATTTGGGTGCTCATATCGCCCACTTTTTGATGGGTAAACTGCGCTTTAAAGACCAGATAAGGACGGCCAGATATATCCATTGCACATGTAGCTAAACACTCATCCATAGGGATGACTGAAGCATAACGTGTAATGCCTCGTTTATCACCTAGCGCCAATTTTAAGGCTTCACCTAAAGCTAAACCGGTATCTTCAATCGTGTGATGATCATCAACATGTAAATCACCTTCAACTTGAATATTGAGTTTAATACCACCGTGTGTTGCAATTTGGTCAAGCATATGGTCAAAAAAGCCGATACCGGTATTGATTTGGTTACCACCTTGCCGGTCTAGCCAAACTTCAACAAGTATTTTGGTTTCTTTAGTATTACGTTGCACTTTTGCATAGCGATCAGCGGTGGTTAATCGTTGGGCTATTTCATTCCAGTTAAGGGTAATTGGGTCATAACGTAATCCGTTGATCTGCATATTTTCAGCAAGTTGAATATCTGTGACCCTGTCACCAATTACATAACTTTTTGCTTTGTCAAGCTCTCCACTGGTTAAGTAAGGTAAGACTAATTCAATCTTAGGTTTTCGACATTGACAATTATCTTGCGGAAAGTGTGGGCAGATTAACACTTCTTCAAAATTCACCCCTTGAGATGCAAAAATTTGCATCATCAAATTGTGTGGACCGTCAAAACTCGCTTGCGGGTAACTGTCAGTACCCAGACCGTCTTGGTTGGTCACCATGACCAACTTATAACCCGCTGCTTGTAATTTAAGTAGTGCCGGAATGACATTCGGTTCAAATGCTAGTTTTTCGAAACTATCAACTTGAAAATCAATTGGCGGTTCAGTAATTAAGGTTCCGTCACGATCGATAAATAAATATTTTTGTAACATGATTGCTCCTAGTTTATCGCTTTAAGTGCTGTGATCACCGCTTCACATTCGCTTTGAGTACCAATAGAGATGCGAATCATATTAGTTTGTCCGGTGGATTTACTTTGATCACGCAGAATAATGCCTTGATCCCATAAGGTTTTAAATACGTCTTTACCTTCTTGAAATTTAACACATAAATAGTTAGACCAGCTAGGGTAAACTTTTTCAACTATTGATAATTTATTGAGCGCCTCGATAAATGTCTGTTTTTGGTTATTAAGCTTTTCGACATTTTGTCTCATTGTCTCAATGCCTTCTTTACTCAGTGCTTGACTGGCAATATCAGCGACCGGGGTGGCTAATGGATAAGGCGCAATCACCTTTTGTAAGGCGTCGATCACTGGTTTGTTAGCAATAGCAAAGCCACAGCGCAATCCCGCTAAAGCAAAGGCTTTCGATAATGTTCGTAAAATCACGAGGTTTGGGTACTCATTGAGCCAACTCACCACAGATGATTGAGGAGTAAACTCAATATAGGCTTCATCAATTACCACTAAAGCACGATCATTTGCCAGCTTGAGCAAGCTTTTAATATCTTCCGGTTTTATCAAGTTACCGGTTGGATTGTTTGGCGAACAAACGTAAATTAATTTAACGGTATCAAGATTTTGCGCAATGGCTTGTAAATCAAGCTGCCAGTCTGAAGTCGTTGGTACCGTTTTAATTTTAATGCCTAGCGTTTCAGCACTGACTTGATACATACCGTAAGTTGGCGGGCAGTATAAAATACTGTCTTGCTCCGGTTCGCAAAACGCTCGCATCAGTAACTCTATTGCCTCATCGGCGCCACGGCTAACAATTAATTGTTCACACTGTACGCCGGCATATTGCGCATAACGCTTTATCACTTGCTCCGGTTGCGGCTCCGGGTAGCGGTTTAATGTTTGCTCGGTTAATTCAAAGTGAGGTGCAACAGGGTATTCGTTAGCATTAAGCCATACATCGCCTTGACCACCAATGCGGCGAGCAGATTGATACGGCGTTAATTTTTGTACATTTTTTCTGACTAATTGATTAATATCCATGTTATTTACCTACTTTTGATTGGTTGCATTTAATGCCGCTAAACGAAGGGTGACCGCTTGTTTATGCGCGGTGAGTTGTTCAGCTTGCGCCATAAGTTCAACCGCATTACCAATTGCTTGCAAGCCTTCCGGCGTTAATTTTTGAACGGTCATGCGTTTTTGGAAGTCAGCTAATCCTAAACTTGAGTAGGTAGCGGTGTAACCATAAGTCGGTAATACATGGTTGGTGCCCGATGCATAATCGCCGGCTGATTCAGGCGACCAGTCACCTAGAAAAATCGATCCGGCACTGGTTATCTGCTCGACAAGCTCGTCGGCATTTTGGGTTTGAATGATTAAATGTTCAGGTCCATAACGGTTACTGATTTCAGCACATTGCTGTAAATCTTTAGTGACAATAAGTCGGCTTTCTTGTAACGCTTTTTCGGCAATCGCCTGGCGTGATAATTGTGCCAGCTGTTTGTCGACTTCGATTGATACTGCGTGTGCGATTTTTTCATCCGGCGTCAGCAGTACCACTTGCGAATCGGGGCCATGTTCTGCTTGAGATAATAAGTCAGCGGCAATAAATGATGGGTTAGCTGAGCTATCAGCAATAACCAGAACTTCTGAAGGACCTGCCGGCATGTCGATTGCTGCTCCGTCAAGCCGCTGGCTAATTTGGCGTTTTGCTTCGGTAACGTAGGCATTGCCTGGCCCAAATATTTTGTCCACTTTCGGAACGGTTTCGGTACCAAATGCCATTGCTGCAATCGCTTGCGCGCCACCTAATTGATAGATTTCTGTCACACCACACAGCTCAGCCGCATAAAGAATTTCGTTAGCAATTGGTGGCGGTGAGCAGAGTATCACTTTGCGGCAACCAGCAATGCTTGCCGGGGTTGCCAGCATTAATACCGTAGAGAGTAGTGGGGCGGAGCCACCGGGAATGTAAAGCCCCACCGAGTCGATAGGTCTTGTGACTAATTGACAGGTGATGCCGGGCATCGTTTCAACCGTTATCGACGGTTTAACTTGTGCTTGGTGAAATTTTTTAATATTGCTCACCGCTAATTGCATCGCCTGTTTTAATGCCAGATCAACTTGAGCGGTTGCGGTTTTAATCTCATCTTGAGATAGCTTAAGCTGATTGATTTCAACTTTATCAAATTGCTGACTTAACGCTTTTAAAGCGACATCGCCAGTTTGTTTTACCTGATCTAAAATGGAGCTAACCGCTTGACTAATGCTATCAGAAGCCGCCATAGCGGGGCGAGTTAATAGCTGCGCTTGTTGTTGCTCAGTACATTGTTGCCAGTAAGAGAGTTTCATAGCTGTTTTACTCCATCATTTTTTCAATTGGTAACACAAGGATTGAGCTTGCGCCTAATGCTTTTAACTTTTCCATGGTCTCCCAGAACAGCGATTCGGAGCTTACCATATGCAGGGCAACTCGATTTTGTTCACCGGTTAATGGCAATATTGTTGGATTTTCTGCGCCCGGCAATAATGCAACCACCTCATCTAATACTTCGGTTGGGGCATGTAGCATAATATATTTAGATTCACGAGCTTGTATCACCCCTTGCATACGGGTCATTACTTTGTCGATTAATGCCTGTTTAGTCACTGACATCTCGCCGTCACGTTGAATTAAACATGCTTTGGATTTATAGATTATTTCGATCTCTTGTAGACCATTTGCTTCAAGCGTTGCGCCACTTGAGACTAAATCACAAATCACATCCGCCAGTCCGGCACGAGGTGCGACTTCAACCGATCCATTAAGCAAACAGGTTTTGAAGGTAACATTATATTGAGCGAGGTAACGACGGAGTAGGTGAGGATAAGTGGTGGCGATTCGTAGGTTATTTAAACATTCAGGACCGGTATAGTTAAAATCTCTTGGTGCTGCAATCGATAGTCGGCATCCACCAAAATCTAACCGACGTAATTTTTTATACTTAGGATCTTCGCCTTCAGCTTGTCTATCAAGTACTTCTTCTTCAAGCACATTTTCTCCGACAATACCGATATCAACCACGCCGTCAATGACTAAACCGGGGATATCATCATCGCGAACACGCAAGATATCAATTGGCATATTTTCGGCAAAGGCAATCAAGCGTTGCTCTTGTAGATTAATCTTAATGCCACATTGTGCCAGTAACTTTTTCGATTCGTCACTTAAGCGCCCAGATTTTTGCATTGCTATACGTAAACGTGAATTATCCAACATATTATTCTCCAACTTATCCAAAAAAATTTTAAACCACAAACAAAAAACCCTCGGAAGTTTGATCTTCCGAGGGTTTTCTATTTGCTTTCGCGATATCACCGGAAGACCAAATGTCTTCCAGCACCAATCGCCCGAAGACTATTCAGGAATGATGGTGATGATGATGTTTAATAACTAAAACGCAAAAACAATTCATAAAATTAAAACCATTAATTTGATTTACTGTGTCAATTAGTGAACAAAATATAACAGAAATTATTTACTCGCAACTATTTTTTTTAATTTAATAAAAAATAGTTACCTACCATACTACCTTGTTCAGTAAGAGAGCATGGCGTTGGATAGCTAAACAGCGGATTTATTAATACCTGCACAAATTGCCGTAATAGTCGTATAGTCAGCCTAAAGCGATTGTTAATGAGGTGATATTGGGTGAGTTTGATGCTGATAAGATTCATGATTATTCAAAGCACGGTAATCTTATTTGAGGTATGACTAGCTTATGGTCGATACTTGAATGAGATTGCGAAAACTGAGCAAACTCATTTAGATAGATTATTGAAATAATTATAACAAAACTGACTGAAAATTATTTAGATTGTAACAACAGGATTTATAAAATGCGGAAGGTATATGTTTTGACCTAAAACATATACCTTCTAAGTAGCATTATCGATTGAATTTGAGGGTATCAATAAAATTGGTTACCAGATTTTACTCTGCCAATTGCGGGTATTTATGTCTTAATACGCTATAACGCCCATTGCCTAATAGCGCAAGGCTGAGGGCGGTAATAGTCATAAATGCCGGATATTCCCAGCCGCCGCCAGTATTGGAAAATTGCCAACCATTGCCATAATGGATAAAGGTAATAACCAACATTTCAATCACAGCGATAATAGCGATAACACGGGTAAAAATACCTAGCAGTAACAACGCACCGCCACCAATTTCAAACACGATTGCAATGTAGGCAGTAAAGCCAGGGAAGCCAAGAGATTCAAAATATTGTGAAGTGCCGGACGGGGTAAAAACCAGTAATTTTGTGAAACCATGAACCAAAAACATAACACCTAAAGCAATTCGTAAAAAAAGTGCTGCTAGATCAGTTTGATATTGTTTCATTTTTATTTTTCCTATATTTAAGTTAGCAAAATAACATCAATTGATAATGGTATAAAATGATACTAATGGCTATTACTCGGTCAAAATAGGATAATACGAAGTGATTGTTTCATAAATTATGACAACTTGTAAAGTTATACGTGAATTTAAACGCCAAAATCATTGTGATAAGTCATAGAAAATCATACCGATGCTAGATAAACTTAAATGGCAACCAAGCAAAAAAATTCAGCACGCATTATTTAAACACTCTCTCGTCAGTAATCATTAAATTTATTTGATCAATAAAATGAAGATTAATTGTTTTGGCAAACCGAGGATAATTAAAGGTGATAAGCGTTAGATTAGTAGGGGAGAGGTTGGAATAAATAACGGGCTACATTGCTGTAGCCGTTATTGCTTTCTTCATTATTGTTAGCGACGAATAAGTTTAAATTGTTCTGTAGTTTGCTTTAAAGCAACTTCTGTAGGTAGTCGTTCCATGGAACTAGCACCATAAAAGCCGTTACAGTCCGGACAGTTTTGTAAAATATACTGAGCATCTTCAGGGGTAGCAATTGGACCACCATGACAAAGGATAATAATATCCGGGCGAATCGCTTTAGCTGCTTTTGCCCATTGATTAATTAATGGTACACAATCAGCAAGCTTAAGTGCTGTTTCAGCACCAATACTACCACCGGTGGTTAATCCCATATGAGGTACTAAAATATCAGCGCCGGCTTTTGCCATATCAATGGCATTTTGCTCACTAAAGACATAAGGTGTTGTGAGAAGATCTTTTTCATGGGCTTTACGAATCATTTCAACTTCTAACGCATAACCCATGCCGGTTTCTTCTAAGTTAGCTCTAAAATTACCGTCGATAAGTCCAACGGTTGGGAAATTTTGCACACCGGCAAAACCTGTTTCTTTTAATTTATCTAAAAACTGATCAAACATACAAAATGGATCAGTACCATTAACACCAGCAAGCACCGGTGTGTTTTTCACTACGGGTAAAACTTCTTTTGCCATATCCATGACAATTTCGTTAGCATTACCATAAGCTAAAAGCCCTGCTAACGAACCACGTCCAGCCATACGATAACGACCGGAGTTATAAATAACGATGAGATCTATGCCACCTGCTTCTTCACATTTAGCTGATAATCCTGTACCTGCTCCACCACCAATAATAGGTTGACCTTTTGAAATCATGTCATGGAATTTTTTAAGCAATTGTGCACGTTTACTACTCATATATTCTCCAAATGTTATTTCATAATATTGGTAAATTCATTGATAACAAGATCACAAAACTCTGGTGAGTTGATGTGATAAGGCACTTTAATTAATTTTCTATTTTCGGTTTGATTAAAAACCTTCTCAAATTCATCAATAAATGCCTTATTTGCTTCCGGTGACCAAAAAGCACCACCTTGAATATCTAAAGCTGAAAATCCACCTTCAGGAATAATAAATGTTACTTTGCCTTGACATTTGTTGAGTTTGGTTGCTATCCAATTCGCCATTTTTCGGTTTTCTTCCGGCGTTGTTCTCATCAAGGTTACTTGTGGGTTATGCGGATAAAATAAGCGATCTTGATATTTTTGCGGTATCGTATCCGGGCTTGAAAAATTGACCATATCAAGCGCACCGGTCGATCCGATATAAGGAACTTGGCTTCTTTCAATCGCACCAAAGCGATCTTCATCACAAGCGAGTACGCCGTCGAATAAATGGTCGCATACTTCAGTTGTGGTGATATCAAGCACACCTTGCAATAAATGGCTATCAGCCAATTTTTCCATTGCTTTACCGCCACTGCCGGTTGCATGAAAAACCAGACAGTCATAGTTGTCATGAAGTTTTGCTGTGACAGACTGTACGCAAGTGGTGGTAACCCCAAACATGGTCAAACCAATAGCCGGTTTATCCTCAACGGCTTCTTGAGATTTAAATAATACTGCGCCGGCAATAAAATTAGCGGCGTTTGTTAAAACTTTACGTGAAATAACATTTATGCCGGCAATATCGGTGACGGAGTACATCATGGCAATATCACTGGCGCCAATGTAGCCGGAAATATCACCCGATGCCATGGTTGATACCATTAATTTTGGTACACCGACCGGTAATGATTGCATTGCTGGGGTAATTAATGCTGTTCCACCTGAACCACCCAGACCTAAAATTGCAGCAACATCCTTTTGCGCCATTAAAAATGATTTAAATGCACTTGCCATAGCTACAATGGCATTGCCTCTATCGGCATTAAAGATTGCTTCTTTTCCATTGGGATGAAAATTTGCGACGGTTTCGGATGAAATATCTGCGAAGTGATTGTATTGATGTGAAAGAGTTGAAATATCGACTAACTTACAAACGAGATTCTTTTGTACAAGTAAATTCTTTATAAAAACGGCCTCTTCACCTTTGGTGTCAAGGGTTGTTACCAAATAAATCGTGTCCTGTAATGCCATTTATTTCTCCTTGTTGGATATAAAGTCGAACTCAAAACATTAACCAAACGAATCCAGGTTAGTGGTACATTATATATAAAATGAGACTAAAGTCTCATTTTTTTTCAAAAAATATGCTTTAAAAATTTAAAAAAAATGCAGTATTATAGGCGCCACCTACATTAAACCTTCAAAAAAAATTCTTAGGCGAATATATCTTATGGCTTTGTTTCAACAATATACTGGAGCAAAAAAGCGAACTTTTCATCGTTTAATTAACACAGCATTGGAAGCACTCGAGGAGGGCGGTGAATTAACCATTACCGAACTTGCCGATAAATCAGGTATATCAAGAGCGACAGCTTACCGTTATTTTCCGACGCAAAGTGATTTGATTGCGGCGGTGGTTGAATGCTCATTAGGTCCTATCTTTTATTGGAAGTCGGATAAATCCGATTGTCAGGAAAGAGTCAATGATTTTCTGGCTTTTGCCTTTCCGCAGATGTTAAAACATGAAGGCGCTTTGCGTGCTGCTTTGAGAATATCTTTACAACAGTGGGCAAATCAACGGCGCAATGTTGAACCTCAAAAGAAAAAGTTTGTACGGGGTAATCGTAAAGAGATACTACCGTCTATATTGCAACCGTTAAAGTTTGAATTACCCGAAGAGTTATACCAAAAGGTTGTTTATGCTATTTCGGTAGTCTACGGTTCAGAAATCTTTATGGTATTAAAAGATATTTGGAACTTAAATAATCAACAACTGATATCTATTGCCCAATGGATGTCTAAAGCAATCATAAATCAAGCCCGACAAGATGCATTAAATAAGCAATAAACACCTTATTGCATACATTTTTTATCTACTTTAAATGACTTAACAAAACGATAACCGTTATTTTAGTCAATCATTAGTAAAGTTTAAAATACAAAACAATTGATAGTCGATCGTTCATTAGCCATACAATTGCAAGCGAAGTTTTGCTGTTGTTAACTGCACTTTTTCGATAAGTGTGATCGTTTCATCGTGTTTACAGATTGAACGTCAAACAAAAAAAGCGTGCGGTGGCTAATGTTATATTTGAAATAATGATAATGCTGTAGAGGCATTATCTATTTTAGGCTTGATTGGTCGAATTAAGGTTAAGCGATCAGTAGAGTAATAACGCTATTTATTATTCTACTGACGTACTGTCTTAGCATGATTAATTCAGCCGTGGACTCAAATACGCCTGCATGAAAGTAGGCGTATTGTCTTATCATGATTAAATTAATGGTAGGCGACAGGTTGTTCACTCAACTGATCGTGAACTAAAAGTAAGCATGTATCGCTCGACAGTACCGCTTGCTCAAGACGCTGTTTATCTTGATCGTTGAGTTGGTTGATGCAAGCAACCACATAACTGCAAGTTTTGCTTTGCAGTGCTTTTTCGATAGTGGCAACTAAACTTTCGTCTTTTAAATTGCTTAAATGCACCACTTTTTGCTTATCAAGGCCGGCAGTATTAATCCATGACCGTTTTAACATTGGGCGATCAGATAACCATAATTGCCATTTTTTGGCTTTATTGAACGATCGTAATAACGGGCGTTGTTGTTGTAAAATTTGTTGAAAAGGAGATTCAAAATCTATCGCCGTTAATTGGGGCGTTGAATGTTCAATAAGCATAATAACCTCGATACTGTATTTGTATACAGTGTATATTAATACAGTATTTTAAGGTTGTAAACTCTCTTGATGTCGATTTTTTGAAATATTTTTGATTAAGTCATTAGCATGTTCGTAAAAATTGATAGGACAATATTCCTAAAAACGTCATCAAAACTGACCCAATCACATGAACGGCAATCATTATCAGCCCTAAGGTATAACGGCCTTCTTGCAAAAAGTTAACAATTTCGGCAGAAAAAGTCGAAAAGGTGGATAAACCGCCACAAAAACCGGTTATGACCAATAATCGCCATTCGGCGGAAAGATTGGCGTGATTAAAAAAAGCAATAGCAAAGCCAATAATATAACCGGCGATCAGGTTTGACAGTAGCGTGCCTAAAGGTATCGCAAAGGCAATAAGATTAAATTTAAGCGATAAAAACCAACGCAACAAACCACCAGCAACCGACCCGACTGAAATGGCTAAAATAAGTTTTAGCATAATTAATTCCTAATCATTTAAGGCGTAATGATATTGGCAATAGCATCTAAATGGCAATCATTAACCAGCCTGATTTCAATAGATAATTGTAGGATGATGATCATAACAGTTGCATCATAAAATGAATATCTTTTAATCCAAGGTCGCCACGCTTTTCAATCGATTGAATTATTTTTGATTAAGAATTAACAAGTTAAATTGGTTATCGCAAATATCCGATGAATTAACAGGAAATCGACATGACATTAGGCTAGAATAACCGCCAAGAGTCAATATAAACAGGATATAAAAGATATGTTTACCGGTATTGTACAAGGCGTTGGACAAATTATTGATATTGTCGATCGTGATAAATTAAGAACTTATAAAGTCAAGTTACCTAAATCGTTAACCGCTAAGATTGAAATTGGCGCTTCAATTGCTAATGACGGTTGTTGTTTAACGGTAACCAAATTTGAAAATGATACGGTTTGGTTTGATATCATGCAAGAAACGCTCGCCTTAACCACGTTAGGCAGTAAACAGATTAATGATTACGTTAATATTGAACGTAGTGCCAAATTTGGTGATGAAGTGGGGGGACATATTATGTCCGGGCATATCTCTTGCACTGCAACAATTGAACGGATTGAAAAAACACCGACCAACTGTACCATGCATTTAACCCTGCCAGAACAGTTTATGAAATATGTGTTATACAAAGGCTTTATCGGCATCGACGGAGCCAGTTTAACCATTGGCGAAGTGACGCAAAATGGATTTGATATTCATCTTATTCCGGAAACTTTAGCAATAACAACGCTAGGCAATAAGCAAGTTGATGATAAGGTCAATATCGAAATTGATTCGCAAACACAAGCCATAGTCGATACCGTTGAAAGAGTGCTGGCAACCAAAAAATAGACAAATTTAAAAACTTAAAGCTAATGGCGCTTTGCGGGTAATACACTATTATGATCCGCCAATAATAGCGCGAAGCTTAACGGTTTTTATCTATTTTGTTTGATGATAACAAACATCGACCGCGCTGTAATACTATGATTAACCGCTTTACGGCGGTTTTTTATTGGATCAAACAAAGCAAGCTTGCACACATTTCCTGCCCATTTTAAACCCATTACGTTATAGCCAATCTATGATGACACATCTCATCATAAAGCTGCTCCCGCCTTCTGATTATGACATTTGCTTCCATATTAATGCGGAAAAAAATGTCATCGTCTTATCTATTCAACTCATTATACTTTTTACTAATCAGTCAGAAAAAATATTGCAACAACAGAGATAAAAGGGAGTGGGGGAATGGACAGGCAAATCGATTTACTTAAGCTACTTTTTAATGAATCGGCATTTAAACCCGCAATCTATTTTAGCGCAAAATTATCAATTTCAACCAAAACCATTTATGCAGATGTTGAAAAGCTAAATCAGCAGTTAGCAAAAGCCTTTAATACTGAAATTTTTATTGAAAAATCACCACGCAAAGGGCTTATTTTAGTCGGTAAAAAACAGCCAATTGAACCAATAATCTGTTACCTTGAGCAACACAATACCCATGGGTATTTTAATAAAAAAGCTCGCCGGTTAACGCCTGAGTATCGACGGTTGGATATTGTAAAACGTTGCTGTTTAAATCATGAAACCCTCTCGCTTGAGCAATTATCGAATGATTATATCGTCAGTAAAACTTCGTTACATAAAGATATCGAGTCTATTAATCGCTTACTAGAACAAGAAGGGGTAACCATTAAAGTGACCCACAAGCGCATTATTGTTCAAGGTAAAGAGAGCCAAATACAGCGAGCTATCAAATATTTTCTCTCCGGCTATGTTAATAAACAAGACAGTATTTATATCAATCAGTTGATGATGTCACTATTTGGCGATAAGTCCTTTGAGCAAATTAGCCAGATACTACTTAACCACGATGAATCGTTAGTTCAACAAACATCAGAATACTATCTATCCTCTTTGCTTATTGCGATAACCATTTTATTAAAAAGGCTTAAATTAGGTTTTACCATTGATGAGCAAGAAGATTTCTTATTTAACCACATCCGCTATATGCAATCTTATTTGATTGCAGTTGATCTGACTAAACAGTTCGAAACGACTTTTGCCGTTAACTTTGCAACCAATGATATCAAATATCTAAGTAAACTCTTTTTTGCGCACCGTATTTTTGATGAATCACTCAAAGTTGATAACAGCTTTTATGAACAAACCGTTAGGCAAATTATCAAAAAAATTAGCGATATTGAGGGGGTTGATCTGAGCAAGGATAGCAAATTATTTCACTCATTGTTATCTCATTTTCCACCCATGATCACCCGTATGCAAAGACAGATCAGAGTAAATAACCCATTGCTAAATGAGATAAAACAAGAGTACTCAACGCTATTTAGTGTGCTTTGGTATGCGTTATCGGACTTAGAGCGCAAATTTGATATTCGCCTTAATGATCATGAAATATCTTTTTTATTGATCCATTTTCAAATTGCCTTAGACAAAGCCGCTGACGCTAACAATATTGTGATTATCTGCCAATATGGTTGCGCTTCGTCTAATTTAGTGCTGAGCAAAGTGCGTAAATTATTACCGTCAAAGGATAATATCGAAGTTTTTTCCGTGTTAAAGTTAGCCTCGACCGATTTAACCAATGTCGATTTAATTATTACTACGCTCGATATTCATAATGTTAATAAACCGATAGTGAAAATATCATCACTATTAAATACTCATGATTATCAAAAGATAATGCAAGCTTATGCGGATTATGTGCTTAATCGCCCCAACAATTTTGCCGATCAGATAGGTCACTATCCCGCAATAGCAAAATTTATTATGCCGGATTTAATACAACTTCAAGTTGATATTCATCACAAAAGCGATTGCCTTAATCAATTAATCACCCTGCTTGAAGATAACGGCTATGTCACAGATCGTTATCGGCAATCAGTACTCCAGCGTGAACAGATTGGCGATACCTCTATTGAAAAGGGTATTGCTTTACCCCATGGCTCCCCGATGTTTGTTTGCCGTTCGAGCATCGCAATTATGACCTTAAGTAAACCAATTAAGTGGGGAACGATCGATATAAGCGTCATTATTATGGTCAGCCTTTGCGAGCAAAATATTAGTAATATCAATGATGTTTTTACTGAGATTTATCAGATTGTGTCAAATAAAGCGGCGATATCGAGGCTAAAAAATATCACGCATTTTAAACAACTAAAACAATTTTTGGATAATCAAAGAGGAATGAAAGATGTACTTTGATAAACAGTTATGCCTATTTGATATTGAGGCAACAAATCAGCAAGAGATCTTAACTACCATGGCACAAATGTTATACGTGCACGGCATGGTAAAACAGGATTTTTTAGCCGGAATTTTACAAAGAGAGCAACAATACCCTACCGGATTATTGGTTAACTCAACTGGTTTTGCTCTGCCGCATACCGATTCATCAAAAGTTAATCAATCGCAAATCTGTTTTGCATCATTAAAACACCCGATTATGTTTTCAGCCATGACAAATGAGCAGGAGAAAGTTGCCGTCAAATTTATTTTTATGTTGGCAATGAAACAACCCCATGAACAAGTTGAAAACTTACAGAACTTAATCGCTTTATTCCAAAATGAACAACAAATAGCCCGCTTAACAACATGTCATTGCGTTAACGAATTTATCGCTATTTTAGATCAAGCAGGCGTGAACTAATGCGCCTTTACTTTTATTCAAGGAGGTACAAATGGAGAGTGTAACTAGCATTTTTCAATGGTTAATTAATCTTGGTGGGGTAGTTTTTTTACCTATCATTATTTTTGTCATTGGTCTTTTTTTTCGGGTCAGTTTTTCCAAAGCGTTAATGTCGGGCATCACAGTCGGTATTGGTATTGTTGGATTAGGCTTAGTGATTTCATTATTGTCAGATACCTTAGGGGTCGCCATTCAAAAAATGGGTGAACAATATGGCACATCATTAAGCATAATGGATATTGGCTGTGGTGTTGGCGGACCATTGGCGTTTTCAACCACACTGGGATTATTACTTATACCGGCCTCACTTGTGATCAATTTCTTATTTATATCCTTAGGCTGGACACGGACATTAAATGTTGATATCTGGAACTTCTGGTTTGCTATTTTCTTAGGGTTGGTTGCTTATGCGGTCACAGGTGAATATTGGATCGGTATAATCGGCGCTGTTACTGCGGTGATGTTGCAATGGTTGTTAGCTGATTTACTGCAAAAAGCGATTAGCTCGTTTTTTGGTTATCCCGGCATTGCAATCACCCATTTAATGGCATTATCCGGCGCAATTGTCGCCATTCCACTCAATTGGTTATTTGACCGCATCCCCGGATTAAATCAGCTCAATGCCGATTCAGAAACATTAACCAAAAAATTTGGTATTTTTGGTGATACGGTTGTAATTGGATTAATCATCGGCTTAGTCGTCGGTATATTGGCAGGCTATGATGTCCCTAAAATTGGTCAATTAGGGATCTCAACGGCAGCCATTATGAAAATCATGCCCAAAATGGTTGCCATGTTTATGGAAGGCTTACTACCGGTTGCCGATGCCGCTCGTGAATTTACCCGAAAAAAACTCAATGGAAAACAGGTTAACATCGGTATGGACGCCGCATTAACAGTCGGTCATCCTGCCGTTATGGCAACCGCTTTAATTATGGTGCCGGTCTCATTACTGCTGGCATTAATTTTACCGGGCAACAAAGTATTACCCTTTGGTGATTTAGCTTTTTACGCTTTTGGCATCTGCCTAATGGTCCCTTTTTTCAAAGGCAATATTGTCCGTTCAATTTTGGGCGGAACAATCTATTTAGTGATATGCCTGTATATGTCAACTTGGTTAGCGCCGATTATTACCGACGTTTTTCATTTAGCTAATTACGATGTGGGTATGGCTGGCACCGTTAGCGTTATCTTATGTGGATTATGGCCAGTTACCTTATTTGTACTGTTACTAAATTATTTGGGTTATTTAGGATTAATAGGCTTAGCGCTTGTGATCTTATGTCTACTTATCTATATCAACAAAATCAAAAAAATTGAAATGTATTAAAAGGAAAACAAACGATGAAAAAACTATTAATAATGTGCGGAGCAGGGCATGCCACATCAACGATAGCAGTCAGTAAGGTAAACAAGTGGTTGGCGGATGAAAACCGCTTAAATGATGTCACTATTTATCAATCCAAAATTGCCGATGAACTTAACAAAATTGACGCTTATGATGTCGTTGTCAGCACAACCATTGTTCCTGAGTCGATAAAAGATAAAGTGCTAAATGGGTTACCTCTATTAACTGGTGTCGGGCTAGATGAGTTTTTTGCAGAGTTAAGCAAACGTTTAGCGGTTTAGCACCATTTATCAGATTAATTCCCTCGTTAATATTACTCTGTTTTGGTTAACTCAACTTGCGGCATATAACGCAGAGTGATTAAAAACGGGGGAGGAGAGAGCAGAGCGTCAAAAATGAAAATCTATCATCATACTTTAACGATCAGTACAGTAGCTGGTCGGCACTCTTATCATGATATTAGTAATGCACTCGATCAGTTTATGCAACACGCTAATATCCAAAACGGGCAATTAACCATTGCCACAACGCACACCACTTGTTCTTTATTTTTTGAAGAGTCAATGCATGACACCAACTTTTATGGGGACGAGCTTTTACAAGTAGACATTAATAATATTTTAGAAAAAATAGTGCCCAAAATGACCAGTGAAAACCAGTATAACAGCCCGGGACCAAAACATATTGCGTTTGGTTTAAGTTTAAATGACCCCCATTATCCTGCCGAAAAATGGGTAATGCTAAATACCGATGCCCATATAAAATCCTCATTATTTGGTAGCTGTTCGCTGGTTATTATCGTCAAAAATGGCAAGCCGTTACTTGGCTCACTTGGACGAATTTACTTTGTCGATTGGGATACGTTGCGAGCAAGGCAACGTACAGTAAATTTTATGCTTATGGGGCTTTAAATAAGGAGTCATTATGTTGTTGTCACCCTCATTATTTAATTCAGATCTCTATCTGATTAAAGACACCTTATCCACCTTACAAAGCTGTGGGATAAGTGATGTGCATATTGATATTATGGATAATCACTATGTGCCAAACTTAGGTTTTAATAGCGAATTTATAGCAAGTTTAAAAAAACATACTCACTTTAAGGTCGATTGTCATTTGATGATTGAAAAACCGGAACTATCGATTATGGATTTTATTGCCGTTAAACCTGATATTTTGACCTTTCATTTTGAATCAACTGTTCACCACGCTTTTGTAATCGACAAAATTATCAGTTATGGGATTAAAGTTGGTATTGCGATCAATCCGTCAACACCGGTCGCCGCACTAAAACTGTTATTGCCGATTGTTGATCGTGTATTAGTGATGAGCGTTAATCCGGGACAAAAGGGAGAGCGTTTTTTACCCTTCACGCTGGCGAAAATGGCTCAATTGCAATCGGAAAAGATTAAGCATAATTACCATTACGATATTCAAGTCGACGGTAATATTACCGATGCAAATTTATCAGACTGTTTACAAGCCGGTGCGACAAACATTGTATCCGGTGGCTTTATTTTCAAAAACAATGATATCCAAAACAATATTGCTAAGTTAACCGCAATCATGGCACAAGGATAAAATATGCAAATTAAAACCATACTTAACAATATATTAGATGAAATTACTGCACAGATTGATCATATTGAGCAAAATCAGTTAAATCAATTTTGTGATGCTATTATTGCTGCCAATCACATTTTTTTAGCCGGAACGGGGCGATCGGGTCTAATAATTAGTGCTTTTGCCAATCGCTTAATGCATTTAGGATTGTCAGTAAGTGTGATTAACGAAATCAGTAAGCCCAAAGCCAATGTGGATGATGTGCTGATACTGGGTTCCCATTCCGGTGAAACCGCAAGTTTAATTGCTTATGCCAAACAGGCGCAAAAGCTGGGAGTGAAAGTCATTATTCTAACCGGCAATGCCGACTCAACATTGGCGAAGCTGGCCGATAGCTGTGTGACTGTCAAGATTGAATTATCCCATTTTACCCAACCCATGGGCAGTACTTTTGAACAACTAGCATTACTGATTTATGATAGCGTGATTTATCGATTAATGGGGCAGTTACATCAATCGCCTGAACTGATGAAGTCAAGGCATGCCAATATTGAATAACGTCACATAATAAAAACATATCAAATAGTGTATTAGTCAGTATTTGATATGTTTTATACTGAAACATATACATTTTCTGAAAGTTTTTGACAAGAAGCTATGAGTGTTTATGTCTGGTACTAGAATAGATTCTTAATCGGTTTACTATTTAAAAAAAGCTTTATACTCAAACATATACATTTTCTGAAACTTTTTGACAAGAAGGTATTAATGTTTATGTATGGTACAGGGATAGATTCATAATAGGTCTATTATATAAAAAAGCTTTATACTTAAACATATACATTTTCTGAAACTTCTTGTCAAAAAGCGGTTACATTTTATCTTTTAATAACCGGGCTATTTGGGCAATATCATCCGGCGTTGTTTGACAGCAGCCACCGATCAATTTGGCACCCAATTCTATCCAGCGGGGTAATTGATTGCTAAAAGTGCAATTATGGCTATGGTTTGCATGCCATTGTTTGGTTGTTGGATCATACTGTTCACCCGAATTAGGGTAGATAATTAATGGTTTTTGAGTCAGTGTGCTTAATACTTCAAGGGCAGGGGTGACTTTTTCCAGCGCAATACAGTTAATACCAATACTGACAATTTGATCACAACCATTTAAAAATTCGATAACCTCAGTTAATGGGGTGCCGTCACTGAGATGATGTTCATCTTTTAACGTTAAAGAAAACCAACAGCTAATCGACGGAAAATTAGTGATAAGTTTAGCTAAGGCTTTAATTTCAGCAAATGAAGGCAGTGTTTCACATGCCAACATATCAACCTGCGCTTCAATTAAGGCGGTTATTCGATCAATATGAAAATCAATAAAAGCCGCTTCGCTAAGTTGATAATCGCCAGTATATTCGGAACCATTTGCCAAATAGGCACCATAAGGGCCGACAGAGCCGGCGATAATGAGTGGTTTATTGAGCCCCGTTTCATTTAAATAGCGTTGTTTTGCTTGTTTAGCAAGCTCAACGCTTTTTTTAATTAAGGCAATGGATGTTGTTAAATCAATGCCTTTTTGTGCAAAGCCTTGCGGTGAAGCTTGATAACTGGCTGTAATGGCACAATCGGCGCCAGCTTTAAAGTAATCATAATGGACTTGGCTGATAAGTTCCGGTTGTTCAATGAGCACTTTGGCTGACCAAAGGCTATCATTAAGATCGCATCCTCGGCGTTGTAGCTCACTTGCTAAAGCGCCGTCGATGATAATATATTTTTTCTGTTTTAATAGTTGGTCAATTAGGTTATTACATTTCATTTTTAACTGCTCGTTTTTGATAGACTTGAGTAAAATGGTGCGCAATAAAGCAGAAAATGACAAAAGGAATACCACAATATAACGCGATGCGCTGATTCGGATCGAACGCTAATCCGACACAAGCAACTAAACAAAGTATAAAGCCCAAAATGGGAACGAATGGATAAAATGGTGCTTTATATTTTAACGATTTAACTTGAGCATCAGTGAGTTGCTTCCTAAAAAAGTAATGAGAAGCGCAGATACTCAGCCAAACAGCAACGACCGCAAATCCAGAGATCGCCGTTAGCGCAACAAATACCGTGTCGGGCGCAATCACACTGGAAAAGAGTGCTAATAATCCCCCTAACATACTGACTATAATTGCCATAGTTGGAATACCGTTGCCAGTGAGTCGGCTAAAACACTTAGGTAAAGTCCCTTGATTTGACAGAGACCATAACATTCGACCAGAGGCATAAAGTCCCGAATTAGCGGCGGATAAAATAGCGGTGATAATAACAAAGTTATAGATATCTGCGGCATAAGGTAAACCAATATTTTCAAATACCTCAACAAAAGGGCTTTTTATTACTCCTGCTTGATTCATCGGGAGTAAAGCGGCCAGCACAAAAATGGTGCCAACAAAGAAAATTATCAGTCGTAAAATCGTTGTTTTTATCGCTAATGGAATCGTTTTTTCCGGATGATGTGTCTCACCGGCGGCAATGCCAATAAGTTCTGTTCCAGAAAAAGCAAAGTTAACAGTGACCATTGTCATAATAATTGGGGTGATACCGTTAGGGAACCAACCATTTTCAGTAATATGATGTAAAAATGGGGCTGGCATGTTGTTCTTCATTGGAATAAAACCAAAGATTGCAGCGCTACCTGCGATAATAAAAACAATAATGGTGATAACTTTAATGATTGAAAACCAAAATTCACTTTCGGCAAAAAATTGTGAGCTAATAATATTTAACGTAAATATAACGATACAAAAAATTAAGCACCAGATCCATACCGAAACCTGCGGGAACCAATATTGCATACATAAGCCAGCAGCAGTCAGACTCGAGCCTAGCGCAACTGTCCAAGTGAGCCAATAAAGCCAAGCAACTGTATATCCCGTAGCGGGACTGATAAAGCGTGAAGCGTAAGTATGAAAAGCACCCGTTTCAGGCATGGCAACGGCAAGTTCACCTAAACATAACATGACTAAATAGACCACTAAAGCGCCAATTAAATAAGCAATAATTGCCCCTATTGCGCCGGCAGTGGCAATGATATAACCCGTATTAAAAAAGAGTCCTGTACCAATGACCCCACCTAGTGACAGCATTATCAGATGCCTTGTCTTCATGGTGCGTTTAAATTGATTTTGATCTAACGACGAAGGTTGAGTATTCATAGGGATGTTTCAATGTTGATAAATTAAAAATAATATTCCACTAGCTAAGCTAGTGGAATTGACGAGTGAATAAATTGAGGTACGGCGTTTAATGGAGTCATTGACTCGTTAATGCTTCTAATTCTTCTTTAGTAAATGTTTTACCATTCAACTTATACTCTTGATCTTTTATAATTGATATATTACTTGAAATACCATTGTCATCAACTTTAAACATAGGATTATCAGCGAAAGCCATTTTAGCCATAGTTGCTACCTGCATTCGGTTCATATCAACTTTATTTTGTGATATTTTCTCATCATTAGGCGATTCTATTTGTGTTTTCACTAATGCTATTACACTGAAAGGGATTTCAAGTTGTCCTTTAACTGTATCCCAATTTAGTATGTTATTAATATCTAGATCTTCTTCATCCACTTCATCAGCTGCTTTAAATAAGCCACTTATTTTTGCAACACCTGCTTCATTGTGCAAACTAATCTCATTGACAGTAATTTCTGAACCAATGGCAGTAGAATAACGATTTCTATCAAATTCTTGAGATAGATTTTTAACACTGAAGTCAAAAGTAAGATCACCTAAGTTTTGTTTTCCATATGTTGAAGAACCTACTTTCAATAACAATGAGCCATTGACTCTTTCCTTATCATCAATTTGTGTTTTTTGCTTTAATTGTAAATCACTGATAGAAAAGTTTGCGATTTGTCCCATCGTTAATGGACGGGGATCGACTTCAATTTTATCAATACTTGCTGTTACATCTTGGTGCTTTTCAAGTAAGTTAAACGTACCTTTTTGAGTAAAATTATGTATTTTCAGTAAAGGGATGCTATTAAATGCAGTGACTTTTACCTCATCAACTTTAAATTCAAATAGAAAATTTTGATAGTTTTCTGGCTGAATAGATAAACTCCAACCGTCGACTTTAATGTTATTTTTACCATTACTGTCACTAATGGTGACATCCAGGTCATCTAACTTTGTATTGACTTGCAAATCAGATAAATCAGAATTACCTTTAACCGTTATTTCACTGCTACTAAATGCCAGTGAGTTTCCACTAGGGATTGCTGGAATGACATCTGAAGATAGATTGATTGCGCTAGAGACCAATTGTAATGTTAAAAATTCGCCATAAGTAATACCCAAATGACCTTTGTAAAAAGGCTTATTACCAGCAATCTTCCAAACTTCTGGCGATGTTTGTTCAGTAGGTTCAAATTCTACCCAAGCCATTTGTGGCAAAAAAGTACCTTTGCTTAACGCAGCAACAGGGAAAGGTCCATGATGAATCGTGATATTATCATCATATAATTTAACGCTACTGCCATCATCTAATGACGTTAGCATTACATTTACATGCATCTTAGTTGAAAAGAGGCCTTTTTCCGGTTGATTATGGGTGATAACGACATTGAACATTTCTTGAGAGTTGTTGAAATTTTTAGTGATTTCAGCAATCTTGTTGTCGAAATTATTTTCAATTACATTTCCTGTATACCATGATGTGCCGACATATCCAATGCCTAATACTGCAATAATACCAATAGCTAGTGTACTTTTTTTCATGTCAAATCTCTTTCATTTATAAAATTGTAAATTATTGTTCTTGTTTCTTAGCAAAATCCAAAATCAACGAACAAATTTATAACGCATTCAATTTGTTAAAGCTGATCGTTGGCAATTCTAAACGATTTAAGCCTATGAAGCGATAACTTTTTAAACCTTTGACAATGGGTAAGCCCTATTACTTTAACATTTTTATCGTTACAGACAGGCGAATAGTGCGATCGGAAAATAATTGAGTAGGGGGGAGATTATTGGCTGTATAGGGGTATTTTTTACCATTTTTGCTGATTTTCAGCGATATTACGCCAATAATATTGGCGCAATAGGTTAAGGATGACTGTTTTTTTAATCATACACATTTGATTCGAAAAATTGTAAAAACTCTTCTTTTGATATGAAATGATTATTTAGCCTTATTTTATCTTTATTGCCATGAATTTCAATATCGCTATAAATGCCCGGGTTACTTCCTTGTTTGATATCGACAATCGGACTATCTTCAAGCTCATGTAACAGTGAGTCTATTATTTTGTTTGTCTCAAATAATTGTTCATCAGTGACATCACTCGAATCAGGATTTGACACTTGAGCAACAAAGCGATCTAAAACGGCAAATGGTGCTTCAAGTTTGATTTTTGTTAGAACAGTATCGTTTAAAAACATCTTGATGCTCCCCAGACTTAATTGTTTAATTTTGAAAGAAAAATTTAAATCCCCTGCATCGGAATGAAAATTGAATATATTCAATGCAATGTTCGGATTGTTAGGGACACTAGCATGATTAGATTCAATCGCTCCAAGTCCTAATGAAACAAGTTTCCTGACAAACAAATCATTCGAATCTGAAAAATCGATATCGAATATCAATTTACCGAGGTGTTGTTGTCCATAATTGATTGACTCAATTTTCATTTGCAGGGAACCATTTGGCAGTTGATTATCGTTAGCTGCGCGGTAAATTTGCTTCAGGTCGATATTAGATAACACTAAATCCGGCTCCTCCTCAGATAACGAGACTAATTTATCCAAAGTGTTATGTATCTCTATATCCTTAGTTATGCCATTAACACGGCCTTTGGCTTTAAAATTTTCTAATTTCAAAATATCATAAAGCTCAACATCTACGGATAATGCATCTAGAGGAAATTCAGTAAGATCACGTTGAAATAGCTTGCCAATATTTATCTCAAAATCCTGTAAACCCAGACCATTAGGCGAGGAGAGAGAAGCTTCAAACTGAGAAATTGATAGTTTGTTTTCATTGTTGGCATAAATGCTGAAATTATCACTTTTTATGTTACCACCCATATCATGACCATGATTTTTGCTAAATAAATTGATGCTACTTTCACCATATTCTATTGTTACATCAGGGCTAAGTGACGGGATTTCATTATGTGTTAGTTCTCCCCCTTTGGTGATTAAATTAATCTGGTTATTGCTGTTATAGTCGATAGTTATATAACCAGTAAGTGGAGGCTGATTACCCGCTTTCTTCCAAAGATCAGGGTTCTTTTTTTCGGACATTTGATATTCAATCAAAGCGAGTTGAGGGGTAAAATTACCTTTAGCTAAGGCGGCAGGTGGAAAAGGTCCGTGGTGAATAGTTATATCATCTTCAAATAGGGTAAGTTGATCATCATCGCTAGCCTCCGATTGGTATTTAGGTTGTTGAGATAGCGTCACTTTTAAGTGAAATTTGCTCGAAAACAGATTTTTTTCGTAATGACTCTTAATCAGGTTAAATCTAACCGAACGTTTATTGCTGTTAAGATGCTTTGTAATAGCGGTTATCTGCTCATCGATATTATCTTCAATAAGGTTTCCCGAGTACCAAGTTGAGCCAACATAAGCTATGCCTAATACAGCAACTATCCCAATCGCGACTGATGCCTTCTTCATTATCATAATTCCTTATTTGTTGTTAAATTTCATTATGGATTTTCACGGTGCTTTGCAAAATCACTTAGTAAATTATTAATATAATCAATACGTTGATTTTGTTGTAACTCTTTTTGCTGTAATTTTAATCGATTTGTTCCTTCGAGACGATAGTTTTTAGGCTCTTTTTGAATTAGTTCAATTAAATAATCGACCGAAACTTGGTTATTATTACCAAATTCTATATAACCACCTTTATCGCTAAATTCAATTTTTGTGATACCTAATTGGTTAGCATAATAACGGATTTTAGTTGTGGCTAATAAAAACACTGTTGCATCGGGTAATTGACCAAAGCGATCACGCATTTCAACTTGAATGTCGGTTAGCTCATCAAGATTTTCAATACTCGCAATTCGCTTGTAGAGTGACAAACGGGTATTGACATCGGGGATGAAATCATCGGGAATTAAGGTTGGCAATCTTAACTCTACTTCAGTCTGTTGGCTATTAAGCAAGGATTCAAGCGTCGGCTCTTTGCCTTCTTTTAGGGATTTGACCGCATCTTCAAGCAATTCAATGTAAAGGTTAAAACCGATAGTTTCGATTTGCCCGCTTTGATCGCTACCCAGTAGTTCACCAGCGCCACGAATTTCAAGATCATGGGTGGCAAGTGCAAAACCGGCGCCTAAATCTTCTAAAGTGGCAATGGCATCAAGGCGTTTTTTCGCATCTTTACTCAGTAATTTAGGGTGAGGCGTTAATAAATAAGCGTAAGCTTGATGATAAGAGCGCCCAACACGACCTCGTAATTGATGCAATTGTGCTAAACCAAATTTATCGGCACGGTCAATAATTATTGTATTGGCATTGGGAATATCAATACCGGTTTCGACAATGGTTGTACAAACCAGTATGTTAAAACGTTGATGATGAAAATCATTCATCACCCGCTCTAAATCCCGTTCATGCATTTGACCATGACCAATGGTAATTCGAGCTTCCGGTACCAGTTGCGCCAGTTTTTCACTTACGCTTTCAATGTCTGATATATCATTATGTAAATAGTAGATCTGACCACCACGTAAAATTTCACGTAATATCGCTTCACGAATCACTAAATCATCGTATTCCCGAACAAATGTTTTCACAGCGAGTCGACGTGCTGGTGGCGTTGCGATGATTGACAAATCACGCATACCACTCATTGCCATATTAAGCGTACGTGGAATAGGGGTGGCCGTTAGCGTTAAAATATCGATATTGGCACGCATGGCTTTAATTCGTTCTTTTTGCCGAACACCAAAACGGTGCTCTTCATCGACAATAAGTAATCCAAGATCTTTCCATTTCACATCTTCTTGCAGTAATTTATGGGTGCCAATAACAATATCGACTTTACCTTCGCCCAACGCTTTAATAATTGCTTGTTGTTGTTTGGCGGTTTTGAAGCGAGATAAGCTTTCAATTCGAATTGGCCAATTAGCAAAACGGTCACAAAAACTCTCATAATGTTGCTCAGCAAGCAGGGTAGTTGGGACTAATACTGCTGCTTGTTTTTGGTTTATCACCGCTAAAAATGCGGCGCGAATAGCGACTTCGGTTTTACCAAAGCCAACATCGCCACACACTAAGCGATCCATGGCATAAGGTGAACACATATCGCCAATAACAGCACCAATGGCATTTTGCTGATCTTCCGTTTCTTGATAGGGAAATGCACTGCAAAATAGTTCATACTGTTCACGGTCTTGTTTAAATTCAAATCCGGGTTTGCTCTCCCGCTCAGCATAAATATCCAGCAATTCGGCGGCCACATCCCGAACTTTTTCGGCGGCTTTTTGTCTGGCTTTACTCCATGCATCGGTGCCCAGTTTGTTTAGTGGGGCATTTTCTTCATCACCACCTGAGTAGCGGCTAATTAAATTTAATGAAGATACCGGAACATAAAGCTTAGTGTCATTTGCATAAAGTAAGATAAGGTATTCGGCACTAATGCCACCGGTTTCTAAAGTTGTGAGTCCGGCGTATCGTCCAACCCCATGCTCAATATGCACAACCGGTTTACCGGGCGTTAATTCGGCTAAACTTCGAATCAAGCTATCAGTATTAATCGCTTGTTTATGCTCTTTTTTACGACGGATAATCCGCCGACCTAACAACTCGTTTTCGGTAATAAAGGCATAGTTTTGTTGTTCATCAATAAAGCCTTGCTCGCTGGCGCCAATCATCAAACAAAATCGGTTTTCAGTCTGGTTTAATTCAGTGAGTTGATCGATTGTTGTTGGGTGAATCCGAATACGACCAAGCACTTCTTGCAACGCCTCTTTGCGGCCTTGCGACTCGACCGAAAAGACAATTTTACCGTTAAAATCATCAATAAATTGTTGAAAGTGTAAATAAGGATCTTTCTGTTGCATCGCAATGGCAATATCGGGCAAAGTGCGATAAGGCAGATTGATACTTTTCGCCGATTGTTTAAAGGCGGTATGAGAAACCACAATGCGGGGATAATTTTTTAAAAAAGCAAATATTTCGTCGGTTTTAGACCAAATCGTCGTTGGCGCTAATAATGGCCGCATAGGATCGACACGGCGACTTTCATATCGTTGCAAAATATCTTGCCAATACTTATTGGCGAATTGTTCAATGTTTGCCGTATTGATAATCAACGTATTATCTAAAAAATAGGAAAATAGTGGCGTTAACGGCTCACTAAAAAACAGTGCTTGCCAATACTCAATGCCGGTGGGCAAAATATTTTTACTCACTTGCTGATAGATGCTTTCTGGCTCAAGTCTGACTTCAAATTGTTCACGCCACTGGCTGCGAAATAGTTCAATAGCCGATTTATCAAAAGGAAACTCGTGAGCCGGAAGTAATTGTATTTCGGTTATTTCATCTTGGGTGCGCTGTGTTTCGACATCAAAGGTTCGAATGCTATCAATTTCATCATCAAAAAAGTCAATCCGATACGGATTATCACTCCCCATAGGGAAAATATCAAACAGGGCGCCACGGGTTGCATATTCGCCGTGTTCCATAACCTGGCTGACAGATCGATAACCGGCATTTTCCAGCTGTAAACGTAGATTTTCACGGCTAATACTTAAGCCTTTTTTCATCATAAAGACATGCCCGCCTAAATAGCTTTGTGGGCAGACTTTTTGCATTAAGGTATTAATCGGTAAGATGAGTGCACCTTTAGTCAAATGTCCTAAATGATAAAGACACGATAAACGTTCCGATACAATATCTTGATGTGGTGAAAAACTGTCATAAGGTAAGGTTTCCCAATCGGGAAAGAATATTGACGGAAAGCGAGAAAACTGTTTCAGCTCCTCATTAATTCGGGTAGTTTGTTGCATGTCATCGGTAATAATCACAACTAAGCCATTATGCGCTTCAATTACTTGCGCACACAGTTGAGATAATGATGAGCCAACAAGTTCACCCACTTGCTTGATATCACCGGATTTTTTAGGAATGATTGTCGAAATATTCATTATATTAGGCATGATAAGGTTAATTGATATCGTTGCGATAGTTATCGCAGGATTATAACGTAATTACGTGGTTGTTTTCTATATCTGTTTAATCCTGTATGATAAGCACTTTACATTCAACTCGTTAAGCTTTATCACAAAGTTTCAGGTATTGTATACGTTTATGTCAAAAATATTTCGCCCATTAGTGTTTTTTATTGGCTTGCGCTATGTCTACGGTCAAAAGACCGACGGCTTTGGCAGGTTTGTATCATGGCTGTCGATGATCGGCATTATGCTAGGTTCTATCGGTCTGATTGTTGTGTTATCGGTTATGAATGGACTTGAAGAACAGATGCAAAACAGTATTTTAAAGTTTTTTCCGCAAGCGCAAATTACCACACAACAAGGTCGACTCGATCCGGTTGCCTTTCCTTCATCACAATTTGAAAAAATACCCGGCGTTAACCGCATTACGCCCTTAGTCACCGGTGATGTGATTTTACAAAGTGAGCATAGCATCACGGTTAGTACCTTAATGGGGATTAATGCTGAAGATAACGACCCGATTACGCACTATATCTACATGGGCGAGATTTCCGCACTTAAAGCCGGACAATATAATGTGATTTTAGGACAGAGCTTAGCTAATCAACTAGGCGTGGGATTGGGTGATAAAATTCGCTTAATGGTGACTGACGCCAGCCAAATTACGCCAATTGGTCGTATTCCTTCACAGCGGTTATTTAATGTTGTTGGGCTGTTTGCCGTCAATCATGATATCAATCAAGCATTAATTTATGTTAATCAAACCGATGCCAAAAATTTATTACGTTATCGTGGCAACGACATTACCAGTTGGCGGCTGTTTTTAGATAAACCATTAGATATTGCTTCAGTGGTCAGCGCACCATTACCGGACGGATTAGTCTTTAATGATTGGCGAGCTAAGCGAGGCGAGCTATTTCAAGCGGTTAAAATGGAAAAAAATGTTATGGGGTTACTCATTAGCTTAATTGTTATTGTGGCGGCATTTAATATTATCACCTCGCTGAGCTTATTAGTTATGGAAAAACAAGGCGAAGTTGCCATTTTGAAAACGCAAGGGCTGTCACGATTAAAAATCATGCTTATTTTTATTATTCAAGGTGCGACATCGGGCATTATTGGTACCTTGTTAGGCAGTACGATAGGATTGTTGATTGCGCTTTATCTCAATGAAATCATGCAAGTTTTAGGCTTATCGTTCGCCGGTATTTTGTTGCCGTCTTTGATTGAACCGACACAAATTATATTAATTATTTTTGGATTGCTTATGTTATCGTTAATTTCAACTATTTATCCTGCCTACCGTGCCGCTAATATTCAACCTGCCGAGGCTTTACGTTATGAATAATTCAGAAAAACTACTGTCAGCTAAAAATCTGTGTAAAACCTATCAAGAAGGCAAAATGGTGACAGAGGTGTTAAAAGATGTCACGTTTGATATCTATCCAAAATCATTAATGGCAATTATTGGTAGTTCCGGCTCAGGTAAAAGTACCTTGTTGCATCTGCTTGGCGGATTAGATCAGCCGACATCGGGTGAAATTTTGTTTAAGTCGCAACAACTTAATCGGTTATCCGAGCAGGAAAAGGCGCAACTGCGTAATCAACAAATTGGATTTGTTTATCAATTTCATCACCTTTTACCCGATTTTACGGCGCTGGAAAATGTCGCTATGCCGCTTCTAATTGGCGGAGTAAAACCAAACGAAGCCAAACAACGGGCTATGGCGATGCTTGAATCGGTTAATTTAGTTAAACGAGCCAATCATCGCCCGTCTGAGCTCTCTGGCGGTGAGCGTCAGCGAGTGGCAATTGGGCGCGCGTTAATTAATAATCCGGCTTTAGTTATGGCTGATGAGCCAACCGGTAATCTCGATAAATCAACAGCCGATGCGATTTTTGATCTGCTTATCAAGTTAAACCGTGAACATGGTACCGCCTTTTTAGTGGTCACCCATGATTTAGCATTAGCAAACAAACTTGATAAACAGTTAATTATGAGTGACGGGCGATTAACTGAAAGCAGTGCAGCCAACACAAGTTTAATGGGTAATTAATATGATTTTATCTCTCTTTACCGCCATTAGATTTCGCCGAGGGCGCCGTAAAAGTGGCATGGTGTCGTTAATTTCAATTGTTTCAACCTTCAGTATTGCTATAGGTATAGCGGCGCTAATTATTGGTTTGAGTGCCATGAATGGCTTTGAGCGTGAACTGCATAATCGGGTTTTATCGGTCGTGCCGCACGGTCAATTATATCCGGAAATCGGTAACTTAGATAATTGGCGAGATATCCAACAAGAGCTAAAAGATAATAGCCCAAACATAGTTTCAAGCGCTCCTTTTGTCAGTTTTACCGGTTTGGTTGAAAACGGGAGTAAGCTCGGTGCGGTCGAGGTGCAAGGAGTTGATCCGGTGCAAGAGCAACAAATCAGCGCTTTACCTAATTATGTTTTAAATGATAAATGGTCATCGTTTAAGGCAGACCAGCAACAAATTATCCTTGGATCTGGGTTAGCCAAAAGTTTAGCGGTGAGCGAAGGAGATTGGGTATCGTTATTAATTCCGGTATCAAGCGAACCGAATCAGCTTAAATCCCCGAGAAGGGTACGTTTACAAGTGCAAGGTATTTTAGAATTAAGTGGCAGTTTAAGTAATAATATCGCTTTAGTGCCGTTGAGTGATGCGCAAAATCTGCTAGATATGGGTGACAGCGTCACGGGTTTAATGATCAATGTGAATAATCTTTATCAAGCCAATCAGATCATCGGCCTGGCGGCATTAAATCTTAACGAAAATATGACCTTCAACAGTTGGGAAAACAGTTTCGGTTTTATGTATCGTGATATCCAAATGATCAGGCAAATTATGTATCTGGCAATGATTGTCGTGATTGGCGTTGCCTGTTTTAATATTGTCTCAACCTTAGTTATAGCGGTAAAAGATAAACAACGAGATATTGCGATTTTAAAAACCCTTGGTGCAACCAACCGCCTAATTAGACATATCTTTATTTGGTATGGGGTTATCTCAGGCTTGATCGGCAGTATCATTGGGGTGATTTTAGGGGTGCTAATGTCTTGGCAACTTTCAAACATAATGAAAGGGGTTGAGTCATTAATGGGGCATAAAATTTTGAACAGTAATATCTACTTTATCGATTTTTTACCGTCCGAAATTCATTTTCTTGATGTGTTAATTGTCTTTGTAACCGCGATGCTGTTAAGTTTGATTGCCAGTTATTATCCAGCCCGACGAGCGTGTAAAATCGATCCGGCACGTATTTTAAATAGCTTTTAATCGTCTGATTGATTTTAAAAAAAGGCGTTATATTGAGGTATATAACGCCTTTTTTTAGTTTAATAATAGTAGCGATAGTTAGCAGGAAATTGATAATCTAGATAAGCTAGATATAAACCTACGGCCGCTATTATAAAAATTATCCCAATAATGATATTTAATAAACTGCTAGAGTATTTAAACTTTCGTAGACATGCCGAAACTATCCCACCGAGAATAAATCCGGTTACGGCACCGCCAATATGCGCCATATTATCGATAGACGGTAGCAAGCCGATTGCGGCGGTAAGCACTAAACTGACAATAATTGATTTTATTGGCAGCTGCTCCATATCAACGTGATTAACAAGTGAAAACGCCAGGAAAGCCGTAATAATACCTAAAATCGCTCCCGATGCCCCACAGCTAATCACAACCACATTTATTGTGGCAATATCACTGGCTAAACTGCCATAAAGTCCGGACAGAAAATAGATACCTAAAAAAGCAAAAGGTGGGATGACTCTTTCTAAAATGCTGCCGACACTCCATAAGGCAAGCATATTCATCGCTAAGTGGGTAACGCTAATATGTACAAAAAGATTGGTAAACATGCGCCAATATTGACCGGAGAAAGTCAATTGCGCAACATCCGCCCCCCAGTCAATCAAAAACGCGTTATCATGAGTGGTAAGTCCTCGACTATCAAGCATTCGGGATATAATAAAATAGGCAACATTTATTACCACAAGTGAGCTGGTAATTTTGGTTTGTTTGGCTAAAAAAAGTGTCTGTTTTAATAAACTCATAACGAAATAATCCTTTCAGATAAATCAGTAGAATAAAGCGATATCATTGTCAGTCAATAAACGGTTAATTTAGCGGCTTACCAAAAATGACTAAATCACGTGAAATACCGTCAAGTTCGGCAACATTTGGCAATAATCCCCATTGTTGATAGTGCATTTTTTTAAATAAATTGACACTGGCGGTGTTGTGTCCAAAAACAAAGCTAAGAATAGTCTTTATGCCTGCTTGCTGAGCAAATGCTTCAATCTTTGCCACCATTATTTGTCCGATTTTTTTACCTCTAAAATCCTGATGAAGATAGAGGCTGATCTCAACAGTTTTATCATAAGCCGGCCGACCATAAAATGATGACAAACTCACCCAGCCACAAGGTTGGTTGTGATATTTGATTAGCCAAAGGGGGCGATGTTGAGGATTGTGCTGGTTAAACCAATCGAGCCGACTTTCAACAGTAACCGGATTGATATCAGCCGTTACCGAACGACTGGCAATGGTTGAATTATACACATCAACAATAAAGGCTAAATCATCTAAAGTGGCATCACAGTATGTAATCATAATGAATCTAAAATTTGGACAGTGTGATTTATTGTAATTTGATTATCACAGGCAAGCAACCGAGAATATAAAGCAATCTACTTGCCGAATTTGTCTGATTGGCTTTAACAACTTTAGGTAAGTGATATTGAGTGTATTAAACGCCCGGGACAAATCTCGTTACTCGACCCAAAGCCATAAACTTGCATTGAAATATCAATGGCTATTTTGAAAACGGTTTTATACTGAAACATAGGTATTATCTGAAAGTTTTTGACAGGCTATTTTGAGGCGATTAAGTATTAATCTAATTTTCTAAATGCCTGTATCTGTTTCAAAGTAACGCTAAGGATAGGGTATTTAATCCGACAGAAATGGTTTTAAGCACATCGTTGATTTATTTTTTTATATAAGCTTTTATACTAAAACATAGGTATTTTCTGAAAGTTTTTGACAGGCTATTTTGAGGCGATTAAGTATTAATCTGATTTTCTAAATGCCTGTATCTGTTTCAAAGTAACGCTAAGGAAAGGGTATTTAATCTGGCAGAAATGGTTTTAAGCACATCGTTGATTTATTTTTTTAAAAACGTTTTTTACTGAAACATAGGTATTTTCTGAAACTTCTTGACAAGCTTTTTAAGTAGATTAAGTGTTAATCTAATTTATTTAAATGTTTGTATCAGTTCCAAAGTCACGTTTAGGATAAGGTATTTAATCTGGCAAAAATGGTTTTATACATATCATTTGTCTATCTTTTTAAAAACGTTTTTATACTGAAACGTAGGTGTTTTCTGAAACTTCTTGTCAAGCTTATTTAGGTAGATTGAGTGTTAATCTGCTTTATCTAAATGTTAGTATTGCTTAAGGGGAGGGTATTAAATCTGGCAGAAATGGTTTTATACATATCATTTGTCTATTTTTTTAAAAACGTTTTTATACTGAAACATAGGTGTTTTCTGAAAGTTCTTGTCAAGCTTTTCAGGCAGATTGAGTGTTAATCTAATTTATTTAAATGCCTGTATCTGTTTCAAAGTAACGCTAAGGATAGGGTATTTACTCCGACAGAAATAGTTTTAAGCACATCATTGATTCATCTTTTTAAAAACGTTTTTTACTAAAACATAGGTGTTTTCTGAAACTTCTTGTCAAGCCATTTAAGTCAATTTCGTTTTGATTTGTTATACAGCTTGTTGAGTAACGGTATTATTGTCTTACTCACGTTGTTAGGGTAATTGGATAATCACTCGCCCACGGGTTATGTCGCTGATGTTTTTTTGTAGTATTGCGGTTTTATCTTCAGTGATTGCCAAACTAACATTGACGCCTTGTGCATCAAAATCTTGATTTTCAATAATCGCATCAAGCTCTTTAAGTCGATTTTCAATGATAGGCCATTCACTGTAATAGCAGTGAAATTCGACCGGTATGCGTGTGATAAGCTCAATCAGTTCTGCTTGTTGTAAACAGTGGCTGGCACTGCCGCCATAGGCTCGTATCAAGCCACCGGTACCCAGTTTTATACCACCAAAATAACGGGTAACCACCACCACGACTTGATCACAATCTTGCCCTTCAATGGCCGATAAAATAGGGCGCCCGGCGGTGCTGGTCGGTTCGCCGTCATCATTAAAGCGATACTGTTGCCCAATCTTCCACGCCCAGCAGTTGTGGGTGGCATTTGGATCACTGATTTGGTCAATAAACTCTCCGGCTTGCTGGGGATTTACCACCGGCGCCGCATTAACAATAAAGCGGCTTTTTTTGATCTCTTCGATAAATTGGGTCGGTTTTGCTAATGTATATGGCATACTAATTCTGGTAAAATCGATTTATTGCCATAGATCATACTCAGCGAAATAGAAATGTCTATCAATTTAGAACAATTAAAACAATCACAACAACAATTAGCCGGGCAGGTTAAATTAACTGATGAGTTTAGCTCATCGGTGAAATTAATTGGTGGAACCGATGTGGGTTTTGAAGATGACGGTCGAATTACCCGAGCAGCCATTGTGATTTTAACTTACCCGCAATTGGTGCTGGTTGAGCATCATATCGCTCGTATAGAGACGACCTTTCCCTATATTCCCGGCTATCTCTCTTTCCGTGAGTATCCGGCTTTACTTGCCGCCTGGCAACAAGTTGAACATAAACCGGATTTGCTTTTTGTTGACGGTCAAGGCATTGCCCATCCTCGCCGCTTAGGCATCGCCAGCCATCTTGGGTTGTTATTGGATATGCCAACTATCGGTGTGGCTAAAAAGCGCCTTTGCGGTCAATTTCAGCCGATTGCCAAAGTCGCCGGTAATGTCACTGCGTTAATTGATAAACAGGCGCAAATTGGTTGGGTTCTACAAAGCAAAAATAACTGTAATCCATTATTTATCTCACCCGGTCATCGTGTTAGTTTCGATGGTGCGCTCAAATGGGTGAACTTATGTTTACGGGGATATCGCTTACCGGAGCCGACACGCTGGGCGGATGCGGTTGCGTCCAATAAACCTTTATTTAAGAAATTTTGCCATGACAACTGATCAAACAGCATTAAAAAAAGGCGGATTTACCTTTAAGCGCTTTTTTGTCGCCCACGATAACAGCCCAATGAAAGTGACGACCGATAGCTGCTTATTAGGTGCTTGGACGCCACTGGAACCGATGCCCAAAAAGGTGTTGGATATTGGTTGCGGTTGTGGTGTTATTGCGTTAATGCTAGCGCAACGTTTAGCAGGTACCGATTGTCAAATCGATGCGATTGATATTGATGAGCAAGCGGTGAAACAGTGCCAGCAAAATAGTTTGCAAGCCGATTTTCAATCGATTAATGCGATGACTGCCGATCTTAATCAGTTTCAATTAAATCAAGCCCATTGTTATGATCTGATTGTGACCAATCCGCCTTATTTTGCCTCAGCCGTTGCCTGCCGAACTACAAGGCGGCAGTTTGCACGTTATACTGAAACGTTAAGCTTTACAGAGCTTATTGCCTCAGTTAAACGACTGTTGTCGTTAAACGGGCTTTTTTGTTTAGTCCTGCCTTATCACTTAGCCGATCAGTTTAAGATGTTATGTGAGTCAAATCAGCTCTATTTACACCAGCAGATGAATGTTAACTATAATGCAGATAAAGACTATTCGTTGTCACTAATGGCGTTTGCTTTTGAGCCAACGCACAATGTTTTAACCCAGCAACTTTGTATGCGTGATGTTGACGGGCGGTACTCAAAAGCGTTCAGAGCGCTATTGACTGACTTTTATCTGTTCAGAAAATAACGCCATTTACTGATATTAACTTGGCAGGATATAAAAATAGATGATAGCAATGATTGCCAGTGTAATGATTGCTATCGCATAAAGTTTATCATGCAGATAGCTAAATGCAGGTAAGTTTCGCTGTTTGCGGGCATAAAGATAAAAAACCAGCCCCACACTATATAAAATCATCGATAACAGTAAATAGGACATGCCGCCTGCATAAATCAGCCAAAATCCGTAGATAGATCCGGCTGAGCCAATCAATATCAGATAAGCTTTACCACGATTTAAAGCGAGTTTAAACACAAACAGCGCCGCTAATAAATAGGGGATAAGTACCATTGATGTCGATAACTGAATCAAGGTGTTGTAACCGGATTGATGAAAGTGCGCCAGAATAATTAAAATGGTAACCAAACACGTAGTTAACCATAACGCATTGGCCGGGGTGCCGTTTTTATTAAGTTTACCAAAGCATTTTGGTACGGTGTGCTTTTCACCTTGTCCGGTGAGAAAGAGCATTTCAGCCGCTAACATCAGCCATGATAATAAGCCGCCACTGACTGACACAATCAAACCCAGATTAATAAAGGTCGCGCCCCAACTGCCGACGACTCGCTCAATCACTAACGCCATAGACGGGTTTTTCATTTCGGCAAGTTCATTTTGTGGCACAACGCCCAACGATAAGACCGAAACACAAACCAATAACAGACTGGTGATGGCAAAGCCAAAAAATGTTGCTCGACTAATGCTGATCATATTTTTGGCTCGAGCAGCATAGACGGTCGCACTTTCAATACCTAAATAGACCCAAACCGTGTAAAGCATGGTGTGCTCGATCTGCTCGATGATTGTGCCAAGCTGTGGTGAGCCCCAAAAATCGATCTTAAAGGTATTTACCTTAAATGCCAAAATGACACAAATAATAAATAGCCCAATGGGGATGATTTTGGCCAGAGTAACTAAACAGTTAAGTAAAAATGCCCGATAGATGCCTTTTAAGACAAAAAAATGGACTATCCATAAAAAAATCAGTCCGGCAATTACTGACGGCAAGGTCGTTCCGTCGCCAAAATAATTAAAACAATCAAACGAGCCTATCGCACTAAAAAGAATCACTAAATAACTGGCACAGGCCATCCATGCTGATATCCAGTATCCCCATGCAGCATTAAAGCCGATGTAATCGCCAAAGCCTTCACGTACATAGCCGTATAAACCGTCGTTAATTTTATAAAAACGGATTGAGAGATATTGAAATATTCTCGTTAGCATTAACATGCCAAATAGGGTAATGACCCATGCAATTAAAATAGCGCCGGCGCCAGCGCCTTCAGCCATATTTTGCGGTAAACTAAAAATCCCGCTGCCAACAATACTACCCACCACCAAAAGGGTAAGCGGTAGGATGCCGAGTTTTTTTCTTACTGGTGTATTCATTGTGTTTTCTTTTTGGTCAATTAAATTGAAATAGGCTCGTATAATTATTGTTTCTCGTCTAACTATTATTTCTCGTTTAACAATGGTTTAGAATCGTAATGACATACAACTTACACCACCGTCAATTTTACGGTATTCCGAGGTATCGACTTCAAGAACGATATAACCTAATGCTTCAATTTTTGCTTTAGTTATCGGGTAACCTGAAGGCATAATGACCCGCCCATTAACCCATATACAGTTGGCGGCATAACTTTCTTGTTCCGGTATGGTAATAATATTAAGATGTTGAAATTCCGGTTTAGTAATAAACTCGCCGGCGGCAAGTAAGTTATTGTTTTCAAGGTAAGCAAGGCCGGTTTTTAGATGTAGCACTTTTTCTAAAGTGACAACCGAACCAGTTAAGCCATATTTTTGCAAAATAGCGATCATTTGATCTGCACCTTCTTGATTAGTGCGGGCAGATAAACCAATGTAGTAATGATCACCAACCATCATAATATCACCAGCTTCAACCGTTCCCGGCGCGGTAATGCGTTCTACTTTATTTGGGTAGAATCGTTCAATCGTGTCGATCATAATTTCAGTCTCTTCACGGCGGCTAGGTGCGCCGGGGCGAGTGATAATTGCGCAATGCGGTGTGCACAGCGTGACATCTTCGACAAACACTGAATCGGGGAAGCGCTCATCGGCGGGTAAAATGGTAATATCAACATCACATTGCTGTAAGGCTCGAATATAGTTGTTATGTTGATCTAAGGCTTTTTGATAATCGGGCTTACCTAAATTTGCTGAAGTTAATCCGTCAACCAATGATTTAGCAGGTGTTCGGGCAATAATATGACTAAATTTTTTCATCTATTTACATTTCCTTTCTTTATAAATAATTATGCTTTGATTTTGCATAATAATTCAGTTTATTGGCTTAATCAAGCATTAATATGCTTTTTTATGCATTTATATTGTGATGCGGGGATTGCGTATGTATGATTTGGAGTCAGCGATAAAGTGATGATTATCTTTTGAAAAAAGAAAAGGAAAGGGCAATATGTTAATGAACTGTTAAAAAATGGTAGTAATTTCGTTAGTTATGAGTAAAGCCTTATCCATGGCTTTTATGCTGATTTTGGTGGTGCGAGGGCGATAGCTTCACCCCCGTTTAGTCGGTTATTCACCATGAAAGTCGATGAGAGTAAAACAGTTAATACCTAAATCGGTTAATTTTGTTTTACCATGCAGATCCGGTAAATTAATCACAAAAGCCGCATCTTGAGCAATGCCACCTGCTTTTTCAATTAGTTTGGCGGTTGCAGCAACAGTCCCACCGGTTGCTAGCAGATCATCAATGATTAATACTCGTTCGTTAGGTTTGATAGCATCGCAATGCATTTCGAGGGTATCAGTGCCGTATTCCAGTTGGTACGCTTCGCTAAATACGTGACGCGGTAACTTATGCGGTTTTCTAACTGGTACAAATCCTACGCCTAATGCTAAGGCGATAGGGGCGGCAAAGATAAATCCACGGGCTTCGGTGCCGACAACTTTATCGATTTTTTTATCTCGATAGTGGTCAATCAGTAATTCAACAGCGGTTTTAAATGCAATAGGGTCTTCAAGTAAGCTGGTAATATCACGAAATAAAATCCCTGGTTTAGGATAATCGGGAATAGTGATGATGCTGTTTCTGATAAGTTCAAGTTTTTCTTGTAACTGAGTCATATTCAAGATTCTCTATATGTTCTCTATAAGAGTTGCTAATTTTTTATTATATACCTTTGCTCTTTAAGCTGGCAATAAACAAAAAATGACATGTTGGTTAAATAAGGCAATTGCTGTTATATTAACCTGTAAATTTTAAAGGAATTCTATTCCTCAATCCTGTTTAAAGGTCTATTTTCAAACTCGTAATTGTTTTTACATACTTTTACATATAAATACATGCATTAGACATTTTGATTGGCAAAAGTTGGATAATTAAATAAACTTTTCACAAAGGGATGAAACAATGAAAATGATTAAACTAATAACTGCTGTAGGATTTACCCTATTGAGCTTTATGAGTCAGGCTACCGATTTGGTTAAACCTCGAATTCAAGTTCAGTCTGAACTTGCTCAGCCAATTATTCTGGAAAATGGTGAAGAAAAGAATTATCTGAGAATATCGTTAATTGGTGAAAAAAATGAACCGACTGGACGTGTACCTATCAATTTGGCAATTGTTATTGATCGTTCAGGCTCGATGTCAGGCGAACGTATCAAAAAAGCGAAAGAAGCCGCTATTTTAGCTGTCAATATGTTAAATGAGGACGATACTTTATCAATTATTGCTTATAATACTAATGCTGAAGTTATTCTGTCTTCAACCAAAGTCAAAAATAAACAAAAAATAATAAGTTTAATTGAAAAAAATCTGGTTGCAAATGGCGGTACAGCCTTATTTGCTGGTGTAAGTAAAGGGATAAATCAGGTTTCTAAACAACTTTCACGGGATAATGTTAACCGTATCATCCTCCTTTCGGACGGACAAGCTAATATAGGGCCATCTTCTGTATCGGAATTATCCGAATTGGCGATTGTAGCGGCTAAAAAGAATATTGCCATTAGTACTTTTGGTATTGGCGATGACTATAATGAACAACTGATGTCTTCAATTGCCAGTTACAGCGACGGTAATCATGTATTTGTTGATGATACTTCCAAACTTGAAAATGTATTTGTTCGGGAATTTAAAGATGTCATGTCCACTGTAGCGCAAGATATTGTTATTACCATTAATCTTAAAGATGGCACAAAACCTGTTCGTTTAATGGGTCGAGATGGTATCATTAAAGGTAATAAAGTGATTATTAAAATGAACCAGCTATATGCAAATCAAGAAAGGTATGTATTATTAGAAGTTATTCCACCAAAAGGAAAAGCTGGCGAAAATAAAACTTTAGCAAATATCGAATTTTCGTATAATGACTTACTTAATAAGAAAGTAGAAAAAGAAAATCAGACCGTCAATATTGCTTATACCAATAAGCAAGATGTGGTAGATAAAGCGGTTGATCCAAATATTATTGCTGAAAGTGAAATACAAAAAGTTATTCTGGCAAATGACGAAGCGGTGGCACTGTATAATCAAGGAAAAACGGAAGAAGCTAAATCACTATTAACTGTTTCTGCAGAGAAGCTTTCAGAAGAATCAATGCGATACATGGGTATCGCTCCCGAAGCTAGCGAAAAGATGAAAGCACAAATGGATATTAATCAGGCTTTAGCTGATGCAATCGAGAAGGATGATGCAAAAGTTGCTCGTAAGAAAATGGTCGAAAAACAATTTCAATCGAGACAAAATAAAATCGAAAAATAACTTATGAAAAAATTAACAGCGATCCTATCTCTTTGTATATTTATTATGGCTTTTAGCTATCTTGGTTGGCGCACGCTAGAACACGAAGTAATAAAACGCGAAAATCAGGAGAAGTTGTTAGCACAAAGCCGTGCAGAAAATATAAAGTCTTTAATTGGATCGCTGTTAACCCAGCGATCGACCTATTTTAATAGCCTGTCTGACATATTATTATATGATGAATCAAATATAGATAAATTGTTACAAATCCAAACTGATGTAAAAAATATTTTTGTGATTGACCATGGTGTTATTAAATATTTAAGCAATGATACAGATAAACAATGGTCTCAATTAGTTGAATCTATTGGATATGATAACTCGATTTTATTTAACCATAATACTCAAAATGAACAGCACCGTTCGAGCACAGGTTGGTATCAAGCCTATAATTACCTAGTTTATTGGTCAATCCAGTCAGATACCATTATCGGTTTTGAACTTTCTAATATTAAATTATCATTAGATGTGATCAATCTGTTAGATGAAAAGGCAATGAACGATAGCTTTAATTTATCTAATGATGAAAAGCAGATTTATAATAACGGGGAAAAGTACCCTAATGAAATTGTGATCTCATTAGATTATCCGTTACAAAATTGGCAATTAACTTATTATTATCAATCAGCAAATTTAACCAATATCTATATTTTTGGTGTCAGTGTTATTGTTTTATTTATTCTGATAATTTTAGGACTTGCTCTCTATTGTTATCGTGAATATACCCAAACATTACGTTTGGCAAAACAACAAGTTAGCTTTGTCGGGCAAGTGTCTCACGAATTTAAAACACCATTAACCAATATCTCTCTCTATTCTGAAATGCTCAAAGAGCGATTAATTGATGAAGTCCAACCGGTACCGGATTATTTGGATGTGATCACCAGTGAAAGTAATCGGCTGACAAGATTAGTACAAAATGTGCTCAATTTTAATAAGCCAGCTAAACTCAATATTAAACCCGTCAATATCACTCAGCTTGTAAAGCAAATTTATTTCACCTTTAGGCCGGTTTTGGAAACCAAGTCTTTAGAACTGAATTTAATTTGTGATGTTCATTATGATTTTATGATGAATACGGATCAAGACAGCGTGATACAGATCATCAGCAACTTTTTAAGTAACGCTGAGAAATATGCTTCAAATGGCCAAAAAGTTGATTTAATTCTGACTGAACAAAATCACAAAGCCATTATTACCGTTCGAGATTATGGTAATGGTATTGCTAATAATCAATTAAAAAAGATTTTTAAGCCTTTTTATCGAATTAACTCTTCAATTACCGAAGGCGTTTCGGGCACTGGTATTGGTTTAACTATTGCAAATCAATTAGCCCAACAGCTCAATGGTAGTATCAAAGTGACTAATGAGAAACCAGGCGTTGCGTTTTCATTAATCTTAATGGAGTCAAAATGAAAATTTTAATTGTCGAAGATGATCAATATATCCGAAAGGGGATGACCGATCTTTTAGAGCAGGAAGGCTACACCGTTATTGAGGCTTCCAATGGTACAATCGCTCTTGAGCTATTTAGTAAAAACCCGCCCGATTTTGTTATTTTAGATATTATGATGCCGGACTTAGACGGTTACTCTGTTTGCCGTGAGATTCGCAAAGCTAATGATGATGTCCCCATTTTATTTTTATCGGCCAAAGATGAAGAGATTGATCGGGTGATTGGTCTAGAATTGGGTGCCGATGATTACATGAGTAAGCCTTTTGGTATCCACGAACTCAGAGCAAGAATCAAAGCCATTGCCAAACGTTATCTTAAATCTCAACTCTCTTCTAATCAAACATCCAGCCCATTTTTTATTTTTGGTGATTTATGGATTTACCCAACCGAACTTTGTGCCAAACGAAATGATCAAGTTATTGAGCTTTCATTGCGTGAAGTAAAAATCTTAGAGTGCTTATATCAACATAAAAATCAGGTTGTCACTCGCGATATGTTGTTTGATTATGTATGGGGCTATGATTATTCACCCAATAGCCGAACGTTAGATCAACATATTTCTAAGTTGCGTAAGCAAATAGAAATCGATCCACTCAACCCAACTTTAATCAAAACCGCACATGGACTGGGTTATCGGTACTAGGCGATAACGGTTTTGATCGGTTTAGATTTGTCACGCTCTTTATGCGTTGCGGTTCGTTGCTGTTCGTTACTGTAGTCTGCTGGCTTTAAACTATCATCTGTAATAGCTCCAGCCGAATACGGGTGGTATTGAATAAACAGATTATGTGGTATTTTAAATGTGTTCAAGATTGGCATTTCGCAAATGGGCGAAATACATTTAAACCATTAATCGTGTCAATTTTTTCTTAAAAGCGTCACTTTCGCTGCTGTGCTGTTTTTAGTTCTATTCATTTGTTTTTATAACCCTATAACTTGTTTGATGTTTTATCAATACTATTGGAGTAAGACTAAAATGAATTATTACGATTTTTTAATTATTGCAGTGAAATTATTTGTCGTGTTTATCTGTATCATTTTATTTCTTAAAATCACCGGTAAAACATCGTTATCTCAAATGTCCAGCATTGATTTTATCGGTAATATGATTTTGGGTGGTATTGCTGGCGGCATCATCTACAACCCTAAATTAACGATATTTGATTTTTTGGTTGTGCTACTGATGTGGACAACGATTATGTATGTTTCCAACTATTTAAAAAAGAAAAGTCAAAATGCCAAAGCCTTTATTGTCGGTAATCCCATTGTATTAATGGATAAAGGCAAAATTAAATTAAATGAATTTGCGGCGGTTAATTTAGACATGTCGAGTTTTGCCGTTTTATTAAGGATGAAAAACATATTTACCATACACGAAGTTGAAAAGGCGATTTTAGAGCCTAATGGGCAACTGTCGGTCATTAAAAAAGGCGATAAAGGAATAGCATCAATCGTGCTGGAAAACGAAGAGCCGTTAGATGATGTACTTAAAGATTTAGGAAAAGATGAAGATTGGCTAAAAGCGAAATTAGCTGAGCAAGGTTATCACAGTTATGAAGGGCTATACTGTGTTGAATACTATAACGGGCATCTATTTATAATTCCTAGCGATGCGGTTAATTAATCAATCATAGTAATTGCAAACAATTTTGATAAACCTTAAGCCGCTTTAACTGAGTGCCTTAAGGTTAGATTTCATGATTGATATAAAGGCGAATGATTTAATGACCTTGCAATAAAACTACTCACCGACATGGTGTTATTAAGTTTAGCCTGTAATGCCAAAGCATGATCTTTTGATTGGCATTGACTAAAAACACATGCGCCTGTGCCGGTTAGTCGGGTAGGGGCAAATTGTGAAAGGTAATGGATTAACTCATCAATGTTGGGATAACGTTGACGTACCACTTTTTCACAATCATTACTGAGTTTATCAAAGGGAAGTGAAAGAAGCTCATCAATCGTTCGACAAGGTGTATCACGAGTCAGCTTAGGATCGTTGAATACCTCTATCGTTGACACTTCAATATTTGGGTAACTGACTAAATACCAATGTTCGGCAATATCAACACGTTGGAACTGATCGCCAATTCCTTCGGCAAATGCGGCATGTCCATAAATGAAAATCGGTACATCAGCGCCAATTTGACGCCCGATTTCCATTAATGTTTGTGTTGATAGATTAAGTTGCCATAAATGATTTAATGCAACTAGCACGGTGGCTGCATTGGATGATGCACCGCCAAGGCCGCCACCCATTGGTATTTTTTTATCAATACTTATCTCGACACCTAATTCCTGCCGATTGCTATAATTTTTTAATCGCTGTGCGGCAATGGTAATTAAATTTTTATCGGCAGGGACGTGATCAAATGGTGTTAATAATTTGATCTCATCACATGCCGTAACGTTAAATGTTAAGCTGTCGCAATAATCAATAAATTGAAACAGCGTTTGTAAATTATGGTAATTATCAGCACGACGACCAGTGATATATAAAAATAAATTCAATTTAGCAGGTGACAACCAGTGTTTCATTAGGTTTATCCATTATTGTAAAGTCCAGTTGCTGATTTTTAGGCGAACAAGATCCTCTTTATGGGTAAGTTCAATTGTTGCCGGTAAATCAATCTTTTTGTTGTGATAGGTATAGGTATCATAATTGGTAATTTTAAGCGCCCATTTATTATTGTTTTGCATAAATGAAGTGGCGGCTAATCTACCCAAATTATCTAATTTATCGGCATTTGGATCATCAGAATAACCTTTCAACCAATTGTGTAATGACTCAAGCGGAATGTTCACGTTAGTCACTCTTCTCATTAAACTTTCAACGTTTCTATCATCATAACGTCCACCGTCACTATCAGTCAGTTGAGCATAATCAGGCTCGGCTCTGAGCGTTAAAATATTGGTACCAATCGGTGTGGTTAATCTAATTTCGTAACGATTAGGTGATTGTTGTGTGATTAAGAAACGTCCATAGCTGCGGTTTTTTTCGCCGATATGGGCTATGCTACCTTTAACTTGAAAAGCGGTAATTTGTTTAAGTTCTTGTTGATGCATCTGCCATTGTTGCTGTGATGATGCCGTAGTTTGATATTTGGTCGTTTGACAAGCTGTAATTAGCAATGGCAAGCTTATAACAAGCAGATATTTTATTTTATTAAACATAAGTCAGCTCTTTAGTTAGTTTAGGCTAGGGTAGGATGATTATAACTGATAAATGAGCGAATAAGAAAATCTAACTGTAAATTAACCTTTATATTTTTTTTATGTATAATACCAACCCAAAGAACGCTTAATAAAATAATTATTTCTAATAAAAAATTTAAAATAAGAAGCATTGCAATGTCAATTACAATATTAGGTGTTAATCATAAAACAGCGCCACTAGCTTTAAGGGAAAAATTGGCTTTTCCTAATGAATTAGTCGAACAAGCGTTATCTAGTCTTTACCAACATCCTTTAGTGGAAGGCTGTGTTATTTTATCGACTTGTAACCGAACTGAAATCTACTTAAGTTATGAGCATCAAACTGACTATTTACGGCTTAAACAGTCTGTTGAAAACTGGTTAGCGCAATTTCATCATTTTGATATCAGCCATTATCGAGATTCATTTTATTGGCATGAAGGGCAACAAGCCGTTGAACATTTAATGTCAGTTGCCTGTGGTATCGATTCGATGATTATTGGTGAGCCGCAGATTTTAGGTCAGGTTAAGCAAGCTTATCACTATTCACAGCAACAAAATTGCTTATCGGTCAAATTAACTAAACTGTTTCAATCGATATTTCATGTTGCCAAAATTGTGCGTAGTCAAACCAATATTGGAGCCAATACCGCATCGGTTGCTTATGCTGCCTGTTTAGTTGCTCGCCAGTTATTTACTGATACCTCAAGCTTAAATATTATGCTGGTTGGAGCAGGGGAAACTATTGAGCTTATTGCCCGTTATTTAAAACCTCACAACTTTAATCATATCATTGTTGCTAATCGCACGGTTGAAAATGCATTAAAACTTACCGCAATTGTTGATGCTGAGATGATTGCTTTATCGGATATTGCAACTCGGCTAAGCGAGGTTGATATTGTTATTAGTTCGACAGCGAGCTTATCACCTATTATTAGTCAAACAATGGTTAAACAAGCATTACAGGCTCGAGATTATCGGCAGATGCTATTTATCGATTTGGCGGTGCCTCGTGATATAGAAGCGACAGTCAATCAACTCAAACCTATTCATCTTTATACTATTGATGATTTGCAACAAACGGTTGAGAATAATCTTGAACAACGTGCAATTGCCGCTCAAGAAGCCCACGCTATTATTCAACAGCAAGCGGAGATTTTTCTTGAATGGTTAAAAGCCAGAGAAGCGGTTGATTATATCGTACAGTATCGACGTAATGCCGAAAATATTAAGCGAGAGTTAGAACTCAAGGCTCGTAACGCTATCAAACAGGGTGCGAATATCGATGAGGTATTTGCCGAATTTTCGCATCGATTAACCAATAAACTGATTCATGCGCCAACTCAAACGTTATTACACGCAGCTGCGCATGATTGTGATGATTGTTTTAAAGTACTCAGTAAAGCTTTAGGGTTAAAGGCGCATTAAGCATCTATACAGCACCCTAAAAGGATGTGGTAAAAATTGGATCAGATTGAGTTTTTTGATATTCAAAGCCCTTGTAAGCGTGTTTGTGAGACCGATAAGCAAGGCTATTGTTTAACTTGCTATCGATCAAGAGCAGAGCGGTTTAACTGGTTAAAGCTATCTAATAGTCAAAAACAAGACGTGTTACGTTTATGCAAACAGCGAGCATTAAGGCGTCGCTATTTGCTAATACAGCAACAACGCCAGCAACATTCCACATCTACGACGCCACAAATGGAGCTGAACTTTTAAACTGTTATCATCCTGCTAAACTCATCTTGTAATCCTGTTAAACTCGGAGTAGGATTTTGTTATCCGTATGTGTTTCTTTCACTTGGTGAATTGGGATTAAATTATGAAAATGTGTATTGCCTGCGGTATGCCAATGACATCAATCGGCGATTATCCTTTACACGATATCTCCAAAAATTATTGTAAACATTGCGCTCATCAAGACGGGACGATGAAAACGTTTGATGAAAAATGGCAGGAAGTCACATTACGTTATGCAAAAGAGCACAATATCATTTATCCGGTGGCAAAACAGACCGCTTATGTCATTCTTAAAAAATTACCGGCATGGAAACGCAAATGGTAGCTGAAATTTTAGGCAACCAGAAGGCTTAACGATAATATCTGTTGCAGATATCGCAAAGCTTAGTATAATGCCAACGTTTACTTATTTACACTTCTTAATGCCAGTGTGGCGAAATTGGTAGACGCAGCGGATTCAAAATCCGCCGCCCTTAAAAGCGTGTCGGTTCGAGTCCGACCACTGGCACCACTTAAACATCAAATAAACCGATGTAATAAATTATCTCTCTTTTATCGAACAGCCAAACAACGCACTTCGTAATAATTAAACCTAATAGCAAATACTCAGTTTTTACACCCCAATCTTAAGTACTTATCTCAAAAGCGAATAGGGAGCAATTGTTAAATATTCTTTAGATTTAATAAAATTTTATCCAAAATAAAGACTAGAAGAATGATTGAAATTGGTTACCGGTCAGGGGGATTTTAATGCCTCTACCACCAATTTGAAAACGTTTGAGTGACCTTTACGGCTTGGGTAGTAGATATAAAAAGGTTCATAGGTTATGGCAAATTTGGGTAAGAGTTCGATTAAGGTTCCATTAGCGAGTTCTTCTTCAACTTCAAGGCGACCGATCCACGTGATGCCTAGCGCATCTAAGACTGCTTGTTTGCGTATATGATTATTGGTGGTGAATTGAGAGGTTGGCTGATAATTGACGATTTTACCATTTTCGATAAATTCCCAGGTCAATTCGCTAGCATGCTGGGCAGAGATTCTTAATCCGATTAGCTGGTGATGATCTAAATCGCTTATTTTTTCCGGTAATGTTTTATTTTTGAGGTAACTCGGGCTTGCTACCAGTGCCATTTTTAATGGATCAGAGATTTTTACTGCTATCATCTCTTTAGGCAGATCATTGCCGATCCGACACCCCATATCATATCCTTGTTTAACAATATCCGCCCAATTATTATCAGATTGAATTTCAATTTTAACTTGTGGATAACGTTTTAAAATATGGCGGAGTTTGGGGTAAAGAATTGTTTGCGTTGCCAGACTGGACGCATTAATTTTAATTGTTCCCGAAGGTGTACTTAGAAAGTCAGATAAGGCGTTAACTTCGTTATTAATGGAATGAAATAATGGGGCGATTTGCTTATAGAGTTGATCGCCTGCTTCGGTTAATGACATACTTCTTGTTGTTCGATTAAATAAACGAAGATTTAAACGACTTTCAAGACTCCGCATACTATGGGAGAGGGCGGAGGAAGAGACGCCTAGGGATTTTGCCGCTTTGACAAAGCTCCCGGCTTTGGCGATTGTGATAAAGTAATTTAACTCATTAAAGTTATACATATGCAGTATATTGATGAATATTATTCATGATACTATAAATCAATCACTTATTTATCTCAATCAATATTGTGATTACAATGATTTTATCAGCTAAGGGCTATGTGCCGATCGCAAAATAGGTCTTTAGATCATCATGTCGCAGTTAAAGAGAGGATATTATGGATTATGTAAAACTAGGCAATACCGATATTGAAGTTTCACGTTTTTGTTTGGGTTGCATGAGTTTTGGCGATCCAGCCAGTAAAATGCACGCTTGGACGCTCAATCCGGATGAGAGTGAAACAATTATTAAGCATGCACTTGATTTAGGCATTAATTTTTTTGATACCGCAAATACCTACTCGGCCGGCACCAGTGAAGAATATGTAGGTCGAGCAATTAAGAGAAATATCCAGCGAGATAAGGTGGTTTTAGCCACTAAAGTCTATTTTAATGAAGGCCATTTATCTAAGGGCGCGATTGAAAAAGAGATTGAAGGCTCGTTAAAAAGACTAGGTACCGATTATATTGATTTGTATATTATTCACCGTTTTGACTATAGTACGCCAATTGAAGAGACCATGGAAGCATTGCACAAGCTGGTTAAAGCCGGGAAAGTAAGAGCTTTAGGCGCATCCGCCATGTATGGCTATCAATTTTTTAATCTGCAACTTGCCGCTGAAAAAAACGGCTGGACCAAGTTTGTGTCGATGCAAAATCACTATAATTTATTATATCGTGAAGATGAGCGTGAATTGATTCCGATTTGTAAACAATTTAATGTCTCATTAACGCCGTATAGTCCTTTAGCTGCGGGTAGGTTGGCACGCTCGCAATGGCATACCGATACGTTACGTAGCCAAACAGATCAAACCGCTATCGCCAAATATGACGGAATGGAGAGCGCCGATAGAAAAATTGTGCAAAGAGTGCAGGAACTTGCCGAAAAACATCATGTCACTATGACTCAAATTGCGTTAGCATGGCAATTTGCCAAAGGAGTGACGTCGCCAATTGTTGGTGCTACAAAAACACAATATCTTGATGATGCTGTCGGGGCTTTGTCGGTATCATTATCCGATGACGAGATAACCTATCTTGAAGAGCTTTATGTAGCGCATCCAATTGTCGGCGCACTTTAATTTTTTGTTTTAGATTTGTGATTTACTGACAAATATCAAGGTGATATTTGTCAGTAAGGGAAGTTTTAACTTCTTCCCGCTTGCAAATATTTTTGCATCTCTTCACTTGGCACCATTCCACCGCCGGTTGCCCAAACTAGGTGGGTTGCATTTTGCAACTGTTCAGCGGTAAATTGCATACGCTCTAAGTATGGCGCATCGCTTGTTACCACAATTGGCCCTAACATTCCGGCCAGTGCTGAAGGTTCAAGTTGAATATGTTCAGTTTTATCAAGTAATGTCAATAGATCATACATGTCCTGATCTGACAGCGTATAATAGCCGTCTAACAGACGTTCCATTGCTCTACCGACAAATCCTGAAGCTCGTCCAACTGCTAAGCCGTCCGCTGCTGTAAGATTATCAATGCCGATATCTTGTACCGCGATTTCATCGTGCAGACCGGTATAGACACCTAATAGCATACAAGGCGAGTGGGTTGGTTCGGCAAAAATACAATGAACATTATCACCAAATGCCATTTTTAGCCCAAAAGCAACACCGCCCGGTCCACCACCAACGCCACAAGGCAGATAGACAAATAACGGATGCTGTTTATCGACTTTAATACCCATATGATCGAACTGTTGTTTTAATCGTTCTCCGGCAACCGAATAGCCTAAAAATAGTGTTGTTGAATTTTCATCATCAATAAAGAAACATTTAGGATCGGATTGTGCCGCTTTTCGCCCTTGTTCAACAGCTACGCCATAATCTTGTTCATATTCGACAACGTTAACCCCGTGTGAACGTAATTTCTGTTTTTTCCATTCACGGGCATCGGCTGACATATGAACACTGACTTTAAACCCTAATTTGGCACTCATAATACCAATAGATAAGCCGAGATTACCGGTTGAACCGACTGCAATACTGTATTGACTAAAAAACTGTTTGAAATCATCAGAGAACAACTTGCTATAGTCATCGTTTTTAGTGAGTAAACCATTTTCTATTGCCAATTTTTCAGCATGGGTTAACACTTCATAAATGCCCCCTCGTGCTTTAATCGACCCCGAAATAGGTAAATGGCTGTCTTTCTTTAAAAATAGCTGACCGGCAAAATTGGTTTTATAACGCTCTTCCATTGCTTTTTTCATATTGGCAATTTCAACAACTGGCGATTCAATAATCCCTTGTGTTGCTGCAGTTTCCGGAAACGCTAAAGCAAGATAAGGTGCAAAGCGTTTTAGCCGTTCGCTGGCATCGGTAATATCCGATTTATCAAGCCCGACGTAAGGAAGGGCAATGTCCAATGTGGTTATGTTGGGATTGAACCAACTGCATGGTTGAAGTTTGATCAGTTTATCTACTAGTGGTTTATCTTTAACTAGTGCTTTCGTATCGATTTGACTCATATACGCTCCTTGTTGTTGAATCATTAAATAAAATTAGATAACACGAAAGTGCCTATTAGTGCAACAATTGATGCAATAAAGGTGGCTGTTGTGTAATACTTGAAAATTTCGCTCATTGTTGCTCCGCAATATTGTTTGACGAGCCAAAATAGTGAGTCAGTGACAATCGTACAACCAATAGCGCCAGATCCAATAGCTAATGTGATAATCTCCGGACTGATACCGGGATACATCGACATCATTGGCGAAACAATAGCCGTTGCCCCCATCATGGCAACCGTCGCTGAGCCTACAGCGGCATGTAAGATAATGGCGACTAACCAGGCTAATAAAATAGGGTGCATCTCCAGATGTGATAAGATGCCCGCTAAACTATCACTTAATCCGCTGGCTTTTAAGATACCATTAAATGCGCCGCCAGCCCCAATAATTAACAGAATATTGGCAATAGATGAAAAACAATCTTCTGTTTTTGTCAATAATGTTGCCATGCTCATATGGCGCTTAATACCTAGAATATAATAGGCGACAAATGCAGCAATAAACATAGCGGTAATTGGATTACCGATAAATTCAAGTATGGAGTAGACGGTGCTGGTTTTGTCCATATTTAATTCAGCAGTGGTTTTAATCAACATTAGAATAATAGGCAGTAATACGGTAAACAGGGTTGCGCCTAATGAAGGTAACTCCTCTTCAGTTCGCACTTTTAAATCGGAAAATTGTTCCGGTACAGCTTTGAAGGGAATTTTATTTTTAATCATTCGTAAAAAAATCGGCCCGCCCGCTAATGACGCAATTAATCCGATAATTAAACCATAAATAATCACACTACCAATATCCGCGCCTAATGCATTGGTGACATATAATGCAGCAGGGTGTGGTGGTACAATGCAGTGCACTGCCATTAACGCAGTACATAAAGGGATGGCTAACAATAATAACGAGGTTTTGGTTTTTTTAGCTATTGAGAATGCTAACGGGATAAGTAATACAACCCCAACCTCAACAAATAGAGTGATACCACAGATCAAGCCGACTAACACCATAATGACATCAGGGGATAACCAACGGCATTTTTGTAGGGTGATCCCAATGCGCTCTGCGGCACCGGAAATCTCCATCATTTTACCTAAAATTGTTCCTAAACCGATGACGGCAGCTAAAAAACCCAGCGTGCCACCGATGCCATCTTGAATCGATGATATCATTGTTAGTGGTTTCATTCCCATTAAAGCACCCACATAAAAACTGGATAATAATAAGGCTAAAAAAGGATGAAGTTTACATTTGACGATACTAATTACAATTAACAAAATACTTGTTACTAAAACACCTAAAACCCAAAATTGTGAATCCATCATGTTTTCCTTGTATAGTAAAGAGTGAGTGAGTATTAGATTTTAAGCATCCCAAACTGACAAATGATTAATAATCACGTTAGCATGAACTAGTTTCAGTTAAAGATGTGATTTGTATCATGAAATTAATAATTTGTGATCAATTGGATATGTTTTCAGCAATATTTATAGTTTAATAACGGAATTTTTCAGAAAGGAGAGAGTAATGTTTGATGATGATCGCATTTTTACAACTAATCGATTGGTTTCACGTTATCAATTAGCAAAGTTTCACACTTTTGAAGCAGCCGCGCGTTACTGTTCTTTTATTCAAGCAGCTGATGAGTTATGTATTAGTCCGAGTGCTGTTAGTCATCAAATTAATAAGCTGGAGGAGGAGTTAGGTTTTAAACTGTTTATTCGGTCACATCGGCGTATTAAATTAACCAATGACGGTGAAAATCTATTTAATATTCTAAAAAAATCTTTGGCTCAGTTAAATAAAGAGATTTTAGAAATCAAAAGTCAGGAGTTAGCCGGCCAATTAACGATTTATGCCAGACCGACTTTTGCTCAAGGTTGGCTGGTGCCTAGAATCTCAGAATTCATTACCAAACACCCGTATATCACGGTCAATATTTTAACAGGTAATGAAATGATTAATTTTAACCAGCATCGCATTGATCTGGCGATCTATTATGATGATTTAGAACATAAGGATTTAAATTGTTACCATTTAATGCATGAATCGATTACCCCTGTTTGTAGTGCAAAGTATGCAGAGAGATATAATTTAAATGATCACTTTGATAACCTTAAACACTGTTTTTTATTACACGATTATCAAGCATGGGGTTATGATTCAAACTTTGATGAATGGGAGACATGGCAGCGACAATTTAATCTAAATTATGATTTTTATTCAATTCCGATGATGTTATTTGACCGTTCTGATTTGGCGTTAACCGCAGCTATGAATCATACCGGTATTGCAATGGGGCGGCATCATATCATTAAAAAATACATTGAGTCGGGTGAATTGATTATCCCGTTCCCGGATATGGTTGCAACTTGCAAACAGCGTTACTATATTATTACCGGAAGTAACCAGCGTAATCCTAAAATAAGGGCATTTATTAAATGGGTGAAAGAGAGTATGAATCGAATTAATTAGATTTTACATGCAGGTTAGACGGTTATTTAGGACAGATTTATCAATAGTGCGATAAAATAGCGTTATTATTTGTAATCTCCTTTCAATAATACCACGCCTTACTTGATTAAAAACTTATTTAATTTTGTTTGACTTTATACCTTTTTGTTATTATTAATGAATCGCTTTGATGTTTCTGTTTCACTTAAGCATAAACATCAGAGCAATTTAATTTTTAATTAATATATATTCTTTATTAGAATAACTATATAATTTTTCTGTATTATCACGTTTTATCATACCTATCTATAATGTTATTACGATAAGTAATACACATTTTCCTAAATGAGTTGAACGATTCATTTAATCAATAGAATAAAAAGGAGTAATAATGAAAAAATATCTCTATTTGCCATTGTTTATGATGTTAGGACTGTCTTTGATTGGTTGTGATCGTAAATCAGAATCGGAGCAAGCCAATAGCGCTGACAAAAAAGAAATCGTGGTAGGTTTGCCACCAAGTATGCATAACATTTTAATGGAAAAAGTCGTTAAACCGGAACTGGAAAAAAAGGGCTACACAGTTAAATTAGTTAATTTTAGTTCATTAAGAGATGCTAATACGGCGCTGGTTGAAGGAAGTATTGATATGAATGCCGCTCAGCATCAAGCTTATCTTGATGTCTACAATAAAGAGACAAATAATGATTTGGTTTCGTTAGTTCATATTCCTTCCATATCCGCAGCACTGTTTTCCCAAACACATCGTTCTGTCAATGAGATAGCCCCTAATCAAACAATTGCTATTCCTAATGATCCTTCTAATACTGCTCGGGCACTGTTATTACTGCAAGAGTTAAATTGGATCAAACTTAAGCCAAATACCCCAACCGGTACCGCCAGTCTGAATGATATTGCCGAAAATAAATACAATTTGCAGTTTAAACTTTTATTATCTGAAATTATTCCTCGCACCTTAGGTGAAGTGGATTATGCAATTATGCCGGGCGGTGTAGCATGGCTTAGCAAAGTGCCGGCTGATAATGTATTATTTCAGGAAAAATTATCACCGAATCTGGAATTAATGGTGGTTGTCAAAAAAGAGAATCTCAATACCCAATGGGCAAAAGATGTTAAACAACTTTATCAATCTGAAGCATTAAGAAAGTTTATCAATGAAGATCCCGAAGCCAAAGGGCGTTTTATTTGGCCTCAAGGTTAATTCATTATTACGTTGCTGAGTTTAACATATCCTAATTAGACAATTAGGATATTTTTTCTATCCGATTATCTTTACCCAGTAGATTGAAAAAACGCTTAGCTAATTTAAAACCGATTAAATGATTTTTTAAAATAAGTTGAAATGACTAAAAAAGTTTTAATAAAGCTTTTAATTTGGCTAGCTGTTTGATGAAAAAATTTTAACCCAAGTTCTGTCTGTAAAAAGCTTTAGATTTTCCCCTTATTCTTATCGAACTAAATTGATTAATGATATTCGTCAATGAGTTAAAGATGAATAATATTGACATAGGTCACATAAATTGTAAAAACCGTTTTGTAGAAATAGCAATCAATATGATACTTGTTATATCAATTAATATTATAGAAAGGAATATCTTATGATTAAAAGCAAATTAAAAATGGCCGCACTGATTGGTAGTCTTATTTTCAGCACTTCAACCGCATTGGCTGCAATTGAAGATGTTAAAGAGCTTAAGATGATTAGTTATAATGTCTATAACGGCATGAAATTAGATGAATCAGAGGGTAAACAGAAGTTTATTGATTGGGCGAAAGCACAAGATGCCGATATAATCGCCTGGCAAGAGATGAACTTTTTTACCCGTGAAAAGCTCGAAAAATTTGCCGCCAGTTATGGGCATAAGTATGCGGTATTATTGAAAGAATCACCTGATGATCCTGCGTTTTTCCCGGTAGCTATTACTTCTAAATATCCGATAATTAATGTGCAAAAAGTTGTCGATAATTTATGGCATGGTGCGCTATATGCTGATATCGGTAATTACCATTTTGTTGTCACCCATCTGAATCCTTTCTGGACGGCTAAAAGAATTGATGAGATGAATTTAATTATCGATTCAATCAAATACAGTCGTGATCCTAACGGTAAATGGATTATAGCAGGGGACTTAAATTCATTCTCGCCGGCAGATAAGAAAGAGTATGACTCAAGTAATTTACTTAATGATATTAAAGAAAAACAGAAAAAAAGACCTATCTTAGAAAACTTAGTCAACGGTCAGCTCAGTTATACTGTGCAACAAAATCTTATTGATGCAGGCTTTATTGATGCATTAAAAATAAAGAATAAAGATTTTATTGCCACTGCACCAACCAAAGTATTTTATGATCAAGCATCCACACCACTTCGCTATGATTATATTTATGTGTCACCCAAACTGAAAGATGATGTCATGGATGTTCAAGTTTTGAAAGATGAATTTACTGATAATTATTCCGATCACTATCCGGTGCAAATGATAATAAAAAATACTAAATAATTTAGTCTTATACGCTAAAAAGCCATGCAGTTATCTCATGGCTTTTTTATTGTGGTTAGAAAATCAATGATAACTTATTTAATAATAAAAATTTAACTTGTGATACAGATCGCATTTAAAAGCGTATATCTATTTTAGTATAGGTAAGTTTGAAAAAATTCAAACTTTTAAGCACATTTTGCTATAGGAAAAAACAGATGAAAAAACAATTTTTTGTATTAGGGCTAGTTGGATTATTGGCTTGGTTTTCTCATGCTTATGCATCACAAGATTTAGTTCAGTCGCAGTATTATAGCTCGCCAAACAAAGTATATGAAAAAGATAAACAACCGCAAATTACCGTTGCAAATTACAATATAGCGGGTGGATTAAGAAAGCATAACGTTGATCTTGATTTAGTCGCTAAAGCGATTAAATCGATGAATGCGGATATCGTCACACTGGAAGAAGTCGATCAAAATACCACACGCAGTAACGGCTTAGATCAAGCCAAAATCATTGCCGAAAAAACCGGTATGTATTACGCCTTTGGTAAAGCGACCGATATGAAAGGCGGCAATTATGGTAATGCAATATTATCTAAGTATCCAATTGAAAAAACAAAGGTGTTTTTGTTGCCGTCGGGCGATTATGAACAACGAGCATTGATGCTAAGTAAAATCAACCTGCCGGGTTTTGATTCTCCTATCTATATTTTTAACTCTCACTTTGATTGGCATGAAGAAGATGAGGTAAGAATGTCACAAGCACGATTTATTAATAGCATCGTTTTTGATGATCTGGATTTAGACGAGGAGTTTCCGAATCTTGCTTCCGGCATAATGATTTTATTGGGTGATTTTAATTCGGTTAAAAATGATCGAGTTGTTAAAGAGTTTGAAAAATATTGGACTTTAGTTAAACAAGAAAATGTTGATACCCGAACATGGCCAGCCGGAAATCCCGGATTAGATCTTGACCATATATTCACTAGCCGTAATCAGGTATGGGAAGTTGAAAAATTAATTATTCCAAATAACGGTGAAGAGTGGAACGGGATTAAATGGCCTTTAGTGAGTGATCATATTCCGGTTATTGCCACTTTAAAACTGATTGAACAGTAAATAATTGGGCATTATGCCCATTTCAATTCCAATATGAAAGCCAATCTTAAATCGATTGATAAAAGCCGTATCGATTTGCTTACAAGGCGATGAATATCGGCAATTAAAATAAAAAAACGGGCGATAAGCCCGTTTAAACTGTATTACCCAACAATTAAGATAAATGATTATTGTTGTGGCACAACCATGATTTTGCTTCCACCTTTAGAAACCGCATGAATATCACGATCATACATTGCTTCACCAAATGCAGGCGGAACGTGGTAACTACCTATATTTGTGGCTTTTATTTGATAAGTGAATGCTTGAATCTTATTGTTGTAGGTAGAGCCATAAATAATGACCCGATCTTCACGGACATCAGTATATTCAGGATACCATGTGTTTCCACCAGTTTTTAACGCTATCGGTGATCGCCAACTGTAATCGTAGCCTTCATCCTCGGCGTATTGATCATCGTACTCATTTTCATCCTCGTCAGCATCCTTTTGCTCCGGATTAATCGCTTGTTGTACGACTTCAAATCCGGCTGGTAGTAAATCAACAATGGCAATATTGGTCGCACCTTGATCAGCTATGGCACGTACTTTGACCGTTACATTGATTTTATCTCCCAGTTTGACTTGCTCAATCGGCGCACCATTTTGGTCGGTGTATTCTCGATAGATTTCAAGCCCGGACTTAATCGGCTCGCTTGGAATATTTTTATCATAACCTTGTTGTGAAATCATATACCATGCAGGGTAATCGGTACTGTTTTTCACATTCAAGGTTTTATCCGCTTCGCTAAATTGTCCTTTGGTTAAAATGCCTTTCAAATTAGCAATGATTCTTTGTTTATCGGTATCTTTTGATGTCGCACTAATCTGGAGTGAATCAGGCTTTAATTGCGCATTGGCGATACTTGATGAATAACTGCTTAAGGCTAATATTGTCATTGCCGCCGATTGGGTTGTGTATTTTTGCTTATTGAGCATTAAAACCATGTTTTCCAACGCTTGAGCAGGGATGTCTTTCACTTTTTCAGGGAAATGTTTACTGATAAAGTGGATGTTGCTGGCATTGATGACTAATGGATCATAATAGTTATGCGTCCACCAAGCTTTGTTATAAGCTTTTGACATTTCTTGCCAAATTGGTTTTAAGATTTTATCTGCCTCTTTGTCCATTTTGAGCATCTTGTAAGAAGATGCAATGTACATAGCGATAATATCAGTTTCCCATGCTGATGAATTATAGTTATTATTGAGATCTTGTAAAATGGATGCTAAATAGCTGGTCGTTATCCTATCTTGTCGAGTTAATAAATAACTGGCATAAGCACGTAACCGTAAATTATAGAAATCTTTCTTATAAGATGTAGCTAATTTTTCCAAATATTTATTGGCATTATCGAGCATTTTTTGTGGAACAGCTTGCCCCATATCTTTTGCTTCAAGCATAAAGTTAACCGCATATAATGTAATAAACGGATCAACATTATAAGTTGAATACCATAATCCAATAGCGCCTTCACTATTTTGACGTGATTGCAAAATTTGGAACAATTCCGATAAAGGGGTAATGCCTTCTTTGGCTGCTAAATTAAATTCACGATAGCTGCCGCCAACTAAAACAGGAATCGCCCGACTTAGAATTTGCTCTGAACAGTAGTGTGGATAGTCCTGCAAATAGGTCGCTAAACCTTTGCTCAGCACAAATGGCGAGAAAGAGACCAATGCATCACGTTTACTATAACTATTAAACATATCCCTTAAATCAGTAAAGGTTTGTTTATGTCCATCCATTCGTCCCATCATGGTGGTTAAGCGATATTCAGTAAGTGGGCGAACAGAAAGACTTACGTCATGCTCTACTTTAATTTTACCTGCGGTCGCGGAGAAATGCAGATCAGCGCTGCCAAATTGAGTGTTGGCTTTAAACTTAAACTTCAGTACTCCATTTTTGCCATTAGCCAGCTCAATCGTTTTTTTGCTCTCACCGATAATTGAAAGGTGTGGGGTTGTTGTGACATCGATATTAATTGCGTTAGCTTTATCGTCAGCATTTTCAATCAAATTAGTCACATTAAGCGCCACTTCAAATTCATCATTTGGTGCGGCAAAGTAGGGGGCATTAGGTTGTAATACAATATCATTACTTACCGTGGTTGACATTTGGGTATGACCCATGGTTTTCTCGCCTACCGAAACGGCCATGATTCGAATTTTCCCATTAAAATAATTAGGCACTTGATATTCAACGGTTTTATTACCGTTAACATCAATAATACCCGACCAATAAGCGACAGGTTCATCTATTTTACGTTTAAATGGATTAAGATGACCGGATAGCACATCATCATTATCGCCGTCGCCTCCCGGTGCTGAATGGGTGATTAAATGACGAAACTCCGGCAATATCTGATCTAAAATTTGTGACGTTCGTACTGAGAGCGCCTTTTTACGTAAAAAGCTGTTTAACGGATCTTTAAGTTTATAATTCGAAACTTGTAAGATCCCTTCATCTACCGCAAAAATCACCACTTTTTGCGGGCTGTTGGTATGCAAAGTAATTGGGAGTTTGTCACCCGATTTTATTTTTGCTGGTGCTTGTAGCGACAATTTATCGTCAAACTGATTGTTGGTAATTTTAAATGGTATAACACCGTAGCTTAACGGGCTCATAAATATTTCATCGGAATTTGGATCACGAATAAATTGAACATTAATGTAGCCATTACCACTCATATTTTTAGGCAGTTTGATTTTTTGGACGGAACTGGTTGTATTAGTATGGAACCATTTCCATGCATAAACTTTATCCCGCTCGATAGTGATAATACCGCTACCGACATATGGCGCGTTGATTGCGATCTCAATTTCATCGCCCGGATTAAACTGGGTTTTATTGATCTTAAGTTCTAACTCTGCATTGCGGTCTAATTGACGTGTCACATTTGAATTACCTACAACGGTGTAACGAGTTTTATACAATAGCTGATTATCTTTATCCATAATTTGAATAATATAATTACCCGGATTTTGCGTATCTAATTGATAAATTGTTTTATCTTTGTTAATCGCAAAAGGTTGCTCTGAGATAACTGACTCTTTCAAACGTGACTCAAATTGATAAGTATTTGACGGTTGCTTAACCAAAATTGAAACATATTTTTGTTCGGTGACAGACAGTGTTAAATCACTCAGTTCAATTTTTTCAAGAATTGGGTTGATAGCAATAATATCTAAATAACGATCTGAATCTTTATTAATGTAAGATAAATTGCCGTCAGATTTAGCACCGACAATATAATCACTAGGTGATACAAATGTTGTTGCAGTTGCAGCTACACTTCGGCCACTATCCGGCTCAAATACTTCGGTTAGCATTTTAAGCATGTAATTGCCTTCAAAGCTTTCCATATTTTTATGAAGGTCGATTTTAACTTGGCCATTTTCATCGGTTTCTTCTTCATCTAATTCGACTTTGAAGCTTTTTCGATGCGCTGAAATCGATTCATAAAAGCTATAATCTTCATACTTTTTGAAGTGCGGGTAAGAAGGTTCAAGGATTACACTATTTGTTACACGGCGATCAGCGGCATCAGTACCGATTAAATTTTTAGCGGTAATTTCAGCTTGTAACTGTTCGGGTTTCACCCAACCTTGTTTAATGTCCGGTAATAATTTTAACGAGACGGTCGTTTTATCCGGTTCAAACTCACGAATCACAATCGAACTTGTGCCTAATAAGATTCGTTCATCTTCGTTATCGTCTTTAAGATATAAATAGATATACCAATCACCCGTTGGGGAGCTGTAGTTGGTTTTATAACTTAATTCATTGAATCCTGATTTATCAAGGACAATGGGTTTTTTTAATACCAAATTAGATTGAGCATCATAAATTTCTGCTTCCAATGTTATGCCAGTCAATGAATTAGCCCAGTTTTGTGCTCTGACAATGGTTCCAATATGAAACGTGTCACCCGGACGGTAAACGCCGCGATCTGAGAAGATATGGGAACGTAATTCACCACCTTTGATTGTCTCAACAATACCACCTATATCAAATCGTGATAAGTTAAGATCACGATCATAGCTGGAGATAGGTAAGAAAGATAAATCTCTATCTTTTTCAACCACAAATAACAGTGGTTTAATACCTCGATAGTATTCTGACAATGCTGAGAATTTAACATGTCCAGTGTGATCGGTCTTTTTGGAAATAATGGCAACGCCATTCATTCCCATAACCGTTACTTTAGCATTACTAACCGGAGCACCACTTGCAATTGATTGGATAAACAGGTCATAAGATTTGTCGAGCGACTTTTTGGCAATAATTCCCAGGTCGGTCACTACCATAAAGCGTGAACTCATAAAACGGTCGCCATCATAATCATCGCCATAGGCTCTAAGTAAAAATACCCCTCGATTTTTCCTATCTTTATTATTGGCTGTTAAATATTTAGAAAGATCAACTTCTGTTTGTGTAATGGCTTGAAGGGAGCCTTTTACCTCTTTCCTGACTGTATATTTTTCAACAAAGTGATCATTATCCATTTCGCCAAAATCCATATCTTCAAAGTCGTAAGATTGGTTAAATGAGATTAAATGTTGTAATTGAGAAGGGATAACCCGATCGATTTCAAGTCTTAAATTACTAAAGTTACGGGAGACGAGTGCTATTTTTTTCTCACCCGATAGTGATAATAACGATCCTGATGCGGCAAAATCGACAAGTTTTGGATATTCTGGAACGGTTAATATATGCCGATAACTATTTTTTAAGAAATAACCATTTTGAGCAGATAAAGGTTGGTTAACTTCGATATAAAGTTTTGATTTTTGATCTGCATCTATTTTGAAACTCAGTACAGTTTGATAAGCGTGTTCAGTTGCGATTGGTTTTATCTCAATCGGTTTAGCTTTTTCTAGCTCTTTTTCTGGTACCTTAAAGATACTTTGGTTTCTACGTGTTATTTCATCGTAATAGTAGTGATGTTCGTAGTTGCTTGTGCTTTCACTTAATTGCCAAACTTTAACCACCTTAGTGAGATCTTCCGATTTTACCGGATGTGTTAAAGAGACAATTAATACTTGTTGTATCTTTTCATTGCTTTCTTCAACAAGTTTCACATCAGCATTAATAATACCAAGATTATATTTGTCCGGAATGGCAACTTTTGAATTGGCAATTGATTCAACTGGTTTGCCACCCATAGTGGAACTTACACCTTCCATAATGGTTAGTTTCGCATACCCCGGTTTTTCTAAAAATGGGACAGGGCTACTTTTGATATGGGCAATGGTGTCATCTTGTTCGTAAGCGATAGTAAAATCGATATTATTGAGAAATTTGTCTTGGTGATAATCTACTCCATCTTCGTACATTGCAAGCTTTATGTTTTTTTCAAAAGTGGGCTTATCTACTGTGTGGGAAAAATATACTGTATATAAAACATTTCTCACATTGTCTTGAGTCGGATCTGAGTAGAGTTTACCTTGATAGCCTAAACTGTAATTGAAAGAAGGTGTGGTGAAAGTGATGCCGGGTAAATCTCCCGGTAGATAACTGTTTTCTGCTAACAATTTAGAGTCATCTAAGGTAATGTTATACTCAGCGCCAAGTGGCCAATAGGCAACGTTAGGCTTGAAAGTAATCGTTCTATCATCGCTCCATTTCCACGTTCCTTCAATTTGCGGTGTTATCGTTATTCCTTCGGTAATTTCTTTATTTACTTTGTCTAAAGGGGCAGGAGAGCGAATATCGCCAACAAAATAGAGGGTTAATTGATCATAAGATCTATTTGGCGGCGTAATTCGCACACTGTAATTTTGTTTAACAATTGGGGCAGGTATGATAGGTTGTGGACGGTTTAAATACCAATGGTAAGCATAGTTTGCACCCATATAAGTAAGTGTTCCAAGAATTATTGTCGATCCTATCAACAATTTTCTTTTATTCAATGCATTACCAATTGCATTATAAATGGCTTTTGCCTTTGGTAACCAACTCGGTGTAGACCAATTAATTTCACCAATAATTGGGCTAAAAAGCCAGAAAATAGCTTTAATCAAATAAAATAAAAATACGATGAAATAGCGTATTATTTCCCAACCTTTTTGCAAAATGTAAAAAGGTAATTGCAGAATAGATCGTAGTAATTCCATTTTAACTTATCCCTTAATGCTTATAGACAGATCAGATCTAATAAAGCTTTATAATGATTATTTTTTACTAAAACGTAGGGTATTTCTGAAACTTCTTGACAAGGATTAGAAAAGACCAACAAATATAATTAATAAAACAAGTGATAAATTATACTACTTTGCGTAAAAACATGATATTAAAAATCTTAATTTACGATCTTTTTTAGGTATGCGCTGGCGATATGTAATTGTATTTTCATAGGGTTTATTGAGAGGAAGTTAATAGTTTCGCTATTTGTTGATCATTAATGCGATCATTTGTTTATTCTCCATTAAATATTCGGTAAAAAAAACGGGCGATAAGCCCGTTTTAAAATCGATATGTCTAGTTGTTTAATCATTGTTGTGGTGGTGATACCACTTTAATTTTGTTGCCTGCTTTTGATATCGCTTGAATATCACGATTATACATTGCTTCAGCAAATGAAGGTGGAATGGTATAAGTTCCAACATTGGTGGCTTTTATTTGATAAGAGAATTCTTTTACCGCGCCTTGGTCAGTAGAACCATAGATAATGACTCGATCTTCACGGACGTCGGTATAATCAGGATACCAAGTGTAGCCATGGGGTTTTATGGCTATCGGTGATTGCCAACCGTTTTGCTCATCGCCATTTTCATCCTCATTATCACTTTGCTCCGAGTTCATGGCTTGTTGTACCACTTCAAAGCCGGCAGGCAATAGATCTACAACTGCAATGTTGGTCGCACCTTCTTGAGATAGGGCTTGAACTTTGATCGTGACATTAATTGTCTCTCCCAGTTCGACTTGTTCAACAGGTTTGCCATTTTTATCGGTAAATTCACGATAGATTTCAAGTCCGGATTTAATCGGCTCGTTTGAAATGTTTTTATCATAGCCTTGCTGTGAAATCATATACCATGCAGGTAAATCGGTAACGTTATTTACATATAGGGTATTATCCTCAGCAGCAAATTTCGCTTTCGCCAGTATACCTTGTAAATTGGCAATCAATTTTTGTTTATCGCTACCTCTTGATGCTGTACTAATTTGTAGTGAATCGTTGGTTAATTGAGCATTGACAATATTTGAAGAATAATTGCTTAATGCCATTATTGTCATTGCTGCTGATAGCGTTGTGTATTTTTGCTTATTGAGCATTAACACCATATTTTCCAACGCTTGGGCAGGAATATCTTGTGCTTTTTCTGAGAAATGCTTGTTAATTAGGTAAATTTTGCTTGCATCTACCACTAATGGATCATAGTAGTTATTTGTCCACCATGCATTATCATAAGCTTTTTCCATTTTTTTCCAGACAGGTTTTAATAATTCTTCAGCTTGTTTATCCATTTTGAGCATCTTGTAAGAAGATGCGATATACATAGCCATAATATCGGTTTCCCATTCAGAAGCATCATATTTTCTATTTAAATCGGTTAAAAGGGATGCTAGATAGTTGGTCATTATTTTATTTTGCCGGGTCAATAAATAAATAGCGTAAGCTCGTGAACGTACTTGATTTAAATCAAAAGCAACACGATTTACTAAATATTCTAGATAGTGATTAGCATTATCGAGCATTTTTTGTGGAATAGCTTGTCCCATATCTTTTGCGTCAAGCATAAAGTGAACCGCATATAATGTCACAAACGGATCCTCTTCATTGGTTGGATACCATAATCCAATAACACCTGAACTATTTTGGCGTGATTGCAGAATTTGGAACACATCTGATAGAGAAATATTTTCTTCTTGAGAAATTAAATCAAATTCAGCATATATCTTTGCGACTAAAGCAGGGATAGCACGACTAATAATTTGCTCAGAGCAGTTGTGAGGATAATTTTGCAAATATGTCCCCAATCCTTTACTTAGTACAAATGGTGAATAGGATGCCGATGCCTGACGTTTACTAAATTCACTGTACATATCCCTAAAGCCAGTAAACTCTTGTTTGTGACCATCGATTCGTCCCATCATCGTGGTGAGACGATATTCGCTACTCGGTCGAACAGAAAGACTGATATCTCTTGTTACCTTAATATCACCAGCTACGGCAGTGAAGTGCAGATCAGCATTGCCAAGCTGAGAATTGACTTTAAAGTTAAAATTCAATACGCCATTTTTACCGGTTGCCAGCTCGATTGTTTTTTCGCTTTCACCGATAATTGAGAGGTGTGGGCTAGTTGTGACATTAACACTAATTGGAATAGTTTTATCACCCATATTTTCAATTAAATTTGTCAGATTAAGGCTAACTTCAAATTCATCATTTGGCGTTGCAAAATAAGGCGCGTTTGGTTGCAACACAATATCATTATGTACTGTTGTTGATGTTTGCGTGCGCCCCATGGTGTTTTCACCCACTGAGACAGCCATTATTCTTAACTCACCGTTAAAATAGTTAGGAACTTGATATTCAACGGTTTTATCTCCGTTTACATCAATAATACCTGACCAATAAACTATCGGCTCATCGCCTTTGCGTTTAAATGGATTGAGATGACCGGCAAATTCCATATTATTTCCGTTATCTCCCCCTGGTGCAGAACTATAAATTAGGTGTCTAAACTCTGGCAAAATCATATTCATAATTTGTAAAGTTTTAACAGATAGTTGCTTTTTAGCAAAGAAACTGTTTAAAGGATTTACGAGCCTATATTTTGTAATTTGTAAGATACCTTCATCAACCGCAAAAATAATGGCTTTTTGCGGGGAATTACTATGCAAGGTAATAGGAAGTTTATTACCCGATTTTATTTTTTCTGGTACTTGCAAGGTGAGTTTATCGTCAAACTGGGTAGTACTAATTCTAAATGGTACAACACCATAGCTAAGCGGACTGAGGAATATTTCTTCAGAGTTTGGATCTCGAATAAACTGTATATTAATATAAGCATTACCGACAATATCTTGCGGTATTGTGATCTTTTGTATTGAGCTAGTTGTATCAGTGTGGAACCATTTCCATGCATAAACCTTATCCCGCTCGATAGTGATTATACCGCTACCAACATATGGGGTTTTAATAGCGATTTCTATCTCATCTCCCGGATTATAATTGGTTTTATCAATTTTAAGATCTAACCCTGAATTACGGTAAAATGAACGTTCATAATTTGAATCCCCTTTAACTTCGTACTGAATTTTGTGTAGTAAATTATCATTCTTATCCCTGATTTCAATAATAAAATTACCCGGGTTTTGCGTATCAAACTGATAAATTGTTTTATCTTTGCTGATCGCAAAAGGCTTCTGTGATATTAGCGAGACTTTTGAACGTGATTCATATTGATAGTTATTAGACGGTTGCTTAACCAAAACAGAAACTTTTTTCTCTTCAAAAACTGAGAGTTTCAAATCATTGAGATCAATTTTTTCCAGTAATGGATTGATAGCAATAAATTCCAAATAATTTTTAGAATCTTTGAAAAAATTCCAATCATAATTGTCTTTTTTAACCCCAACAAGGTAATCATTAGGCGATACTAATGTTGTTGCTGTTGCAGCGACACTTCGCCCACTATCAGGTTCAAAGACTTCGGTTAGCATTTTGAGTATGTAATTGCCTTTAAAACTATTGAGATTTTTATAAATATCGACATTAACAATACCATTTTCATCGGTATTTTGTTCGTCTAATTCTACCTTGAAACTTTGATCGTTAACTAAAGAAGAACTATAAAAATAATAATCTTCATATTTTGTAAATTGAGTGGAAAACGGCTGAAGAATTAATGTATTTGTTACACGGCGATTAGCTGCATCTGTTCCAATCAAATTCTTAGCGGTAATTTGTGCTTTTAATGTTTCAGGTTTTCTCCAGCCTGCTTTAATTTCTGGTAATAATTTTAGTGATACCTGTGTTTTATCCGGTTCAAATTCACGAACAATAAATGATTCAATGCCTAATAAAATTCGTTGCTTTTCATTGTCATTTTTTAGATATAAATAGATAAACCATTCACCGGTAGGGGAACTATAACTGGTTTTATAACTGATTTCATTAAAACCTGAATTATCAAGCACTATTGGTTTTTTCAGTGCTATATTAGATTTGGCATCATGGATTTCTGCTTCTAACGTTATGCCGGCTAATGATTTAGCCCATTTTTGTGCTTTAACAATGGTACCGACATGTAAAGTATCGCCGGGGCGGTAAATACCACGATCAGTAAAGATATGTGAGCGTAACTGACCACCGTCAACGGTTTCTTCTTCACCATATGTCCCAAATCGTGAAAATTCTAAATTTGTCGAGCTTTTGTCAATCGGCAGAAACGATAAATCTTGATCTTTCTCAACAATAAATACAACTGGTTTTACACCTTGATCATATTCAGATAACGGTAAAAATTTGACATGTCCGCTTTCATCAGTCACTTGTGACGTAATAGTCACACCGTTGATACCCATGACAGTCACTTTTGCGTTGCTGACCGGTTCCCCTGTATTTATTGACTGGATAAACAGATCATAAGAGTTGTCGAGAGATTTCTTGGCAATAATTCCCAAATCTGTTACGACAATAAGACGTGATTGCATAAAATTATATTTGATTTTATTTGGTTTTTGATGTTTACCATCATCATTAAGACCATCATTACCATAAACGGAGAGTATAAAGACGCCTCGATTTTTAACATCATTGGTATTTTTAGTTAAGTAACTGGTTAGATCGAAGGCGGTCTCTTGAACTGATTGAGCTGGACCCGTTATTTCTTTAGTAAATACAAATCTATCGACAAAATGGTCATTAGAATTACGTCCAAAGTCCATATCTTCCAAAGAATAACCTCTATTAAATGAAGGTAAATGATGAAGCTGAGAAGGGATAACACGATCAATTTGAAGTTTCAAATGTTTAATGTTTCGAGAAACCAATAGTATTTTCTTCTCACCAGAAAGCGATAACAAAGAACCTGATGAAGTAAAGCTAGCAAATTTCGAATATTTTGGTACGGTTAAAACTTTTTTATATTCTTCGCCAAGAATATAACCATTTTGCGCAACTAAATTTCGGTCGATAACAATATAAAGCTTAGATTTCTGATCAGCTTGTAAGTCAAAACTCACTACCTTATTATCATTGTCTTCACCTTTTCTTAGTTTTAATTCAACAGGTTTAGCTTGTGCGAGTAATTTCTCATCGACGTAAATAGAGCTTTGTTCAAAATATCTCTCAAAACTATAATTATAATCATCATCATCATCATCATCATCATCATATTTTTTTTCTTCATCGTTATTATTTTTATTGTTATCTTCAGGTAGTTGCCAAACTTTAATCATTTTAGCTAATTCTTCATCGTTGACTACTTGAGATAAAGAAATATTTAATACTTGTTTTAGGTCATTATTAGTGCCTGAAACAATATCTAGTTCACTGTCAATGATTTCAAGATTATATTTACCCGGTAGGTTGATAGTTGAAGCAACTGTTGTGAAAACCGGAGCACCACCAAGTGAGGAAGTGACACCTTTATCTATCTCTATTTTGAGATAACCAGGATTTTTCAGTATTGGAAGCGCACTACTAGTGATATAGGCAACAGTATTATCTTCATTATAAGCAAGAGTAAAATCGATATTTTCTAAAAATTTATCATCTTTATCTTTGTCATCAATTATTTCATAAAGTGAAAGTTTTATGTTTTTTTCTAAAGTTTGTTTATCTACAGGATAATTAAAGGTAATTGAATTGATGACTTTGAGCGCGTAATCTTGTGTCGGATCGTAAAAAAGTTTGCCTGTTGGATTTAATTTGTAGTCAAATTCAGGTGAAATAAACGTGTGGTATACAGAATTTTTTTTTAAAAAATTATTATCGGCTAACAGTTTTTTATCATCTAAGTTTACTTGATATGTTTCTCCTAGTGGCCACGACTTTGTGAGCGGTTCGAATATTATGGTATTGTCATTAGCCCATACCCAAGTACCTTCTATTTTAGGCGAAATAGAAATCCCTTGAGTAATTTCTTTATTGATTAGTTCTAATGGGGCTGGCGAGTGAGACGATCCCAAAAAGTTAACTTTCAATCGATAATCTTTGAAAGTAGGCGGATCTATTCTGACAGTATAAGTGTTCTTAACATTGGTGGCTGCTTCTACTGGTTTAGGGCGGTTTAGATTCCAATGATATAGATAGTTGATAGAAATTATCGCAATTGCAGTGACGATAATTGTTGAACCGATCAACAGCTTTCTTTTATTAAGCGCCATGCCAATTGAATCATAGGAAGTTTTTATTTTTGCTAACCAGTTGGGTAAAGACCAATGGCAATTTATCTCACCAATTATTGGGGTAAATAGCCAGAAGATTCCTTTGATTAAGTAAAATAAGAAAATAATAAAATAGCGTATTATTTCCCAACCTTTTTGTAATAGGTAAAAAGGCAATTCAAGAATAGATCGAAGTAACCCCATTGTATACTTATTCCTTATAGATAGATTTGATAAAAATTATTGTATTTATACTGAAACGTATGGTATTTCTGAAACTTCTTTACAAGTGTTTTTTAAAACAAATCCCTGTAAATAGACTTTGAAAAGAAATTGTAAAGAATTATACATCTTTATGTAAAAATAAGATAGAAAAAAATGGCAAAAAACAGTCTTTTTCTGGCGATATTTCATGCGATTATGTTTGTGAATTATCTTAAATGAAATTGGTTAAAACCATTCAATCATACGTTTTGGATAAAGGTGGTGATTGACAATCAAAAATATTTAGAATTGATCAGATTTTGGGAGCGCAATCATTACTATTTTTGGGCAAGTTTTCGGCTTATCAAGCAGCGTGTTTGGGCGGCGTTTTTAAACACAATAATAGGTTAATTAATATTGTGATGATAGGGGATGTAACATTTGATTGGCAATCAAAAATTGAATAACCTACCATATTGGTCTAAATCCAATTTTGATGCCTATCAGTGTTAATGTTTTATTGATTCGCTCTGATTTATTAAGTTTTATTTTCTGGCAACAAATACAGCTCTAGTTGGGGCGGGATAACCCTCAATCGTTTTTGAGCTATCGTTAGGATCTAAAAAGTCAGCTAATGAATCTGATGTCATCCACGGCGTTTTGCGTTGCTCATCTAAGCTAGTTTGCGAAATATCCACCAATTTTACTTCACTAAAGCCACATTTTTGTAACCAATTGATCATGGTAGGTACAGACGGTATAAAATAGACATTACGCATTTGTGCATAACGTTCTCCCGGCATTAGTGCTTGATGCAATTCACCTTCGATAACCAGTGTTTCAAGTATTAACTGTCCACCGTTAACAAGTTGATCTTTTAGTTGGTAAAGATGATCGAGTGGTGAACGGCGATGATATAAAACGCCCATGGAAAATACCGTATCAAAAGCATTAAGTTTTGGAAGCTGTTCAATCCCTAATGGTAATAGATGTGCTCGCTTATCATTACCTAATAGTTTTCGAATTGCTTCAAATTGACAAAGGTAAAGCGCCATAGGATCGATTCCCACTGCAAGTTTTGCGCCTGCTCCGACCATTCGCCATAAATGATAGCCACTATTACAACCTACGTCTAATACCGTTTTGCCTTCAAGACAATCAATGTGGTTAATCAATCGTTCCCATTTCCAATCAGAGCGCCATTCAGTATCAATCTCAATATCATACAAATGAAAAGGGCCTTTACGCCACGGCATCATGGTTTTCAATAGTTGTTCAATTCGTTGTTTCTCGCCTGCGCTTAGCGGATGCTCGGTTTTGGCCGTTACACTGTGTAATAGGTCAATGTAATAGGGCGTGATTGTCGGTAAATGTTTTATGCTATTTAGCCATTGATTAAAACGATTATCAATATTGTGTTTTTGCCAATGGGCTAATTGTGCCGGTAACACTTCAAGCCAATGGCTGAGCTTATTTTTTGCAATAATCTGGTAAAAATCACCAAAATCAATCATGCTATTTTCCTTATTAATTACACTAAAAAAAGCGGGCTATTTAATGGCAATAATGGAGCCAAAATTGAAACATTGAAACCAGGTATCAATATGCGCAAATCCGGCTTGTGATAAACGTTGTTTATGTGTTTCGATACTGTCAGTTAACATGACGTTTTCTAACATATTGCGCTTTTGGCTAATTTCCAGCTCGCTATAGCCGTTAGCGCGTTTAAAATCATGATGCATGTTAAATAGCAACTCATCAATAATGGGATCGGTAAAGCTAAACTTTTCTGATAAGACTAATATTCCGTTAGGATTAAGCGCTTGATAGATGCGATTTAACACTTGTTGACGATTTTCAGGCGTTAAAAATTGCAAGGTGAAATTAAGCACGACCATTGAAGCATTTTGCATATCAATATTACAAATATCATCGCAAATCACTTCGACTGGCGTTGTTGCTTTATAAGACTCTATGTGGCGTTTGCACCGTTCAATCATCGGTAAAGAGTTATCAACCGCAATAATTTTACAGTTAGGCTGATTAACATGACGACGAATTGAAAGGGTAGCGGCACCTAATGAACAACCTAAGTCATAAATCACAGAGTTTGGCTGGACAAATCGCTTTGCAAGCATACCAATCATTGAAATAATATTTGAATAACCCGGGACAGAACGTTGCACCATATCGGGGAAAACTTCAGCGACTTTTTCATCAAACGTCCAATCGCCTAGCTTTTCAATTGGCGCCATGAATAATTGGTCTTTTTTGATACTCATAAAAGTTATTGGTACTGGAAAAATTAATTTTGTTATCATATCACTTTTTTGCGAAAAATTGTTTGGTTTATTATGGCTTTTGTAGATCTTTTCACTCCTTTAATCGCTATTTTTGTTAGCGGCTTAGCAACGTTTTATTTAGGAAAAAGGTGGCAGTTTTGGTTTGATATCAAGTTAACCGGTTGTTATCGATTAATGTATTGGTCATTGGTGGCTATTGCGATTTACTCTTTGATAATTGCTCGATTAGCGAATAATTTTGCTGTTCCACACCTAGTGCTATTTTTTAATTGTCTGGCATCTGTCGTGATTTGCGCAAGTTTATTAATTTTACTGGCGGATGCCATTTATTTGGCGAGTAAAAAGCGGTTTAAACCGAAGCTGTGGTTTAAAATCTGCTATGTGGTTGCGGTTATTTCGTTGTGTTTTTATGGATATAGTATGGCTGTTAATCCAACAATTGTGCATTATCATGTCAATATTAATAAGTCGGCAAATGTCGATCATCTACGTTTTGTGCATCTAAGCGATATTCATCTAAGTGAATTAACATCACCGAAAAGAATTGAACAAATGGTGGAAGAGGTAAATCAACAACAGGCCGATTTTATTGTGATCACCGGTGATACATTAGATAGGCGCTTAGCGCCGTTTACTCAACGAGGTTTTGCTAAACAGTTTCAACAATTGAAGTCGAAATATGGTACTTTTGTAATTTTTGGTAATCATGAATATTACCATTCCAAACACGCCGACAATCATGAGCAAGATATTATTGATGCTTTTGAGCAAGCCAATATGAAAGTATTAAAAGATGATGTTATTTATCTGGATGATGTTGGCATAACATTAATCGGCCGTGATGACCTTTCGTCCTACCGTTATCATGCTAAACGAGCGTCACTTGCTGATTTGATGATGTTTAGTGATAGCAATACACCTATTATCTTACTTGATCATCAGCCCAGCAATCTTGATAAAGCCGCTAATTTAGGTGTCGATCTGATGCTATCGGGGCATACCCATGGCGGGCAAATTTTCCCAATTAATTTAGTTGTTGATATAATGTATAAAAATCCCTATGGTTTATATCAAGATACCATACACCATTTTACCAGTATTGTTAGTAGCGGATTTGGTTTTGGTAGTCCTCCTATTCGCTTAATGACACGGGGTGAAATTGGGGTGATTGATGTGACTTTTAACACTAAACCGTAAACTTGTCTCAATAGGAATCTTAATTTGTCTTATAAGCTTATTACCCATAATGACCAGCTAGCTGAATTTTGTTTGAACATTCAAAACAGTTCAGCTTTAGCATTAGATACAGAATTTGTACGTACTCGTACGTTTTTCCCTCATTTAGGCTTGTTACAAGTATTTAATGGCGAGCATGCAGCATTGATTGATCCCATAGCGATAACTGACTGGCAAGATTTTTTGGCGGTGTTAAATAATCCAAAAATTGAAAAGTATTTTCACTCTTGTTCTGAAGATATTGAAGTGTTTTTACATCACTTTGGTTGCGTACCAACGCCAATCATTGATAGTCAAATTCTCGCTTCGTTTTTGGATAACCCACTCAGTAGTGGCTATGCCAGTTTAGTTAATAAATATTTAGCGGTAGAACTGGATAAAAGTGAAACACGAACTGATTGGCTTAAACGACCTTTAACCGATAAACAATGCCAATATGCTATCAATGATGTACTGTATCTTTTGCCATTGATGAATAAATTAAAATCACTGTTAGCGGACAATCATTATTTATCCGCTGCGTATCAAGAGTGTCAAATGGTGATTAGCCGTAAGTGTGAGGTAATGAATCCTGATGATGCGTATCTCAATATTAAAAATAGTTGGCAATTAAAAGGAAAAAATTTAGGGCAATTGTATAAATTAGCCCGTTTTCGATATCTGATAGCGAAAGAGCAAGATATTGCGCTAAATTTTGTGGTGCATGAAGAGGTCTTATTTAAAATAGCCCGTTTTTTACCTTCATCGCTCAGTGAGCTGAGTCAATTAGGCATGAAAGGGAAAGAAATACGCCTGTATGGTCAGATGATTTTAGATATTTTAGCTCAGCCGACGCCGGATATTGCACCAATTTGCCGGGTTAACCGTTATCCTAATTACAAAGATATCTGTGAACAATTGAAAAATGCGGCACAAGCCATTGCTTCTCAAACCGGGCTTAATCCGGATTTATTGCTTTCAAGGCGGTTGATTAATCAATATGTAAAATGGCAAGCGGATAAAACCAGTACTGAGCCTGAAATATTACAGGGTTGGCGTAAACCTTTATTTGAAAAGTTTGGTATTTAAAAGTCAGCAGGTCATACCTGCTGATGTAATTAAACCCAAGGGCGAGAAACTGGCAATGGGTAAGCTTTATTATTATCAAAACAGCTTATCAAAATAAAATCGATTTTTTCTTGATTGGTCACCCAAATTAGTCTGATTTACGCCAGTTCAGCAAGCATTGACTCGACAATCGCTGAGGAGTGGGCGGCGGCCAGTTTTAAAAATGATTGAAAATCAACCGCTGATTCACTGTCACCATTATCTGAAATCGCTCGTACCACAACAAATGGGGTCTTAAATAACCAACAAACATGGCCAATTGCAGCGGCTTCCATTTCAACGGCGATTGCATCTGGGAAGGTTTGTTTGATTCTTTGCAGATTTTCTTTACCATTGATAAATGCATCACCACTACCAATTGATCCTTCAACCGCATTAACGCCCTGTTTTTTGATGCAAGATTTTGCTAACGCTTGATATTTTGAATCGGCGGCGAATGTTACCGGACAACCCGACATTTGTCCCGGTTGATAACCAAAAGCAGTTAAATCGACATCATGGTAAAAAACATCTTTCGATACAACAATATCACCAATGTTTAATGCGCTAGATAGCCCACCGGCTGAACCGGTATTAATCACCGCTTCAGCCTGATAATGATTAAGTAAAAGTGTGGTGCCGGAGGCGGCTGCTACTTTACCAATTCCCGATTGAAGTAATACAATATCACATCCGGCTATTTGACCAACATGAAAATCGCAACCTAAATGGTGTTCGATATGATAATTAGTGATTTTACTTTTTAAGATAGCAACTTCTTCTTCCATTGCAGCGATGATAGCAATTTTCATAATTTCCTCTTAGCTAACGGGCATAATATTAGGATAAATATGCTATCATAATTGCAGTCTTCAAACTTGACAATATATCAAACTAATGGAGTTGAACTTTGCGCACAATTTTTATAACAGGTTGTTCTAGTGGTATCGGGCTAATCTCAGCTTTGACATTAAAGCAACGGGGTTATCGTGTTATTGCTTCTTGCCGAAAAATATCAGACCAACAAAAATTAATTGATCAAGGATTTGAAACCGTGCTACTGGATCTGGATGATCCGCAATCGGTCACGCAGGCGGCTAACGAGGTTTTAAATTTAACCAATGGTAAATTGTATGCACTTTTTAATAATGCCGGATTTGGTGTTTATGGGCGCTTAAATACGATTAGCCGTGAACAGTTAGAATCTCAATTTTCGACAAACTTTTTTGGTGTTCATCAATTAACCCAGTTACTTTTGCCGGCTATGTTAGCGCACAACGAAGGGCGAATTATTCAAACCAGTTCAATTGTCGGTGTTGTCGCCACCCCCGGTCGAGGTGCTTATTCAGCCAGTAAATATGCGTTAGAAGCGTGGTCTGATGTGTTAAGATTGGAGTTAGCTAAAACCAATATTAAAGTCTGCTTGATTGAACCCGGGCCATTGAAAACCGACTTTTCAGCCAATGTTAATCAAACCGACAAGGATAAAATTGTCAAAAATCCGCCTATAGCTAAACGCTTTACCTTACCAGCGCAAGCCATTTTACCCTATTTGATACATGCGTTAGAGCATGCTAGACCGAAAATACGTTACAGGGTCACCATGGTAACGAAGTTGGCAGCAATAGCTAAACGTTTGCTTCCGGATAGATTAATGGATAAAATTTTACAAAATAAATAATACCTAACCATATTATTGATAGGACACGATATGCAACAGCAATTTATTTTTGATGTCAATGAACAAAATATTCAACAGATCATCGAGCAATCTTCTCGATTGCCAGTGCTATTCTATTTCTGGTCTGCAAGAAGTCCCAATTACGAGGCAATGACTCAAACATTGACCAAACTCACTAATGAGCATCATGGTCAATTTATTTTGGCGAGTATCAATTGTGATGAACAGCAAATGTTAGCTGCCCAATTCGGTCTTCGTGCTATTCCTACCGTCTATCTTTTTCAAAATGGTCAACCGGTTGATGGTTTTCAAGGTCCACAGACTGAAGAAGTGATTAAACAATTTTTAGCTAAAGTGTTGCCAAATGAAGATGAATTAAAACTTGTTGAAGCACAAAATTTATATAATGAAGGGAAATATGAACAAGCATTACCTTTATTAAAACAAGCCTGGCAAAATCTTACTGACCATTTAGGGAAACCACGATCTGATATTGCGTTGATGTTGGCAAAAGCGCAAATCGAATTAAAGCAACTGGCTGATGCTAAAGAGGTACTGGCAACGATACCATTGCAAGATCAAGATTCGGTTTTCCATGGTTTACAAGCTGAGATTGAATTACTTGAGCAAGCGGCAAACTCACCTCAATTGCAGTTACTACAAGCACAATTAGCTGAACAACCGGATAATATCGATTTAATGATTCAACTATCCTCACAATTAATGCAGGTTGGTCGACATGAAGAGGCTTTAGAATTGCTCTATAAACCGCTTACCAAAGATCTCAATGCAGGGGAAGGGCGCATTAAAAAGACCTTACTGGATCTGCTCGCGGCCTTAGGTACCAGTAATTCGTTAGCCGGAACTTATCGTCGTAAACTCTATACTTTACTTTATTAATTGTTAGTCGGTTTTGATGAGGTCACTTGTTGGTTTTCGATCTGAAGTTTGACAGATTAACAACAAGTGAACGTTACGATGATAATAGAAGAATAAAATAAGCGGAGATTCAACAATGTTAAATTATTGAATCTTTTGTTTTTTAGTGTTCTATGATTCTAGGGAAGTCTTCGTCTTTTCGAAGCGTTAAAACCTCAACGCCATTTTCGGTCACTAAAATCGTGTGTTCGTATTGCGCTGAAAGACCATGGTCTTTTGTTTTCACTGTCCAACCATCTTTCATGGTACGAGTTCGCCAGTCGCCGGTATTTATCATCGGTTCGATAGTAAATGTCATGCCGGCTTTTAAAATAACACCGCCGTCATCAGCATCATAATGGAGTACTTGCGGCTCATCATGATAGACTTCGCCAATGCCGTGCCCGCAATATTCACGTACCGATGAAAAACCAAATTTATCGACATATTTTTGGATGGTTTTACCGATCTCTCTTAAACGAATACCCGGTTTAATAATTTTGATTGCTTCATACAAGCTTTGTTGAGTGACTTGGCAAAGTTTTTCGCCCGCAACTGTTGGTTTGCCAGCAATGTACATGCGAGAGGTATCGCCATGATAACCGTCTTTGATGACAGTCACATCGATGTTTAAAATATCCCCGTCTTTTAATTTTTTTTCAAAGCTCGGGATGCCGTGACATACTACGTCATTAATTGAAATACAACTGGTATGTTGATATCCACTATAGCCAATATTAGCCGGAATTGCTTTTTGGACATTGACGATATAATCATAACAAATTTTATCTAGCTCACCGGTACTAATGCCTGGTTTGACATAAGGCTCAATCATTTCTAATACTTCTGCTGCAAGCTTTCCTGCAATACGCATTTTTTCAATTTGTTCTGGGGTTTTTAACTTAATAGACATTCAAATATTCCTGTAATATTGATGACAATATCCTACCATATACCATTTTTTCGTCAAATTATAGCGAGGCTATTATGCGACAGGTTATCAAGAGTTAATCAATATTCTGTAAAGAAGTTTCAGATTTTACCTATGTTTGAGTATAAAAATGAAAAGTAATACTGGTAAAACGACTTTTAAGTATATAATTACCAATTATAAAAAAAGGTTTTATCGTAATGCAATGTCACTATTATCAACAAAAGAAATGTTTATCTTGCCAGTGGATTAATCGTCCTTACCCAAAGCAACTCGAAGACAAACAACATGAGTTATTAAAGCAGCTAGCTACCTTACAACCCAAAGAAGTTATGGCGCCGTTTGCTAGCCCTGATTCTGCTTTTCGAAATAAAGCGAAAATGGCGGTATTAGGTACCGTTGAAAAGCCGATACTAGGGATTGAAAATGGTGATCAAGCTGTCGATTTATGTGATTGTCCGTTATATAGCGCTGGTATGCAAAGTATATTGAAAATAGTGCGTAGTTATATTCGTAAACAAGGTCTGGTGCCCTATAATATCAATAAACGAAAAGGCGAATTAAAATATGTGATCATTACCCAAAGCTCAATGTCTCAATCAAGCGGCTTTATGTTACGATTTGTTTTAAAATCACATAAATTGGTGAGTAAAATTAAAAACTCTTTTCACCAACTACAAGCGACAATTCAAAATTTGCAAGTCGTTTCAATTAATATTCAGCCGAATCATGCCGCGATTTTAGAAGGGGAAGAAGAGTTAGTTTTGACTAATAATCCTTATTTACCCATGACGATAAATCAAATTCCGCTTTTTATTAAATCGAAAAGCTTTTTTCAAACCAATACTTATATTGCTCAAAACCTGTATAAGACAGCAAGTGAGTGGATTGCTGATTTAGATATTAAGTCCATTTGGGATCTATTTTGTGGTGTCGGTGGATTTGGTTTGCATTGTGTTCAAGCAATGGATAAACAGATTCAATTGACGGGTATTGAAATAAGTGCCGATGCTATCGATTGCGCAACCCAATCGGCCAAACAACTAGGATTTAATAATTTGACATTTAAATCATTGGATGCAACCCAATATGCAATTGCCGAGCAAGCTGTAGCGGATTTAGTCTTACTTAATCCACCCAGACGTGGGGCAGGGAGCCAATTGATACAGTATTTACAACAGATGTCACCCAACTTTATCTTATATTCAAGCTGTAACTTATCATCGTTAGTTGCTGATGTTCGCTTGTTATCGGATTATCAAATTAGTAAAGTACAACTGTTTGATATGTTCCCTCATACTTCACATATGGAAGTGTTGGTTTTATTGGAAAAATCTCAATAACTTTTTAAACATTTAGGCGAGTTTTTATTAATTGATGATTAATCAGTATTAATCATCAATTTCCTCATTTTACCTCTTAAACTTTGCCGCTTTGATATCAATTAATCTTCAAACACGTCTCTAACTTACGAATATTTTTATGTTTTTTGTTTTAATGTTAATGATAATTATTAGCAAATGGTAATGGTTATCATTATTGTTGATCTTATTTATTATTTTTGATAGATTTACGAAAAAATGATAATTATCAAAAATTGGAAATTTAATGCGAGCAGTTCAATAACATAAGTTTATGGTGAAAAATGAAAATAAGTAAAATATTTTTAACCGTTTTAGCTGCTTCATTACCACTATCAGTTTTTGCAGCTGATGATGAATTGGAAACTATGACGGTTACGGCTACCAGACAAAAGAGAGCCAAATTAGCTATTCCGGAAACCGTTGATGTTATCACTAGCAAGAACATTGATGATCATCAAATGTCAACAATGGAAGATTTAGTCAGATATTTACCGGGAATCTCAGTTAACAGACAAACTTCAGGTACTGACCCTTTTGGTAATTTAGGCGGTATTAGAATACGTGGTATGGCAGGTAATCGTATTCAAATGCAAGTCGACGGTGCAAGAGTGATTGAAAGTATCCAAGACGGCAATAGAAATTTTATTGATTTAGCCAACATAAAAGCTGTTGAAGTTATTCGTGGACCGGGATCGGTATTATGGGGCGCTGATGCCGTTGGTGGGGTAGTTGCATTTAAAACTTTAGATCCCAGTGATTTGCTGAAAGGTAAATCTTATGCAGTGCGATTAAGTGGTGGTTATGATAGTTTGAATAAACAAAATACTAAAACAAGCATGTTAGCGCTTGAATTGCTGCCTAATTTAGAAGGGCTGATAAGCTTTAGCCGAAGAGATTACCAAGAAGCCAAGTTATCTAAAGCTAAAGCGAATGGCGGTATTTGGGGCTGTCCACGTGGCGAAGATGCCATTAGATGTAATAAACTCAATCCGTTAGATGCCAAAGCAGAAAATATGTTAACCAAATTGGTTTATCATAATGATACGCGAGAAACAAAGTTAACATTTGAAAATTTCCGGTCTAACTCATTTGTTAAACAGATGAATGATTATGGTTTACAAGCTAACGGAACATTTAATGGCGATTATCGAAGAACGCAAATACAAACTCGTAAAAGGTATGCTATTGATGACAGTTGGACGCCCCCAATATCGTTTATCGATCAAATCAAAACCATGTTCTCTTACTCGCCGCAAGAACGTTATTTAAAATCGTATCGTCAACAAAAAGATAAACGACAAAATCCGATTAATACCTATACCACTAATGATTATAAAGAAAAGTTTTGGCAGTTGGATCTTCAGTTAAATTCGAACGTGGATTTTTTCAATATAACGCATGATTTAACTTATGGTTTTCAAGGGGATATTACCCATAGCTATTATCGTAATGAGAGCACCAAAAATGGCGTAAAAACCATAGGTGGTGGCTTTAATTTTGCTAATGCTAAAACGCAACGTGCAGATATCTATCTTCAAGATGAATTTCACTTTATCTCTGAAAATTTAAAAATTAAACCGGGTTTACGATACGCAACCTATAAAATTAAACCCAATACCGATAGCCATTATGCGGTGGTTAAAGGCAAAGAGCCTCGTGATTTGAGTTCACATCGCCTTATTCCGCAATTAGGCATATTATATAACATCACTGATCAATACTCTGCTTATGCCCGTTATGCTGAAGGATTCAAAATGCCAACGGCTCAACAGCTTTATACGTCATTGCCTTCGGTAACGATGAATCTGATTCCTAACCCTAAACTAAAACCTGAAAAAGTGAAATCTTATGAGACCGGCATTAGAGGCGATTTTTCAGAAGGTTGGTTTAGTGTAGGTTTATTCAAAGCTAATTATAGTAACTATATTAAGAATTTTATTCGGGTTGGGCCGAAAGATTATACCTACAAAAATTTATCCAACGTCAATTTATGGGGAATTGAAGCATCGGGCGAGTGGCATTTTGCGCCCAATTGGACTTTGAATGCTTCAAGCTCATATCAATATGGAAAAAAACAAGATTCTCCCGGTGATAAAAAAACTTATTTTAATGAAGCCATGCCACTGCAAGGTAATATCGGTTTGAAATGGAATGTTCCCGATTTTAATTTTGATACTGAAGTCGTCGGGACTTTTTCTAAGGCTGTATCACACGTTTCTAAAGACAAATCGTCATCAGATGAAATATTTAAACCAAGCGGTTATGCAATCTATGATGCCTATTTAAATTGGCACCCTAGCAAAAATATTACTATTCGGGGATCGGTATTAAATATATTTGATCGCCGTTATTTTAAATGGCCGATGTTTAGTAGTTATTATAAAAATGCACAAAATAATGTAAAAGTGACAAATCCTATCGAGCTTCAAACCGCACCGGGAAGAACTTTTGCCGTTAGTGCGGTTATTAATTTTTAATCATTAAAGTTAAATACTTCTGTCAAATTGATAAAACATTTTTGGCAGGAGTTGATGTAGAAAAAAGCAGTTTTGAGAGTATAAGTTGTGCAAACATTGAAAAATATAATCTTACTTATGAAGCTTTGCTTCAAATCAAGACAAGGTAAATATGGTTACTGTTATGCTTTAATTATTATTTGTTTAAATATTGTTTTAATTAAAATTAGTCTTGAAATGATTAATTGGAATAAAAACTTTTTTAATGCATTAGAAAAATATGACATGCAAGGCGTTATTACCCAATTAATCGTTTTTGTGTTGTTAACAATTTCGGGGGCAATAACTTACTTAATAATTGAGTTTTTAAGAAAAACTTTAGTGATTACATGGCGCAAGGTTTTAAATGATTCGATACTTGATAAGTGGCTCAATAACAAAGCATATTGGTATTTAAATAACCATCAAGACGAAATTGATAATCCTGATCAGCGTATTTCCGAAGACTGTCTGCTATTTATTGAGCGATTAACTAATGAAGGCTTTTCGCTAATTACTCAATGTATTGGTCTGTTTTCCTATTTTATGCTTTTGTGGCAAATTACTGATAATTTTGTTTTAAATTTTAGTCTATTTAATATTGATATAAGTATTTCTCATTATTTAATTTGGCTGGCACCAATCTATGTATTATTCACTTCTTGCATCGCTCACATGCTCGGGCGCCCATTAAAAAACTTATTGATTGAACAACAACACTTAGAGGCAAATTATCGCTTTGCCTTAACTCGATTTCGTGAATCGAAAGAGCCAATCGCGTTAGCCAATGGTGAAAAAGTGGAGAAACAACAATTTGAACAGCATTTCAATCATATTATCAAAAATTGGTATTTATTAATTAAACGACAACTTATTTTAGGCTGTTTTACTCGGCCATATTATTTAACGGTGTTAAGTGTGCCTATTTTCTTTTCTCTGCCTATCTATTTAATTGGTAAAGTTAGCTTAGGTTCTTTAATGCAAATTAGTAAATCATTTAGTAATGTTGTGACTAACTTGTCTTGGTTTATTTTCAATTATCATAAACTTGCTGAACTTATTGCGTGTAGTTATCGTTTAACCCAGTTTTTTGAAAAAGCTAATCAAGCCGCTCGTCAATACCAATCAGCTAGCCAATTAGAGATAAATCAAGATGCATTTTCGATTGACGATTTAACTATAAAAAAACCGGATGGCGCTGTGTTATTAACACTACCCAATCTTTATCTTAATAAAGGCGATTCGGTTGTTATATCTGGTGCATCGGGTATAGGTAAATCAACATTTTTCAAAGTAATTTCTGGCCTTTATCCCAATTTTGAGGGGAAGATTAAAGTGCCAAAATTAAAGACATTATTTTTATCGCAAAATACCTATTTTCCGGTTGGGGGATTAGCTCATGCAATAAGCTATCCGCAGCCGTTGTTTGAAAAAGATTTAAGTTTGATTAAGCAACTTCTATTAGAAGTGGGTTTTTCTACAGAATTTATCGATAGAAATTTACTCAGTGATAATTTAAAAACACTTTCCGGTGGTGAAAAGCAACGTCTAATGATTGCAAGAATTTTAATGCATAAACCTGATTGGATTTTTATGGATGAAACAACCAATGCATTAGATAAGCAGTCCGAAAAACAATTGCTGAAATTGTTAAAGACAAACCTACCGAACAGTAGTTTTATTATAATTTCTCATACTGATATTTCGAACTATTTTGATAAATGCTACCAATTGAATTTATAACAATGTAGTTAGATGAATTAACTCAATATTGACAATAACAAGGAGTAATTATGGCTGAGTCCAAAAATGATGTTGTTGAAAAGACAATAGAAAATTTACATGAAACAACCCGCACAGTCATCTTATCAACAATGACTAAAAACGGAGAGGTAGATACGAGTTATTCGCCTTATTATTTTGACGGTAATGATTATTATATTTTAATATCAGATTTAGCGCCTCATAGTCAGAATATGAAAGATAATTCAAATATCTCTTTTTTAATCATTGATGATGAAAGTAATACTAAGAATATCTATGCTCGTAGACGACTATCTTTCCATGCAAAAACAAGCATTGTTGAAAGAGAAACTGAGCTATTTGATAACATTATTGACCAGCTTGCTAAAAGGGTGAGTAAAATGGTCTATATGTTAGCGGAAATGAAAGATTTTAATTTATTTAAAATCACACCGACAGCCGGTAGATTAGTGTTAGGTTTTGGAAAAACCTATATTGTTGATCATCAAAATAATCTTATCACACCGGTTGATGAAGATTATGTCGCTAATCAAAAAAGCCAACAAGCCAGTAACTAAGCTAAATTACTCGCAAAGATACTTACCATTATCTATTTTATAGGTAATGGTTTATTGTTGGCGATTTTCAAATAATCTAAATAATTTTGTCGATTGATAGATTTCTATTTTCTTTTTGATAGTCACAAAACAGCCTATCTAAACCCTTAAACTATGCTAAAATTAAGCCAATTTAAACTGAATTTAGGAAATGAGATATTATGATTCCTGACGTTTCTAAAGCGCTCAATTGGTTGGAAAAGCACTATACTATTTTACAAGGAATTCAACGGGGTGTTGAACGTGAAACACTTCGTATTTTACCAGACGGCTCTTTAGCAAAAACCCCTTTTCCTAATAAAATTGGTTCAGCTTTAACTCACCCTTGGATAACAACCGATTTTGCCGAATCGATGCTTGAATTTATTACTCCGGTTAATACAAATATTGATTATATGCTGACGTTTTTGCGTGATTTACATCGTTATGCCAGTGTCAGTATCGGCGATGAGATGATGTGGCCATTAAGTATGCCTTGTTTTGTGGCAAATGAAGACGATATTATTTTGGCGCAATATGGCAGCTCAAATGAAGGGCGTTTTAAAACGGTTTATCGGGAAGGATTGAAAAATCGTTATGGCGCCATGATGCAAACCATATCCGGCGTGCATTATAACTTCTCTTTGCCTATGGCATTTTGGCAAGCCCGATTTGGAGTAAAAAACGCCGAAGAAGGCAAGGCTGTCATTTCTGAAGGTTATTTTACTTTAATACGTAATTATTATCGATTTGGTTGGGTGATTCCTTACCTGTTTGGTGCATCGCCTTCCATGTGCTCTTCATTTATACAAGATAAGCAAAAAGCTAAGGCCTTTATTGAACAAACCAATGGTAACTGCTTCTTGCCTTATGCAACTTCATTAAGATTAAGTGATATCGGCTATACCAACAATGCTCAGAAACAACTGGGTATTACGTTTAATCATCTTGATACTTATGTAGAAGGATTAAAACGTGCTACTCAAACTAAATCAGAAGCGTTTAAAAAGTTAGGCATTAAAGTTGATGGTCATTATCGGCAGTTAAATGATAATGTATTACAGATTGAAAATGAGTTTTATGCACCAATTCGCCCTAAACGTGTGCCTAGAGCAGGGGAGTTACCTTCTGATGCCTTACTACGTGGTGGAATAGAGTATATTGAAGTACGAGCGCTCGATGTTAATCCGTTTTCACCGATAGGCATTACCGAAGAACAGATTCGCTTTATTGATCTGTTTTTAATATGGTGTGCGCTAGCGCCAGCCCCAGAAATGAGTAGTGAGGAGCTTGAGTGTACAAAATTAAATTGGAATCGGGTTATTATGGAAGGGCGTAAACCTGGTCTTGAAATTGGTATCGGCTGTGATAGCTATCGTGAGCCATTATCAAAAGTCGGCCACGAATTATTTAAAGATTTGCTCCGTGTTGCTGATGTATTGGATCATCAAGATGATAAACAACATTATCGTAAAGTTTGCGAACGGCTTGATTTGATGTTTGATCAACCTGAATTAACGCTTTCTGCAAGAACGCTTGAGGCTATCAGCGATTTAGGCACGGCTAAATTTGGCTTAGCTTTAGCGACTCAATATAAAAAACAGCTTATCACTGAACCATTAAGCTTGCTTACAGATAGTGATTTTATTCAACAACGCAATTTATCGCTTGAAAAACAGGTGATGATCGAGCAAAGTGACAAAATATCATTTGATGATTATTTAAAACAAAAAATGACGATATAAAATGTTTAAACAGCGTGACTATACACTACGATATCAAAGTGATAGTGATATTGAATTAATATTGCCCAATCATCAAATTATGGTTAACACACCATTGGTTAACCAGATGTCGTTTTCAGTTTTAGTGTGGAATATTTTCAAGCAAAAAAGAGCTGACTGTATCCATATCCTTGAACTGTATGCCAGCAAGGCTAAATTGATATTGTTACAAGAAGCGCAAAATACCCCTTTGCTGCTTAACTTTATCAGTCAGCACAATAAAATCGCTGACCATGTCCCCGCCTATTGTTTGAATGATATTTATGCAGGTGTCATGACGATTTCCGATTCATTGCCAAGTGCTTTGTGGTCGTTTCGTGAAAAAGAGCCGCTTATACGTGTACCTAAGTCGGCGCTAATCACGCTTTATCCTATTGAAAATTCGTCAGAACAACTCTTAGTTGCCAATGTTCATGCGATAAATTTTAGTATTGGTATTAAAGTTTATCGGCAACAAATCCATATGTTATTAAATCGCATTAAAACACATCAAGGACCGGTTATTTTAGCTGGAGATTTTAATGCATGGAGTCGACAGCGAGTGAATTTACTTTATCATTTAGTTCGTTCAATTGAACTTAAACCAGTGAACTTCACTAATGATATTCGCAAAACATTTTTGGGTAGGCCATTAGATTTTGTATTTTATCGTGGGTTAAAGCTTGATGCGGCGCAAATAATTAACACAGCCGCATCAGATCATAATCCTTTATTGGTGAATTTTAAAATTATTTAGCTTTTACTAGCTTAATTTTAAGAACGTCACCTTCTTTTACTCGTGGGTTTTTCAACTTATTCCACTCTAAAATATCGGTGATTTTTACCCGATAATTTTGCGCAATAGAGTAAAGATTATCACCCGCTTTAACTTGATAGGTTATCTGATTTTTGTTGGCAGTAAGTACCGAATTCATGTTGTTATTTATACCACTATATTGAATCGTCGTCGATTTCACTTCAAATGGCATCGTGTTATGTGGTACATCTTGTAAAAGCTCAGTGATTTGATTAGAAACCAGCTTTTCTGCTTTTAACTTTTTAAATAAAGATTCTGCATGTGAATAAGGAACAAGCAAATGGAAAGGGCCATTCACTGTTTGCTTAACATAACCAGCATTATATGTCATCAAATCATTAAGCGACAACCCTGTGTATTGGGCAATTTTCGTTAATGAAACGTTTTTAGACATATCAATCCTTACAAGCGAATTTTGATAGTTACAATCAGGCAATTTTATGCCATAACGTTTACTATTTTTAACAATATCGATGATCGCTAAAATTTTAGGAACGTAATGCATGGTTTCAGCAGGTAAATCAAGTGACCAATAGTTGGTTGGTAAACCCTTTGCTTGGTTTTTCTCAATCGCTTTTCTTATTCTACCTTCACCGGCATTATAAGCAGCTAAAGTTAATAACCAATCGCCATCAAAACGGCTATTTAAATTTTGTAAAAGATTAATAGCAGTCGTTGTTGACGCAATAAGATCACGACGCTCATCAAAATGACTACTTTGTTTTAATCCATACTCTTTAGCTGTAATCGGCACAAATTGCCATAAACCAGCGGCTTGAGCTGGCGAAGTTGCTAAAGGGTCATAGGCACTTTCAATTAATGGAATTAAAGCTAATTCAACCGGTAAGTTATTTTTTCTTAGTTGGTTGATGATGTAATAAACATAAGGCTCTGAACGCAACGTGATTGTTTCAAACGCTTGAGGATTGCGTAAAATACGCTCTCTTTCCGCTTTAATACGGTTATTTTCCGGAACATTTACGTTTATTTTGGTTAACATAAATTTCCAAGGATTTTGCGTGACCGATGCATAATTAACACCACCACTTTTAATACTAGAAGTAACTATTGATTTCGTGTTTGAATTTTTATAGCTGCTACTTACAGTTTGTCGAGGAGTTTGATTTTGACACGCAGCTAAAAAAGAACATAACATTGTGAATATTAATAATTTTTTCATTAGTTTTCAAGTTTAGACATCAATTTAAGCGTGTTATTATACCTAAAAAATGTCTTTTTGGCTCCTAAAATAAGTGAACAGGTCTAACTCATTGTTAAAATTAAATTTATCTTGTAAAGATTTTTCATTACATCTTAAAAATAAGTTAATTTGTTTCTCTTTGGTTAAAATAGAAGGCAAAGTAATTGATTTTTTACAAATACTATCGAAATACTTAACGATTTGTTTATCGTTAGGCACCATTTTTTGCGCAAAATTTAGATTAGCTAAAGTGTATTCATGTCCTGCACAAATTAACGTATCATCAGGTAATTGCTTTAACTTATTGAGAGAATTGAGCATCTGTTGATAAGCATTGTCAACAACTCTACCACAACCAGCAGAAAATAGTGTGTCACCACAAAAAACGTACGGCTTAATATAATAAGCTAAATGACCTAAAGTATGCCCTGGTACTGAAATAACCTCAAATTGAAAATCAGCAATAGATACTATTTCCTTATCATTCAGATAGTGAATTGGCAAATCTATTTCACTTGGCCCGTAAATTTCAATATCGGGATAAATTTGATGTAACTTAGGTACACCACCAACGTGATCGATATGGTGGTGAGTTAATAAAATTGCAAGGGGGGTTAAGTGATGTTTTTTTAGATATTCAAGGACAGGTTCTGCTTCACCGGGATCAATGATAACAACTTGTTTATCATTATTTTCTAATAACCAAACATAGTTATCTTTCAAAATCGGAATAATATGCAATTGAAACATAAAATTTTTACTCCTATATAGTGCTAGTAATAAGTCTTTGATAGAAGTTTAAGGATAATAAAGTCGATGTTTAAAATAGATCTAAATTATCAATTTGCTGATCTGATATAGATTGTTCAAATCCAGTATCGGTTAAAGTAGGCGATTGGGCTTGCGTTTTCGCTAATATATCACAACGTTCATTTTCAATATGTCCTGCATGTCCTTTAACCCATATCCAGTTGATTTTATGGTGCTGGACTAATTGATCCAGACGTTTCCATAGATCAACATTTTTAACCGACTTTTTATTCGATGTACGCCAGCCGTTTTTTTTCCAACCATGTATCCAATTGGATATACCATTACGTAGATATTGGCTGTCTGAATAGAGTTCAATTTGGCAAGATTGTTTTAATTGTTCTAAAGCGACAATGGCCGCTAATAGTTCCATGCGATTGTTGGTGGTGTTAAAGTAGCCTTCTGATAAGACTTTTTCTGTCTGTTTATATTTTAAAATAGCTGCATAGCCGCCGGGTCCGGGATTACCAAGACAAGAGCCGTCCGTATAGATTTCAATTTTTTTTAGCATTTTATTAAACTTTTTACCGAGTCATTAAAATGTTATCCATAAGATTAACCTGAAATATATAACCTAATTTTAGCCTTTTTTTGCTAAGTGGCTCATTGGGTTTAAATCGTGTAGGTATCAACATTAAAGTATTTTGGTGATAGACTATATCATTAATTTGTTTATTTCCCAATTACTAACAAAAAGAGAGCATTGTGATAACTAATTCTACTCGTCAGATCGTCTTAGATACCGAAACAACCGGTATGAACCAAGGTGGTAATAATCATTATGAAGGTCATAAGATTATTGAAATTGGTGCTGTTGAAATTATTAATCGCCGTTTAACGGGGAATCATTTTCATGTTTATATTAATCCTGAGCGTCTAATCGATGAAGAAGCGTTTCGAGTTCATGGTATTAGTGATGAATTTGTTAAAGATAAACCCATTTTTAAAAATATTGCTCACGATTTTATTAAGTTTATCGACGGTGCTGAGTTAGTTATCCATAACGCATCGTTCGACGTCGGCTTTATGGACTATGAATTTCGCCTGTGTGGATTAGATTTTAAAACTGCGGATCACTGTATCATTACCGATACATTGGCTATGGCAAGACGCTTATTCCCGGGTAAGCGAAATAACTTAGATGTACTTTGTGAACGCTATCAAATTGATAATTCACATCGAACACTTCATGGCGCTTTATTGGATGCCGAGATCTTAGCTGAAGTCTATTTAGCGATGACCGGTGGGCAAACAACGCTATCTTTTAGTTCTGATGAGAATCTTTCATCTTCAACACAAAGCCAAACAATAAAAAAGATTACTCGCAGTGGTACACCTTTAAAAGTGATTAAAGCGTCACAATCAGAGTTAACTGAGCATGATGATATTTTAGCAAAAATTGATAAGAAAAGCGGCGGGGCGTTGTGGAATAACCGTTAATGATTGTTTTATATTCAATCAGACGTTAATTTTAAAATTTATATTGACGTAATTAAAAATAATCTTTAACATCACGCCTACTTTAATGTTCTAACATTAAAACTATCAAACAAAGCGGAGCGGTAGTTCAGTTGGTTAGAATACCTGCCTGTCACGCAGGGGGTCGCGGGTTCGAGCCCCGTCCGTTCCGCCAATTCTTATCCTATTAATGCTTTCCTTGTTTAATATAATTGTGTTATCTTCGATAGCCTCTAAATATTACTTAAATTGATTCAGACATGCTAAAAAAATCGATATTTGTTGTTCTGGGTGGAATTTCATTTGCATTAGGAACGATTGGCATTTTTGTTCCATTATTACCTACCGTACCTTTTTATCTTTTAACTGCATATCTATGGTTAAATAGTTCTGAGCGCCTTTATAACTATTTTACTCAAACTAGTTACTATCAAACTTATATCCAAAAAATGCTAATTGAAAAGAAAGCAACCAAGTCCAGTTTATATAAGATGTTGGCAATGGTGTTTGTTGTGCTTCTTATTCCTTTTATTATTTTTGATTCTTTACATGTAAGAATCATTTTAGCCATTGTATTTTTAGCACATCTTGTTTTTGGCTACTATTATTTTAATAAAAAGTGATTTACATCACGGCTGAAAGTAGGCGAGGACAGGGTAAATAAGTTACCCTGTAACAAAAATAATGGCGTTTGATTGCGAAGTGATATTTATTATTCGGATTATTTCAAACTTTTTTTAATTTCAATAGCAAGTAATGGATTCCACATTGCACCTGTTGCACTCATCACCGCATCGGCTCCACTTTTGATAAATTGATGATAATGTTCACTATTACTCACACCACCAACACCAACAATAGCAAATTTTAAGTCCATTTGTTGACGGTATTTGGCTAATCGACTAACCATATCCAGACCAGCCCAACGAATCGCTTCACCGCAAATCCCGCCTTCTTTTCTATTTTCACCTAATGCCGGTTTACCGTTAGCATCGACAGGTTTAGCTGATAGTGTATTTATTGCGCTTAAGCCGTCAATTATCGAACCGACTCGAGTTAATAACGAAATAATTCTTTCATCATCAGGAAAATAAGCCAGTTTTAAGATCAATGGGCGATCAGGTACGGCTGTTTTAATAGCATTTACAATACGTTCAACGCGATCAATGTCGAAACAGAGTAATTTGCTCGCACCTTCATTTGGACAGCTTAAGTTTGCTTCTAAAATAGGGGCATTGGTTTCTCTGACTAATTTAGCCGCTAGCGCATAATCTTTTTCGATTTCGCCATTACCTTGGGTGCCTTGAAAACTGCCGATAACACATTGTCCATGGCCAGCTGATTTTACGGCGTCAGCCATATCGGGTTGCCAAATATCCGGAGCAAAAGACGGAACACCAAAAGAGTTAGTAATTGACAAAGGTTGAGTATAGTTTGTATCAGCTAATACGGTATCAAGATTCGGGGATAATTTACCATTTGGGTGGACAGATAGTACATTAGGTAATGGGTGGCATTTATGAAGTTTAGTTCTAACTGTTTTATACACACATAAATCAAATCCATAAGCAAAAGCGGCCTTGATATAATTAGCATTTAATAATGGACCTGCTGGCATGCCAAAAGGGAGGTTGACATCAATATTTAAAAATTGAGTTGGTTTGGTTGGTACTTGTTGTGCTTTATCTAATTGCGCGAAAAGTCCAAAAGGCCCTTGAGCATAATTATCTTCATAACTAATACTTGGATTATAAAAAGGGATCAAAGGTTTCATGCTATCTCCTGTTTATGAATATTCTTGAAATGGTGTTGTTGATTAAATTGAGGTAAAAATACAAAGGGGTAGAAATAAAAAATCCTCCATAAAGGAGGATTTATATAGGAAATGAAAAAAGAGCGATTATGTGGTGTTGTTTTGATTTGTTGTATAAATGCCACAATCATGGTCAAATTCTCTTTTATCCAAACTGTCAGACATTCTAGCTGAATAAAAATAAAGTTCAAGAATAATATTCAAAAAATATGTAAGTAAATGAAATAGTTACAGTGTTTTTTTTTAGACTTTGACCACCTATCACTACGCTGATTTGAAGCATCAAATTCAAAAATAGGCAAAATCTAACCAACAAATTCAGTCATAAAAAGCTAATTGATTAAAAACATTCAGAAAAAATTGTCCAAAAATTGATACTAAGGTTATTAATGAAACTAATGTAAGTGGAGAATACCAGTAACTAATGTTATTATTACCGGTAACAAAAAACAATTTTGAAAATTACTGGGTAATGAAAAATGAGAAATGATAATATTTTTAAACCATTAGCTTTACCAAACGGCGTAGAATTAAAAAATCGAATAATGATGGCGCCGATGACAACTTGTTCCGGATTTTATGAAGGTTCTGTCACGCATGATTTAATTGAATATTACCGAGCAAGAGCGGGTGAAATAGGCACTATTATTGTTGAATGTGGATTTGTTGACAATAAAGGTTTAGCCTTTCCCGGAGCGATTGGTTTAGATCACGATGATAAAATAGAGGGATTAGCGAAGATCGCTAAAGCCATTAAAGAGAAAGGCTCCAAAGCCGTTATCCAAGTTTATCATGGTGGCCGTATGGTTGAGCCTAAACTCATTGGTGGACAATCCCCAGTTGGGCCAAGTGCGATCGCTGCACCACGTCCGGGCGCAGCAACCCCAATTGAATTAACTGCAGATGAAGTCGATGAGATGATTGACAAGTTTGGGCAAGCAGTTCGTCGAGCGATCCAAGCTGGATTTGACGGGGTCGAAATTCATGGTGCTAATACCTACTTAATTCAACAATTTTACTCACCTAACTCAAATCAACGAACTGATAAATGGGGTGGTAGCCGTGATAATCGAGCTCGATTCCCATTGGCTGTTTTAGATATTACTCATAATATGGTTAAAAAATACGCCAGCCCTGATTTTATTGTTGGTTATCGTTTTTCACCGGAAGAATTAGAAATACCGGGTATTCGTTTTGATGATTCGATGTACTTACTTGAAAAATTGGCTGAGAAAGGTCTTGATTATGTTCACTTCTCTATGGGGGCTATCTTAAGACCATCTATTGTTGAAACTAATGATCCAACGCCTTTAATTAATAAATATGTGGCAATGCGATCACAGACATTAGCTAAAATTCCGGTTGTTGGCGTCGGTAATGTGGTTAATATAAGTGATGTCGAAGCCGCTATGGATAACGGCTTTGATCTGGTTGCAGTAGGTCGGGCATGTATTGCTTACCCTGATTGGCTTAGTCGAGTCGAAAAAGGGGAAAAACTTGAACTTTTCATCAATAGTGATAAACGTGAAGAACTCAATATACCTGAGCCACTTTGGCACTTTTCATTAGTTGAAAGCTTGATTCGTGATGTGAATCTTAATGTAAAAAAATTCAAGCCGGGCAATTATCAAGAAAAGGTTAATGATGAGTCTTATGAATACTTAATTAATGTTGAATTAGGTAAAGACTTCGTTAAAGACATGCAATTGCTTAATGCTAATGATTTTGATAGTGAAGTAGTTAACAACTTTTCTGAAATCAAACATCGTATTATTGACTCTAATAGCCCACACGTCGATGCAATTTCTGGCGCGACATCACAATGTGAAGCGTTCAAAAAAGCGGTAACCAAAGCTATGGCGAAATCAAATAAAGAAGCTATCCTTGCTGAGGGTGGAGATCCTAATGATAAAGCTTATGATGTGGTGGTGGTTGGTAGTGGTGGCGCTGGACTGTCAGCCGCTATTCAAGCACATGATTTAGGGGCAAGTGTGGTTGTGGTTGAAAAAATGCCGGTTATTGGTGGCAATACAAATAAAGCTTCCGCTGGTATGAATGCGGCCGAAACCAAATTCCAAAAACTTAAAGGCATTGTGGACAGTAAAGATCTGTTCTATAAAGAAACGTTAACAGGTGGTAAAAACAAAAATAATCCTGAATTACTTCGTTATTTTGTTGAAAATGCACCTGATGCCATTGACTGGTTAGATAATAATGGTATCGAACTAAGTGGTATCACAACAACGGGTGGCATGAGCATTGACCGTACGCATCGTCCGGCAAGTGGCGCGGCTGTTGGCGGATTTTTAATTAGTGGATTGCAAAAAAATATCAACCGACGTGGTATTGAAGTTATGCTTGATACCAATGTAACTGAAATTTTAACGGAAAATCATAAAGTTGTCGGTGTTAAAGTCAGTGAAGAAGACGGTTCCGTTCAAACGATTAAAGCCAAAGCGGTTATTATTGCTACTGGTGGATTTAGTGCAAATCGTGAAATGGTTGAAAAATATCGTCCTGATCTGAAAGGATTTGTTACCACTAACCATAAAGGTGCAACCGGTTCCGGAATTATGATTTTAGAAAAACTGGGCGCAGGCACAGTGGATATGAAAGAAATTCAGATTCATCCAACTGTAGAGCAAACAACTTCGTATTTGATTTCCGAATCAATTCGTGGTGGCGGGGCGATACTGGTCTCCCAAAAAGGACAGCGCTTTGTCAATGAGTTAGATACCCGTGATAAAGTTTCAGCAGAAATTATTAATTTACCAGAGCATTATGCGTATATTCTATTTGATCAACAAGTGCGTAATGAAAACAAAGCTGTTGAAGAATATGTATCGCATGATTTAGTCGTTCAAGCTGATACGATTAAAGATCTTGCTGATAAACTCTCAATTGACAGCAATACTCTATCCCAAACTATTGAGCGTTATAATCAGTTCGCTGAAACAAAACGTGACGAAGACTTCGGAAGAACAACCGGTATGCGACATCCTATAAACAAAGGACCATTTTATGCGATTAAAATTGCACCGGGTGTGCATCATACTATGGGTGGGGTAACGATTAATACCGAAACTCAAGTTTTAGATACGGATAAACATGTAATACAAGGCGTATTTGCTGCTGGCGAAGTGGTCGGTGGTGTTCATGGTGCCAATCGTATCGGTGGAAACGCTGTTGCTGATATCATTATATTTGGTATGCAGGCAGGTAGAAAAGCCACTGATTACATTAATCATTAATTGACTAATATGACTTAAGCTTGTTTAAAATGCTTAATTCAAGCCATGAATATACTCAAGTATTAATGGGTACCACGGTTTCATTAACGCTTTATGAGCCTAATGAAACCGTAGTTCATAGGGTGTTTCACACCATAAAATTACTTGAAGATAAATTGACCGTTAACCGCCGTCATTCAGAAGTTATGTCGATTAACGCTGCTGCGGGTAAACATCCGGTTATCGTTAGCCGTGCTGTGTTTTCGCTTATAGAGCAAGCTTATAAAGTCAGTTTAATGCCCAATAGTTGTTTCAATTTTGCTATTGGTCCTTTAGTCAAATTATGGAAAATCGGTTTTCAAGGCCAGCAAGTTCCCTCCCCACAGCAAATTCATGATCAACTATTATTAACCGATCCTAACGAAATTGAGCTTGATCCTAAAACTTGTGCAGTTTTTTTGAAAAAAAAGGGAATGGAAATTGATTTAGGTGCTATAGCCAAAGGCTATATAGCCGATGTGGTTAAAGTTGTTCTACAGCAAAATAACATACATCAAGCTATTATCAATTTAGGTGGTAACGTCTTAACTTTAGGCAAATCACCTTTAGATAAGAACGGCAATTGGCAAATAGGTTTGAAAGAGCCATTTTCACTCAACAATGAACTGGTTGGGATTATTCAAGTCAACGATAAATCTGTGGTTACATCAGGGATTTATGAGCGTTACTTTACCTTAAATAATCACCGCTATCATCACATCTTTGACCCTTCAACCGGTTATCCTTTGGATAATGAATTAGAAAGTGTAACGGTAATTTCAGATACGTCGCTTGAAGGTGATATTTTTTCGACTATTCTCTATGGATTAGGGGTTAAAAAAGCGGGTAACTATTTGATTGAACATCCGAATTTATCAGCCATATTTGTTTTAAAAAATAAAACAATCGAACTAGTTAATACTGATAATTTTGCTTTTCAACTAGTTAGCCAACAATATGTTTTACCTTAACATTTTGTTGGAAACGAAAAAATTTATATCAAACTGGATCGTTTTTATAATGAATTAAATTAAGTCATTTTTAATTAAAAAGGAAAATACTATGAACACAGTGAAAAAACCACCTGTCAAATGGTTACCGCTCATAATTATTGCCGCTATTTCAGCAATATTATGGCAATTTGTTTCTCCGCCAGAAGGAATTAGTATTGAAGGTTGGCACACCAGTATCATCTTTGTTGCTACTATTGCCTGTATTGTCGCTGAAATTATGCCAATTGGTGCAATTGGACTATTAGCGATAACAGTATTTGCGGTTTTAAGACCGTCAGGAGCGGCAACAGCAACAGATGCGATTAAAATTTCATTAAGCGAATTAAACAGTAGCCTTATTTGGCTTATTGTTATTGCTTTTATGATTGCACGTGGTTTTATCAAAACAGGATTAAGTAGGCGTATAGCTTATTATCTGGTTAAAATTTTAGGTAAAAATACGTTAGGTTTAGCTTATGGCCTGTCAGTAACAGATATGGCATTAGCTCCAGCGATTCCTAGTACGACTGCTCGTGCAGGTGGGGTAATATATCCTATCGCTGAAGCGTTAGCGATTAATTTTAATTCGAGTCCAAAAGATGAATCAAGAAATCGTATTGGCACTTTCTTAATGTTAACCATTAGTCATGTAAATGATATTACATCGGCAATGTTTTTAACTGCCTTTACCGGCAATTTGCTGGCAGCCAAATTAGTAACAAGTCAACTTGGTATTACTTTAGGCTGGGGACAATGGTTTATGGCGGCTATCGTACCTTGTTTAGTCTCATTTATTGTTATTCCTTTAGTTATCTACTTTTTAACCAATCCTGAACTTAAAAAGACACCAGAAGCGCCTAAACTAGCCGCCGAAGAACTTGAAAAAATGGGTTATGTGACCTTTAAAGAAATTATTATGGGTACAACAGTTGTATTACTGTTAGGCTTGTGGATTTTTGGTAAAAATTTCGGTATTGACTCAACCACTACTGCATTTATCGGTTTAACAATTTTAATTTTAACCGGCGTACTTAGTTGGGAGGACATCAAGGGTGAAAAGGCCGCTTGGGATACTTTGATTTGGTTTGCTGCATTATTGATGATGGCGGGGCAAGTGAATAAACTTGGCGTAACTAAATGGCTAGGCGATACAATTGGTAATGCGGTTAAAGGTCACTTAGGGGATAGTAGCTGGGTTTTAGTCATTGTGATTTTGTGTGTAGCTTATGTTTATCTCCATTACTTCTTTGCGAGTGGTAATGCGCATATTGCTGCTTTATTCCCGGTATTTTTAACGGTTGCTTTAGCACTCGGCGTGCCGCAAATGATTGCCATTTTTGCATTAGTTATTTGTACTAACTATTTTGGTTCGATTACCCAATTCGCTAATGCCCGTAACCCGTTACTGTTTGCTGAAGGCTTTGTACCGGTTAAAACATGGTGGAAAGTCGGTTTCATTTGTAGCGTAGTAAATTTAATTATTGTTTTCACTATTGGTATTTTATGGTGGAAAATCATTGGATTAGGCTAAAAGCTTAGCTTATCACCGCCAGTTAAACTGGCGGTTTTTTTGAGTGATTAAAACATTTCAATCGATAATTTCCAATCGTTAACCGATTTCCAATATTTCTGCTCCTGCTCTAAATCAAGCAAGATTAATTTATTATTTTCAACAAACTTTTCGTTGAGTTCTATCGTCAGTTTGCTCAATTTATCACTGTTTAATTTTAATCTAAATGCAGTGAGATCCAGATCGTTATTACGCTGGTTATTAAATAAAACGGCAAGCCGCAAAATCTGCAATAACGAGATGATATGTTTGTATTCGAATAAACTAAAATAGGGCAGTTCATCAATGTTAATTGACTTTCGGTGATAACGAACAAGGGTAGACAATAAAAGTTGTTGTTCTTCATTGAATCCGGGTAAGTTACTATTTAACAGAATATAACTCGAATGTTTGTGTATTGATGAAAAATTTATTTTCAGTCCCACTTCATGGAGCTGCGCTGCCCAATAGAGGATAGATTCTAAATGTTGCGGAATATTAGTCGAAGTTTGCGCTTTCCATTGTGAAAAAAGATACTTTGCCGTTTTTACCACTTGTTTAGCATGACGCTCATCAATGTTGTAATGCTGAGAGAGTGATTCAGCTGTTGTTTGTCTTATATCCCGATAATTTGGACCGTCGATCAGTTCATACAAAACCCCTTCACGTAATGCGCATGGGCTAAATTGAAGCTCTTGTAGGCCTAATGCGTTAAAAACGCCACTAAATATTGCTAACCCGCTGACGAAAACGTTTTTTCTTTCTTCCGAAAGTGATGGATAGTCAATTTCATGAAAAGACTTGAATTCTAAGATATAACTGATTAAATCATCCAAACGTTTAGGCGTAATGATACCGTCGCTGACACCTAAATCTAATAATATTTTGTAAATACTTTTAATTGTGCCGGAAGTGCCAAATGCGGCACTGATATTTTGTCTTTTTATTGTGGTAATAAGATTTTCAATTTGTTGTTCAGCTGCCAGTTTAGCTCTTAAAAATGAATATCGGTCAATGGTCTTTTGTGGAAAAAATTGCTTAGTGTAAGTCACACAGCCCATTGGTCGACTTGCCACAATAAATGGTTTGAGATCGTTTCCTCGACCAATGGCAATTTCAGTCGATCCACCACCAATATCAATAACAAATTTGGTATCATCTTCGGCGGTTGCTTCAGCTGTCATGGTACCTAAATAGATTAAACGGGCTTCTTCTTGTCCAGAGATAATTTCAATCGGGTAGGGTAGAACCTTAGCCGCTTCGGCTAGAAATTGATGCCGATTGCTGGCAATGCGCAGCGTATAAGTAGCAACAATTCGAACATTTTCCGGAGGAAATCCATTTAGCCGTTCAGCAAAGAGCGCAAGGCACTCAATACCTCTTTTAATACTTGACTCACTTAGCTCATAGAATTCATTTAAACCGGTAGCTAAATGAATATTCTTTTTATTTTTGTAAATAATTTGTGTAGCACCATCTATACAACGTGCAATGACCATATGAAAACTATTCGAGCCGAGATCAATAACTGCATATTCATCAAATTTATTCACATTCAAATCCTTAACTTGCCGATTCTAATTGTTTTAGATAATCATAAATTGCCCGCTGTGCTCGCACTTTCTTTTTATTACCTCTTTGGACATAATTGTTCATATTATCTTTATCGATAATTCGAGCTTTGACATTGTCATTACACTGAATATTGAAAATATTATGAATAGTGGATTTTAATGTCAGATCAAATATTTTTACTCCGACCTCAATCCGGTTATCAAGATTTCTAGGCATCCAATCGGCAGATGATATGTAGGTATCTTTATTACCGTCATTTTCGAATATATAAACTCGAGCATGTTCGAGATACTGGTCAACAATACTGGTTACATAGATATTTTCACTTAAATTAGGAATTTGAGGAACGAGTATACAGGTACCTCGCACAATCATGCGTATTTTCACGCCAGCACATGAAGCTTTATAGAGTTGATTTATCATCTCTTTATCAGTTATTGCATTGAGTTTGAGATAAATGCCTGAAGGTTTCCCAGCTTTGGCATTATTGATTTCTCTTTCAATAAATTCATGAAAGCGTAATCGTGTATTTTGTGGCGAAACTAATAAATGGTGAAAAGTTACCGGCTTAAATGGGTTTTCAATAAAGTTAAATACTTTTAGCACTTCACCCGTAATTGCCGGATCTGCCGTTAGTAACGAAAAATCGGTATAAACTCTTGCGGTTTTTTCATTGAAATTTCCCGAACCAATGTGGGCATATCTTACTATTCTGTCGTCTTCTTTTCGGTCGATCAAAAATAGTTTTGCATGAATTTTTAATTTTGGCTGAGAATAGATAACTTTAATTCCGCTACTAATTAATCGTTTTGCCCATTTGATATTTGCTTCTTCATCAAAACGTGCTTGTAACTCAACCACAACCGTCACTTTTTTACCATTATTTGCCGCATTAATCGCAGCATGAATAAATCTTGAATCTTTAGCAACACGGTAGATGTTCATTCGAATATGCGTAACAGCCGGATCAAAAGATGCTTGTCGCATTATTTCCAGAACATGACCAAAAGAGTAATAAGGATAATACAGTAAAACATCACGATCGTTGATTGTGGCAAATGCATTTCTAAATTGTTTAAAACGATTATAGGCAAGACTAGGTAAACGTTTATTGAGCAGATGTTTAACGCCCAGATCCGGAAAATTAGCAAGATCTTTAAAATTTGGATAACGCCCACCGGGCATGGCATCTTGCTCAGTTAATCTTAATTTATTAATGAGTAATTCAAAAAGCGCTTTGGGCATATCTTTTTGATAAGTAAAACGAACCGGCTGGGCGGTTAATCGTTGTTTTAATCCTTGTGACATTAATTCAAGCAGGCTATCTAATTCCGTATTCAACTCGTATTCGGCGTCTCGATTTATATTGATTGAATAGGCGTTTAATTCTACAGCATCAAAAAAAACTTTGAATATATCGGATAAACAATAACGTAAAATATTATCAAGAAAGATAATTGATTTGTTTTTGGTTGAGAATTCAGACGGTAACAATACAAAACGTGGTGCATTATCAGTCGGTAATTCAAGCAAGGCATAACTAATGCTATCTTCACATATGATTTCAACAGCTAAATAGGCATGGTCATCTTTTAAAAATTGAATGAGTTCAGTATGGCTATCGAGTAGAATAGGGGTGATGTATTGCCTTAAGTTTTGTTTGTAATAATTTTTTATCCAATTTTCTTGATAAGAGGTGAGTTGCCTTTCGTTAATCAAAAAAATCTGATTTCTTGCCATTTCTAATAACAGCTCGTTATAAAGCTGATCGAATTGTAATTCAAGCTGAATGACTTTTTGATTAACTTGACGTAATAAATTTTTTGCTGTGGAGGAAGATTGAACTTGTTCTTGCTCAATTAAGACATACTTTTTTAAATTAGCAAATTGTACTTTATAAAACTCATCAAGATTACTTGAGTATATTCCTAAAAATCGAACACGTTCAATAAGCGGGTTACTTTCATCAGCAGCTTCTTGTAATACGCGTTGATTAAATGATAACCAACTTAGTTCTTTTGGTAAATATACTGTTTCTTCTATCATTTGTTATCTCTTACCATACAATTATTTGATGTATTACAGAATAACTTAAGTGAAAAAAAAAGCTAGCAATACGCTAGCTTTTTATTATTTATTTAACAAAAATTAGATACGGTGTACTGATGTTGTGTTAGTTGTGCCACTTGGTACTAAAGCACCAGATACCATAACGATAGTATCACCTTGTTGTAAACCACAAACCTTAACGGCCATTTCTTTACCTAAACGATAAAAATCATCAGTCGAATTAATGGCATCGATTAAGATTGGTTGCACACCTTTAGATAAGGCTAATTGGTTAACTGTTTTTTGGCTAGAAGATAGCGCTAAAATTTTAGCTTTAGGGAAATAGTGACGGAGTTCGCGTGCTGATTTACCACTGCGAGTTGCAACCACAATGAGTGGTACATTTAATCGTTCAGCAATTTCAACTGCACCACAACAAACAGCTGCAGTGATGCGCAATTTTTCTTCTTTGGCTGTTAACTCTAACGAAGCAGGAATGGTGATATCGGTACGCTTACAAATGGTTGCCATTACATTTACCGTTTCAAGCGGATACTTACCTTTAGCGCTTTCGCCAGATAACATTACTGCATCGGTACCGTCGATGATCGCATTAGCCACATCACCAGCTTCGGCACGAGTTGGGCGTGGGTTTTTAATCATTGAATCTAGCATTTGTGTTGCAGTGATCACTGGTTTAGAAGCTTTATTACATTTTTTAATCATCATTTTTTGTGCAAAAATAACTTCTTCAACAGCGATTTCAACACCTAAGTCACCACGAGCAACCATGATACCGTCAGATGCTTCAAGGATTTCATCAAAATTATCCAGACCTTCTTGGTTTTCAATTTTTGATATAATTTTGATATCTTCACCACCGTGGGCTTTAAGATGAGCACGGATATCTTCAACATCAGAACGTTTACGAATAAAAGAAGCAGCAATAAAGTCTACGCCTTGTTCACAACCAAAAATAAGATCGTTTTTATCTTTTTCAGCAAGGGCAGGTAATTTGATTGAAACACCCGGTAAGTTGATACCTTTATTTTCACCTAAATCACCGTTGTTCAATACTTTACAAATTACTTCATTACCTTTAACTTCTTGAACATCCATAGCGATCAAACCGTCATCGACTAAAACTCGGTTGCCTGGTTTAAGATCATGCGCAAAACCTTTATAAGTTACAGCCACACGCTCTGAATTACCGACCACAGTTTCATCCGTTGTAAATGTGAAAGTTTGCCCTGCAACAAGCGATACGTCATTACCACCTTCTAATTTGATAGTCCGAATTTCAGGCCCTTTAGTATCTAACATAATAGCGGCTTTTAAGCCAGTTTCTTGCATTACTTCACGTAAATTTTTAATACGATTACCATGCTCTTCATAATCCCCATGAGAGAAGTTTAAACGCATGACATTCATGCCTGCATTTAATAATTTTGCTAACATCTCTTTTGATTCTGATTTAGGGCCAATGGTACAAACTATTTTTGTCTTTTTCATAATATTATCTACTAGTTGTTAAGGTTAATGTTTAAATTTTATATAAATCGGTTTTGTACAAAAAAAAACCAATGTCTTTGCATTGGTATGAATGGTATATAAGAGGTTATAAATAACTGATAAGTAGTTATTCAACATAATTAAAATATTTGAAGAATTGGTCATTTTCATCAAAATGTGGATCCTAAAAAAACTTTTGCCATTATAGTCTTAACTCTATTTTAAATAAAGTTTTTTATCATTAATTATTTCTTAACACAATATTACCAAATACAGCCAACTCAATCATTTTGGCAAAAGTTACAGGGTAAGTTTGACTTTTAATTACATCAAATCTTTTAATTGGTAGACTAATTCATTATTCTTATTTTTTAAGGTTAAAGTGTCTTTATTTAATTCGACATTGGCACCTTCAGTAAATAACGCTTCAATGGTTGCATCGAGTTCATTAAGTTTTGTATCGGGACATAGCATTTTTGTCATGGCCAGGCCTGGAGCTTTAAGGATTTGATTTTCAAAAGTTGCATTAGCAACAAAACGATTACACATGTTACCCATAATATGCATATTTTCGCCAAATACGATTTCGGCAGGATTTTCCGGGGTGATACTTTCACCATTTGCTTTGACCAATATAAAACGGTGATGTTGTAAATCTTCGGCTTTAACTTTTGTTGATTCACCACAGCCTGACATGATTAATGCACAAGTAATTAGCAATAAGGTCTTTTTCATATTGACTCCTAATGATAAATAAAATTTGTTATAATTAGTTTAATTAAAAATAATTCTTATATTTTACTCCTTATGTTATCTCAGCAGCAATTAAAATTCTTAGAATCGATGACTTTCTTAGATAAATTTAAAATCTCTAAACTGGCCAAACATAATCAAAATACGGCAGAAATTGATTCGCTTATTGATCAAGCTGTTTTGCATTACCAAACAAGGCTTAAAACGTTACCAAAACAGATTGTTTTTCCGGAAAATTTACCGGTTGTCGAAAAAAGACAGGATATCTTTAATGCGATAAGAGATAATCAAGTTGTTATTATTGCCGGCGAAACCGGATCGGGTAAAACCACTCAAATTCCCAAAATATGTTTAGAGTTAGGTTTAGGTGTTAAAGGGTTTATAGGTCATACACAACCTCGACGATTGGCAGCACGCTCTGTCGCTAATCGGATTGCTGAAGAGTTACATACAGAAATAGGGCAGCTAGTCGGCTATAAAGTAAGATTTTCTGATCAGGTAAGTGATACAACATTAATTAAATTAATGACTGACGGCATTTTATTGGCTGAAATTCAAAAAGATAAACTTTTATTGCAGTATGATACTATTATCATCGATGAAGCACATGAAAGAAGTTTAAATATCGATTTTATCTTAGGTTATTTAAAACAATTACTACCTAAGCGACCCGATTTAAAAGTCATTATTACCTCGGCAACCATTGATGTTGAGCGATTTTCAAACCACTTTAATCATGCTCCGGTTGTTGAAGTATCAGGTAGAACCTACCCGGTAGAAGTCAGATATAGACCGCCAATTTTTGACAATAACGATAGTGAAGTTGAAAAAAATAGTGATTTTCAGCCAATTATCGATGCTATTGACGAACTTTCTGCAGAAAGTAACGGCGATATTTTAATATTTCTAACCGGTGAACGTGAGATTCGAGATCTTGCCGATACGCTTAACAAGTTGCAACTTCGTCACACTGATGTATTACCACTATATGCAAGGCTGTCAAACTCTGAGCAGAATCGAATATTTCAATCTCATACGAAAAGACGAATCGTGCTTGCCACCAATGTTGCTGAAACATCATTGACGGTTCCGGGTATTAAATATGTGATTGATCCCGGACTTGCTAGAATTAGTCGATATAGTTACCGCACAAAAGTACAACGTCTACCTATTGAACCAATTTCACAAGCCTCAGCAAATCAACGAAAGGGGCGTTGTGGTCGAACATCGGATGGGATCTGTATACGTTTATATGATGAACAAGATTTCCTATCACGACCGGAATTTACAGAGCCGGAAATTCTTCGAACTAATCTTGCTTCGGTTATTTTACAAATGACTGCTTTAGGTTTGGGCGATATAGCGGCTTTTCCTTTTGTTCAGGCGCCGGATTCTAAATATATTCGTGACGGTATTCGTTTATTAGAAGAACTTGGTGCCCTTTATACTAAACATCATCGATATCATCTTACTGATATCGGTAAAATTTTAGCGCAATTACCCATTGATCCTCGATTAGCCAGAATGTTAGTTGAAGCAAGAAGGTTGGGTTGTACTAAAGAGATCATGATTATCACCGCAGCTTTGTCTATTCAAGATCCAAGAGAACGGCCATTTGATAAACAACAAGCTTCTGATGAGAAGCATCGCCGCTTTGCTGATAAACAGTCTGATTTCATTTCATATATTAATTTATGGAATTATATTAAAACTCAACAGCAAGAATTATCGGGAAATCAATTTAGGCGACTTTGTCAAAAAGAATTTTTAAATTATCTGCGAATTCGAGAATGGCAAGATGTCTACACTCAAATTAGGCAAACTATTAAACAGTTAGCTTTTCCGATAAATAGCCAGTTAGCTGATTATCGCTCGCTGCATGTTGCTTTATTATGTGGATTACTTTCACATGTTGGAATGAAAGAGCTGGAAAAACATGAATACATTGGCGCACGTAATATCAAGTTTGCTATTTTTCCCAATTCGGCAATTTTCAAAAATCAGCCTAAATGGTGCATTGCCAGTGAATTAGTTGAGACCAGCCGCTTATGGGGAAGAACGGCGGCCAAGATCGAAGCGGAATGGATTGAACCTGTCGCTAAACATTTGGTGAAATATAGTTACAGTGAACCAAGGTGGTCTAAAAAGCAAGGAACGACAATTGCTAATGAAAAGGTCACTTTGTTTGGTCTACCTATTGTTGCAAGCCGAATAGTCAATTATAGCAAAATCGATCCGGTTTTAAGTCGTAGCCTGTTTATTCGACATGCTCTTGTTGAAGGGGATTGGTTAACTAATCATAAATTTTATAAACAAAATCAGAAATTAATAGAAGAGGTTGAAGATCTTGAACATAAGTCACGACGTCAAGATATTTTAATTGATGATAATGAGCTATTTAATTTTTATGATCAGCGTATTGATAAGTCGGTGATATCAGCAAAACATTTTGATTCATGGTGGAAAACTAAGCAAAAAACGGATCCGGATTTTCTTAATTTTGAGAAGAATATGCTGATAAATCAATCAGCTCAATCCGTTAACTTAAATGATTTTCCTGATTTTTGGTATCAAGACCAATTAAAATTACCGCTAAGTTATCAATTTGAAATCGGCGATAAACGTGACGGTGTCACAATAACGATTCCCATTAATATTTTAAATCAAGTTAAAAATCGAGGTTTCGATTGGCAAGTTCCTGGTTTTCGAGAAGATCTAGTAATAGCTTTAATCAAATCATTACCTAAATCATTAAGAAAAAATCTGGTACCCGCACCAAATTATGCTCAAGCTTTTTTAAATCGGGTAGGGGCTACTGATCAACCATTACTGGAAACTTTAGAAACTGAATTTAGGAAAATGACTGGAGTGAAAATTACCAATGAAGATTGGCAACTAGATCAAATCCCGGATTATTTAAAAATGAGTTTCAGTATTGTTGATAACAATAAGGAAATTGCTTTCTGCAAAGATTTAGATAAACTTAAAGAACAGTTAAAAACTCAAGTACAACAAGCATTATCTTCATTAACCGAAAAAAAATCGATATCATTAGAGCAAGATAATTTAACTGACTGGAACTTTGGTACTCTACCGCACATCTACGAAGCGAAGCAGAAAAATTATGTCGTTAAAGCTTATCCAACTATTATAGATAATCAAAACTCTGTCAGTATTAAATTGGTTGATTCAAAACAAGAGCAACAACGCTTAACTAAATTGGGGTTAAGGCGTCTTCTTATATTAAATATTCCTTCGCCAATCAAATATTTGCATGAAAAATTGCCGAATAAATCAAAATTAGGATTATATTTTAATTCATTTGGTACAGTGCTATCGCTAATTGATGATTGTATAGCTTGTGCTGTTGATTATCTGATTGAAAAAAATAATCAAACCATTGAGAATCAGGAACAATATCAGCAGCTTTTAGATTATACTAAGGCTCACATTAATGAAACCGTCGTGGATATTGCTAAACAAGTAGAATCTATTTTAACTCTCCACTTTAATATCAATAAAAAGTTAAAAGGACGAGTTGATTTATCATTAGCTTTTGCTTTATCTGATATCAAACAACAAATAAATAATCTGATATATAAAGGATTTGTCGCAAAATCGGGCTATCATCGACTTAATGATATTCATCGTTACTTATTAGCCATTGAAAAGCGTATTGAAAAATTAATGCAAAATGCGTCAAAAGATAGGCAAGCGATGAATACAGTGGAAGAGGTCAAAAATCTATATGAAAATTGGCTAAATAGTTTGACTGAAAATCAACGATTACAACAGCAAGTAGTAAATATAAGATGGATGATTGAAGAATTAAGAGTCAATTTATTTGCTCAACAACTTGGTACACCTTATCCTATCTCAGCCAAAAGAATTAAACAACAGATTGAGCAGGTCAAATCGGAGCTTTAAAAGCCGTGGGTGATATTAAATTAAGTTAGAAAAAGTAGGGCGCACAGGCGCCCATTTTTGTTTTGATATTATCGATATAGATCGACAAAAACAGTGATATTTGGTCCATTCGAATCGTGAGCAACTCGCGCTATATGGTAATATTTAGCACCAGCATCAATCGCTCGTTTACCTGCTTGATAAGAAATTTCTTGATCAGTCACATAGTATCCTCTGAACTTGATCGTATTAAATGCCACCATTTTAGCTGCTGTAGCATCGTTAAGCTCTTGAATTTTACGACCATCAGGAAGAGTGACAGTGTAACGATTTACGCGTTGCGGTTCAACCGGAACTGCTGAAGCAGTTTGAGTTGAAGTCGAGGTTGTCGCTGTTTGAGTGGTTGTTGTTTTATCAATAACTTTATTATTGAATTTTTCAGCATAGAATTTTTCATTAAATGATGATGGTGAGTAATAGCCCGGTTTTTCAACCTGCATAGCAGCTTCACCACCTTGAGCTAATGCTTGTTGACCAGCTTCAGAATCATAAGGAATTGCATTTTCCGGTTGTAGTTTACGCTCCGGCGCATCTTTCTTAAATAAGTAAGCTGCAACTTGTAAATTACTTCCTAATTCTGATCGTGAGTCGATATAAAAGGCATAAGCGCCATGACTTGCAGCTTCTTTAGCTATAGCTTGGTTGATGTCATAATCAGTAGGGAAGTAGCCACGAATACGGACAATATCAAAAGGTTCTAATCGAATAGCTTTTGATTTAGGATATTCATACACACCTTCAAATTGACGAAGACTTTCTTCTTTCTCAATCGCTTTAGGTGCATCTGCTTTATATAATTTGGCGTAAACTATACGTAATGTATCATTTGAAGGGCTTATATTTGTTGTAGTGATATAGAAAGAAGCGGCTCCTTCTTTATCAGCTGCTTTAGACATAGCCATTATATAATCACTATCTGTATAAAATGCACCACGAATAGTGATACTTTTAAATGATTGCATGCTATTTGCTTGTTCTTCATTTAGTTGCTGGGCAGCAAACGAAGAGATAGGGACTAGTGCGAGTGTAGCAGCAATAAATGTTTTCTTTAAACTTGTCATAAATAAAGACCTTACAATAAATATGTTGATAATTTTAGCATAAAAATAAAAATTTATTTAGCCAAATCCATTAGAGCATTTAGGTTATTGATAAATATATATTTTCCTTTCGCCGATAAAATATTCTGCTCTTGAAATTTTGATAGATTACGGCTAACAGTTTCGATGGTTAATCCTAAATAATTAGCAATATCAGCACGACTCATCGACAATTTAATGTTTAAAGATGAATGGCCTCGTTGTTCGTAACGTGTGTAAAGAGAGTATATAAAAGTCGCCAGTCGTTCATCAGATTTTTTCTGAGAATAACATAGCACTAATTTCTGAAAATTATGAATATCAGCACTCAATAAGTTTAAAACCATATCTCTAACATTTTTGTGAGTATGGAATAGCGACATTAATTCATCATAATTGAGTTCACAAACCAAAGTATTACTCAAAGCTTGAATATTGTTGTTATATACCTTAGTTGAAATAGCATCTAAGCCAACAATATCGCCGGGTAAATAAAAGCCATTAATTTGTTCATTTCCTTCAGGTGTTACAACAAATGTTTTTAATGCACCGGAATGAATGATAAAGAATTTAGTAAAAGGTGTTTTGGCTTTAATAAGAATTTCATTTTTTAAATAAGATTGCTTACGTTTTAAAACACTGTCCAACGTATTATTAAGCAACATTGGAATACAAAATGCTCCCATACTGCATAACTCGCATGGTACAGCACAACTTTTTGAACGTAATGTCTTATTTATAGTTTGCATACAATCCTTAAGGGGAGTGGTTTCTAAATTTGGTGATAAGGTTACCATATTTTGAGATAAAACGAAATTTGTTCGCTCATGTTTATTTAACTAAATGATGTAACAGATTGCGAAGATAGTATCGATTAAAACGAAATGATATTATTTAACTTCTAATTTCATTATTTAACATAATATACATTATGCGAACTAATTAAACTACTCATTTAGTCTAATCTTATGTCAAGAAGTAAATCATGAATAATTTCAGAGTTATGTACAATATGACTAAATGATTTATCTCTCTTTAATCGATTATAATAATACTTAGATATCTTTCTTATAGGAAGTGTATAGTAATAACCAAACTGCGGATAACATTGAATTAAAAAACCTTTCTCGGATATTTTTTTTAATAGTTCAATAATTTTAATGGGATGTGTTTGGCATTTAAAGGCTAAAAAATTAACAGAAGAACTTTTGAAGAGTAGATTGGGTGAACAATAATTCTCATCGAGAATTGAAATTAAATTAAATTAAACATAAATTGTATTTGAAAATAAGTAAGATTTGATAAACTCTTTTTATTATCAACCAAATATTTAAAATAAATATATAAATGCCTTTTTTCCATTTTATAAATTTGTTCGTCTATAACCAACTATAGATTATACTAAATTTCACAGTATAAGCATTAACTATTATTTTATTCTTGATACTGATAATGCAACTAGAATATCGGTTTTATTTTTTTCATTTGATTTACTATTAAAAATTGGTAAAAAACTTAATCCAGTTTTTGCATTTGAATCTTTACTATCAGTTAAACCACCAAGCACAACAATATCACCGTCATTTAAATTAATATTAGTATTAACTTCTCTTTTTATCAAAGTCGGAGAATTATTTACACCTGTTTCAGTTTTAACAAAATTAGATAACTGTTGATTAATATCTAAAGTGATAATATTTTCTGTAATCAATGGTTTAACAGTAAATATTACACCTGATGAGCGATATTCTATCGATTGAACTGACTTGTTGTTATCTGTATGAGTTACAGAAGCCAAAACAGGAACATCAGAACCAACACTAAATCGAGCTTGATTACCACTAGTCACTCTTAAATGTGGGGAACTAATAACATTAAATCTTGAATCGTTATCAAATAATTCAGCTAAATGATAATTTGAAAGAAGCAATACATATTGAAAAAATAAATTAAATTCGCAGATGAATAGAAATTTCTTTAGCGTGTTTTCTTTTAAAAAAACGTTAGTAAGTCCCCTATTTTCCATTATTACGCACTTAATTTAATAATTATAATTAAATCAAATAGTTAAAATTCAAATAATGTATATTATGTTAAATAATAACATTATTACGAACTAAAATAACACCTTTTATATTCGCTATTTATCGTTAAAATTCTTATATAGATGATTGGTTATAATAATTATCGAATAAATAATAATCCGATAATTATCAATATGTTAATCATTACTTGTCAGTAAAATAACTTCACTACCAGGCAATGGCATTTTTAAAATATGCTTTTTGATTTTGCCCCAAACCTGCATTTCACAAGCTTTACAATTGAATTTTAGAATCAATTCTTCGTTATTTTGAACTAATTTCATTGGCGTAACTTTGGTTTTAACGCCCTGAATTCCTTTGGCTTGTTTTGGACATAAATTGAACGCAAATCGTAAACAATGTTTGGTAATCATCAACGGTGCATCATCTTTAACTTGATGCGCTTCATAAGCACTTTCAATCAATGTCACGCCATGCTGATTATAAAATTCTCTGGCTTTATGATTGTAAACATTGGCCAAAAAAGTTAACTGATTTTCCGGATATATTGGCGCTGGTTGAATTTCGGGTTTACGTTTTTTCGGTTGATAATTTGCTAATCGTGCTGTAGTGAGATTAGTAATAATATCTCGTCTTAGTTGATTAAGTTGGCTACTAGGAATGAAATAGACCGTTTCAAGTTCAATCTCTAAATGCGATAAATAATAAATAGTCTGTCCAAGTTTGGATAAATTATCCTTAATATTTTTAATCGCTTTCTCAGGTTGTTGGGCAAGATCAAATTCGCCATGGAGCTCTAATTGAACGCTTATCCCCTCTTCACTTTTAGCGACTAATTGGATACCTTTATCGCAATTACGTAATGTAAAGGTTAAGCCTATACGGCGTTGGCTGGAATCTTTAAGTAGATTTTGTTGCCATAGGTGATCTAAATTACGATTGATGACATAGGGCAATTTAACCGAAAAAAGAGGTTTTGGGATTTCATTAGGAAATACTCGATAAAGATTAGTTGATAGTTTTTCCACGCGATCGGCTCGAAAACCAAAATTTTCACGCTTAATCAGTACATTAAGCCCGTCACCATTGGTTAAGTTTTTGCTGGTGCTGATGTCGATACTTTGCTTTGTTACTTTAATAATTTCACCAATTTGTAATCCGACAAATTTTGGAGAATCAAATGCTCCTATATCTGGCTGTCGGCCACGAACAAAGTAATCGGTACTGCCTCTATGGAATGTTCGATCAGGATCGGGGGTGAAAAAGTGTTCAGTTTTTCCACTTGATGCTGGACGAAAATCAGATGAATTAGATAAGATATCATCTAATTTTTGCCGATAAAATGACGTAATATTTTTGACGTAACTTACATCTTTATACCGCCCTTCTATTTTGAACGATCTTACGCCTGCTTCTATAAGCTGTTTTAAATTATTTGACTGATTATTATCTTTCATTGATAAAAGATGTTTTTCATAAGCGACAATTCGCCCTTGATCATCTTTTAAAGTGAAAGGTAATCGACATGCTTGAGAACAATCACCACGATTTGCACTCCGCCCTGTTTGTGCATGGGAAATATAACACTGACCGGAAAAAGCCACGCAAAGTGCGCCATGAATAAAAAACTCGATATTGGCATCGATTTGCTGATGAATGGTTGCTATTTCGGTTAAGTTAAGCTCTCTGGCTAAAACGATTTGAGAAAAACCAACATCCGATAAAAATTTTGCTTTCTCCGGTGTTCGGATATCCATTTGCGTACTGGCATGTAAATCGATTGGTGGAATATCTAAATTTAAAATCCCCATATCTTGTACAATTAACGCATCAATGCCTGCATCATATAGTTGCCAAATTAGTTTCCTTGCCGGCTCTAGCTCATTGTCATGTAATATGGTGTTTAAAGTGACAAATACTTTAGCGTAATACTGATGAGCAAACTCGACTAATTGCGCAATATCTCTAACTGAATTACCGGCGTTATGGCGTGCACCAAAATTAGGCCCACCAATATATACAGCATCTGCACCATGTAAAATGGCTTGTTTGGCAATTTCGATATTTTTAGCCGGGCTAAGTAGTTCTAATGTATTCGTAGCGTTTTTAGGATGCAACATAGTTACGTCTCATGAATGGTAAATAATGGACAGATACAATTTGGCAAACATTGGGAACATTACCGATGTTTGCCAAGAAGTTTCAGAAAACATATACGTTTAAGTAAAAAACTAACCGATAAATGATTGATTACGTAAAGCATCAATACGTTTATCTAAAGGTGGATGTGACATAAACAGTTCTGAAAATTTGATCTTTTTAGCACCATTAATACAAAATGCGAGGATTGAAGCTTGTTCAGTTGGTTCATGGCTGACTTTCAATTTTTCAAGAGCAGCGATCATTTTTGTTGCGCCGACTAACTTCGCTGACCCGGCATCAGCCTTAAACTCTCTGTAACGTGAAAACCACATTACGATAAGACTCGCTAAAATACCAAAAATGGTTTCAAATACCATAACAATTAGGAAATAAACTAAATGAGAAGGAACTTTGCTGTCACGTTCATTAAGCGCTTGAGAAACAGCAAAAGATAATAAGCGAGAGATAAAAATCACAAAAGTATTAAGCACACCTTGTAACAAAGTCATTGTTACCATATCACCATTGGCTATATGGCTCATTTCATGACCAATTACTGCCTCGGCTTCATCTTGTGTCATTGAATTTAATAGTCCGGAACTGACCGCAACAAGCGAGTTATTTTTGGTTGCACCGGTTGCAAAAGCATTGATATCAGAGGCATTGTAAATAGCAACATCGGGCATATTAAGCTTAAGCTCAGATGATTGACGGCGCACAACATCAATTAACCATTGTTCTTGAGCCGTTCTTGGCTGAGTAATGATTTTCCCCCCAACAGAACTTAAAGCAATTTTTTTGGATAATAGTAAAGAAATAAAAGAGCCACCAAAACCAAAAATGCCAGCAAAGATAAGCAATCCTAAGGTACTATGGGCATCAACATGTAATAAACTTAAAATGATACCAAATACAAACATAACAGCTAAGTTAGTTAGAATAAATAATCCAACTCGCATCATAAACATATCCTCAATAATTGTTGTTATTAATATATTAAATTAGCTTTTTATATGATCTCAAAAAAGGTCAAAAGCGACAACTGATTTAATTTCAAATTTAAATATAATTAATTATTTGCGGATTTATTATGCAATGATGATTAGGTGTATGAAGAAGGAAATAAATTCAAAATTAAATAGGTTGGGTGGAGACTCTATCAGCCACATCCCACACACATATTTTTTACTTTGGCTGCTTCCTTCCGGACCTGACCTGATGAGCAAAGAAATGTTGCAAGAGGACCCATAGAGCCTCCATAGAAGAGGCAGTATTATGCTTGAATATTTGAAATTTTACAACTATTTTTTTGAATAAAAAGACTAATCGGCCTTTCTTAAGCCTTAAACAAAAGAAAGGCGATTATTTGCAAGAATGCTTATAGAATTAATTCAACAATATTAAATTGTTAGATTTTTTTCTATACGCTCTCTAAATTTAATGCCAGGTCTGAATGTAACCACTCGACGAGCTGAAATATCAACACTTTCACCTGTTTTAGGATTACGTCCAGGACGTGAATTTTTATCACGTATGGCAAAATTACCGAAACCTGATAATTTAACTGGCTCGCCTTTTTCTAAAGCGACTCGAATCTCTTCAAAAAAAAGTTCAACAAGGACTTTAGCTTCTTGACGATCGATATCAAATTTCTCGGCAAGACGATCTGCTATATCAGCTTTAGTTAATGTCATATGATTATTCTCTTAATATGGCTTTGAAACGATTTTGTAAAGCAATAACGCATTTGCTTACAATGTTTGTTATATCTTCTTCTTCAAGTGTACGTGATTTGTCTTGTAAAATCAAACTGATAGCAAGGCTCTTTTGATCAGCTTTGATATTATCACCTTGATATACATCAAATAAACTAACTTTGATAAGTTGCTCGCCACCGGCACGCTTACACTCAGCAATAATATCTGCTGCTGGAACTTTGTTAGAAACTACAATAGCAATATCTCGCTTATTTGACGGATACTTAGAAAGGTCTTGAGCAACAGGTACTTCTTTACCATTAATTTTAGCTAAATTTATTTCAAAAACAAGCGATTTACTATTTAAAGATAATTTTTTTTCGATTTCTGGATGTAAAACCCCTAAATGTCCGATAAGTTCGTTGTTTATGTAAATTGCTGCACTTTGTCCCGGATGTAGTGCTTCAAGATCAGATTTCTTAAACTCAATCTCTTCGGTACAACCTAATAATGAAAAGATAGATTCTAAGTCCCCTTTTACATCAAAAAAATCAACATTTTGTTTAGGTAATGCCCAATGTTCATCATATAAATTACCGGTTACAACACCGGATAACATTAATTCTTGACGAACACCAAACTCACATTTTTCATCCGGTATAAAACGCAAGCCCGTTTCGAATAAACGAATACGTGATTGTTGACGATTTTGATTATATGCTACTGCGTCTAATAATCCTGACCATAATGATAAACGCATTACTGACATTTCACTTGAGATTGGGTTAGGTAAAACTATGTCTTGCTGAGCCGGGTGTAGCGTTCGTTGAACTTTAGGATCGACAAAACTATAGGTCACTGCTTCTTGATAGCCCATATCTACGAGTAAATCTTTCACTCGACGCAATGAAATTTGGCTTTCCGGTTTCGGTTTCATGACAGATTCAGTTTTCATGTGCTCATTCGGAATATTGTTATATCCATAGATACGAGCAACTTCTTCAACAAGATCTTCTTCAATCTGTAAATCAAAACGCCAACTCGGTGAAGTAACTGTCCAAAGATCATTGGTATATTCAACAATGCAGCCTAATCTTACTAAAATATCTGTAATTTTTTGCGTTTCAATTGCATAACCAATAATGCGATCTATTTTTTCTCGACGCAGTTTTATGGTTGCTTGTGTTGGTAGTTCATTTTGATTAGTAACATCAACAATAGGTGCCACTTCACCACCACAAATCTCGATAAGCAACTGAGTTGCTCGCTCCATTGCAGCATGTTGTAAATACGGGTCAACCCCACGTTCATAACGATGTGAAGCTTCAGTGTGTAAACCATATTCACGAGCTTTACCGGTTATTGCCAATGGTGCAAAAAATGCTGATTCAAGGAAGATATCTTTGGTTGAGTTTGTTACACCCGATTTATCGCCACCCATAATACCGGCCATTGCTAATACTTTCTGATGATCGGCAATAACGAGTGTTTTATCATTTAGTTTTACTTCGTTACCGTTTAATAAAACAAGTTTTTCACCTTGCTGAGCATAACGTACAATAACGCCTGTATCAATTTGTGCCAAATCAAATGCGTGCATCGGGTGACCTAGCTCTAATAATACATAATTAGTAATATCAACAACCGCATCAATTGAGCGAATGCCACCACGACGTAATTTCTCTTTCATCCAAAGTGGCGTTGTTGCAGTAACATCAATGTTTTTTATTATTCGGCCAAGATAACGTGGAGCGGCTTTAGGTTCATTGATGTTAATTGGTAATGTATCAGCAATTGTAGCTGGAACACTTTCAATATTAAGCTGTTTCATTGGAATATTGTTAACTGCGGAGATATCTCGGGCAACACCAATGATACCAAAACAATCAGCCCGATTAGGCGTAACGCTAATATCGATCATAACATCATTAAGGTTTAGATATTCACGGATATCTTGTCCTAAAGGTGCATCATCAGGCAGTTCAATAATACCATTGTGATCTTCAGAAATACCTAATTCTGAATATGAACAAAGCATACCTTCTGAAGGTTCGCCACGTAATTTGGCCGCTTTAATTTTAAAATCACCCGGTAGCACCGCTCCAATGGTTGCACAAGCAACAGTTAAACCTTGACGACAATTTGGTGCACCACAAACAATATCCAGTAATTCAGGTTTGCCAATATCAACTTTCGTTACCCGTAGTTTATCGGCGTTAGGATGTTGTTTACATTCAACTACCCTTCCAACAACGACACCCGAAAAATCACCGGCAACTTTTTCAACATCATCGACTTCCAATCCTGCCATGGTTAATTGATCGGCTAACATCTCGCTACTAATTTCTGGATTGATCCATTCACGTAGCCAACTTTCACTAAATTTCATGTTTTGATCTCCAGAATTAATTAAATTGTTTTAAAAAACGTAAATCATTTTCAAAGAAAGAACGTAAATCAGTGACACCGTAACGTAACATAGTTAACCGTTCAATACCCATACCAAAGGCAAAACCACTATATACGTCTGGGTCGATACCCACATTACGTAAGACATTTGGATGTACCATTCCACAACCAAGCACTTCTAGCCATTTACCATTTTTAGCCTTAATATCGACTTCGGCAGACGGTTCAGTAAACGGAAAGTATCCCGGTCTAAAACGTATTTCCATATCTTCTTCAAAAAAGCAATGGAGGAAATCATGTAAAAGGCCTTTTAAGTGTGTGAAGCTGATATCTTTATCAACTAATAGCCCTTCCATTTGATGAAACATTGGAGTATGGGTTTGATCATAATCATTACGGTAAGTTCTTCCTGGTGCAATAATTCGAATTGGTGGTTTTTGACTTTCCATTGTTCGAATTTGTACCGTTGAAGTTTGAGTACGTAATAAACGTTTTGCATCAAACCAAAATGTATCGTGATCGGCACGTGCAGGATGATGAGCAGGAATATTTAATGCATCAAAGTTGTGATAATCATCTTCAATTTCTGGACCGGTTTCAACAGCAAATCCCAATTCGCCAAAAAACTCAACTAAACGATTTATTGTTTTAGTAACTGGATGTAATCCACCTAATTCAAGCGTTTTACCCGGTAAGGTGATATCGATTGTTTCATTAGCTAATTTTGCATCAAGGGCTTGACGCTCTAGAAAGCTGCGTTTTTGATTTAATATTTCAACGACTTCTTGTTTGGCATCATTAATTTTTTGACCGACAGCCGGGCGCTGATCAGCAGGAACATCACGTAATGAAGCCATTTGCATTGTAAAATAGCCTTTTTTACCAAAATATTCCACCCGAATCTGTTCGATAGTATTAATGTCATTAGCACTTTCAATAGCGGATTTGGCGTTGTTTACCAGTTCAACTAATTGAGACATACAGTTCTCCTGCTTATTGTTCATTACATAAAAAAAGCCTCTTCTGAGGCTTTTATAATTATTTTTCGTTTTTTATTTATGCCTCACGAACGATGATTGTTAACAAAGCTAAAAAAGAAACGAAAAATAACTAATTTCATGTTTAATCTACTCTTAATAAAATATTTTACTCTAAATATAAACATAAAAGCCGAGATAACTCGGCTCTTATAATGCTATTAAAGTGCAGCTTTTGCTTTTTCAACTAATGCAGCGAATGCATTTTTATCAAATACAGCGATATCTGCAAGGATCTTACGATCGATTTCAATAGATGCTTTCTTTAATCCATTAATAAAACGGCTGTAAGAAAGACCACATTGACGTGCAGCTGCATTGATACGCACAATCCATAATTGACGGAATTGACGTTTACGTTGACGGCGGTCACGGTAAGCATATTGTCCTGCTTTGATTACTGCTTGGAAAGCAACACGATATACACGTGAACGAGCACCATAATAACCTTTTGCTTGTTTTAAAATTTTCTTGTGACGTGCACGAGCAATAACACCACGTTTAACACGAGCCATAAACTATATCCTCTAAATAATTAACCAATAAATTAAGCGTATGGAACACACGCAACAACTAAACCTAAATCGCCTTTTGACACAGTAGTCAAACCACGTAAATGACGTTTACGCTTAGTTGATTTTTTAGTTAGGATATGGCTTTTGTTCGCTTGTTTATGCTTGAAGCCACCAGAAGCTGTTTTTTTAAAGCGCTTTGCTGCGCCTTTTACAGTTTTAATTTTAGGCATTTTAATAATTTCCACTTCGCATTGTTAATAAAAATAAAATAATGGTGTAATGATTAGTAAACTAAAAATTAGCTTGTTGAACCACTATTTCTTCTTCGGCGCTAGCACCATAATCATTTGACGACCTTCGATCTTAGTTGGATAAGATTCAATGATTGCCAAATCAGCTAAGTCTTCTTTAATGCGATCAAGCATTTCAGTTCCTAACTGTTGGTGAGCCATTTCACGTCCACGAAAACGTAACGTGACTTTGGCTTTATCGCCATCTTCAAGAAAGCGAATCAGGCTGCGGAGTTTTACCTGATAGTCGCCTTCATCTGTACCAGGTCGGAATTTAATTTCCTTAACCTGAACAACCTTTTGCTTCTTCTTCTGTTCTTTTGTTGCTTTACTCTTTTCATAGAGGAACTTGCCATAATCCATAATTCGACAAACAGGCGGCTCTGCATTAGGGCTTATTTCAACTAAATCTAATGTTGCTTCTTCAGCTTGTTTTAAAGCTTCATCTAAGCTAACAATACCGAGCTGTTCACCGTCAACGCCGGTTAACCTCACCTCGCGAGCAGTTATTTCATCATTAATTTTATGCGCGCGTGTTGACTGAATTCGTTTACTGACTTTAATATCTCATTCCTCCAAAGTAGTTTATCTTTAATTCATTTGTTCTAATGAACGAGTATGAATTTCGTTAAGCAACAATTCTATAACATGTTTCACTTCAAAGCTACCAAGATCTTTACCTTGACGAGTTCGAACTGAAATCGTACCAGATTCCATCTCTTTGTCACCACAGACAAACATATATGGAACACGTTTTAGAGTATGCTCACGAATTTTAAACCCAATTTTCTCATTTCTCAAGTCTGCTTTTGCTCTAATTCCAACTTTTTGCAATTCCTCGGCTAATTGTTTAGCATAATCAGCTTGTTTATCGGTGATATTCATAACCGATACTTGTAACGGTGCAAGCCATGTTGGGAAGAATCCGGCACAGTCTTCGATTAAAATCCCCATAAAGCGTTCCATTGAACCTAAAATAGCTCGGTGGATCATAACAGGGGTATGGCGTTCGTTATCTTCACCTACATAGGTCGCATCTAAGCGTTCGGGTAACATAAAGTCTAGTTGAACAGTACCACATTGCCATGCACGGCCTAAGCAATCATGTAAGGTAAATTCAATTTTTGGACCATAAAATGCACCTTCACCCGGTAAATATTCAAATTCAATTCCGTTTTCCGTTAGGCACTCAGCTAAATCTTTTTCAGCCAGATCCCATGTTTCATCTTTACCAATTCGTTTTTCTGGTCGAGTTGATAATTTAACAGTTATGTCGGTAAAGCCAAATGTACTATATGTATCATAAACCATTTTGATACAGCTATTGACTTCACTGCGGATCTGATTTTCAGTACAGAAAATATGTGCATCATCCTGAGTAAAACCACGAACACGCATTAAACCATGTAATGAGCCTGACGGTTCGTTTCGGTGACAACTACCAAACTCAGCCATTCTTAGTGGTAAATCGCGATAAGATTTTAAACCTTGATTGAAAATTTGAACATGTCCAGGACAGTTCATCGGTTTGATACAATATTCACGATTTTCAGATGACGTAACAAACATTAACTCTTTATAGTTACCCCAATGGCCTGTTTTTTCCCATAAAACCCGATCCATCATAAATGGACCTTTAACTTCTTGATAGTCATACTCTTTTAATTTGGTACGCACAAATACTTCAAGTTCGCGGAAAATAATCCAACCATCGTTATGCCAAAACACCATGCCTGGCGCTTCTTCTTGCATATGATAAAGGTCTAGTTGTTTACCTATTTTACGGTGATCTCGTTTTGCCGCTTCTTCTAAAAACTGTAAATAGCTTTCAAGCTGTTTTTTATCAGCCCATGCAGTACCATAAATACGTTGTAACATTTTGTTTTCGCTATTACCACGCCAATAGGCACCGGCTACTTTTTGTAGTTTAAAATGGTGGCAAAAACGCATATTTGGTACATGTGGACCACGGCACATATCAATATATTCTTCATGATGATAAAGCGCAGGGGTTGAATCTTTTGGAATATTTTCATCTAAAATAGCGATTTTATACGGTTCACGGCGTTCCCAAAAGACTTCTCTTGCTCGTTCCCAGCTCACGACTTCTTTTATGACATCATAATTTTTCTTAGCCAGTTCATGCATTCGTTTTTCTAATGCATCAAGATCTTCCTGAGTTAAAGAGTGATCTAAATCGACATCATAATAAAAGCCATTGTCAATTGTTGGACCAATAGCCATTTGAGTATCTGGCCATAATTGTTTGATAGCATGCCCTAATAAATGCGCACATGAATGGCGGATGATTTCAAGTCCGTCTTCATCTTTAGCCGTAATAATCGCTACCGTTGCATCATGATCAATAACATCACAAGCATCTTTACGTTCACCATTAACACGACCTGCAATACACGCTTTAGCCAGTCCGGCACCAATACTTTGGGCAACCTCTAAAACAGTTACGGGTTTATCAAATTGACGTTGGCTTCCGTCAGGAAGAGTAATAATTGGCATAATAAATCCTTATAACAGTGGTGCGCCACACGAAAGCGCACATGCGTACATAAATAAATAGACCGTGTATACTATCACTTATCATAATCATTTTAAATAGGCTTAAACTTGATTTAAAAATAGATTTTTAACTTATCGTATAAGTATAAAGTGAAAAGACATAGTAGAAGTGAAATTGCCTAGCTTTAATCATTTGGGAAAAAAGCCAGGCGTGATAATAAATTATAATTCAGATAAATAGGCTTCAGGCAAAATTGGCATTGGACCACTTTGCGTACAAACGTAAGCAGCTATATGATTTGCTTTACTGTTAATTTCCTGCAACGCTTTACCTTTCAAATATAAAATACTACTTATTGCCATAAATGAATCACCGGCACCAACAGTATCAATCGCTGTGATTTTTTCAGCCGGCTGATAATTTTGCTCACTTTGGGTGATGAGATGACTGCCCTCACTGCCACAAGTATAAATTAATAACCTTAATTGATAATGCTGGTTAAGGTAATTAAACAGCTCTTTTGGATCAGATTTTATTTTCAACAATTGGCAAATAATAGGTAATTCTTCATCATTTAACTTTAAGATATTGGCATGCTCAATACACAAAAGTAATGTTGAAGGATTATAATGATTTTGTCGTAGATTGATATCAACAATAATTTTGGTTTGTGGCGATAGATGCGCAATAATTTTTTTTAGTAATTCATGATTGTGTGGATTACGTTGAATTAAACTACCGAAATAAATTGCATCTAAATCATTTTGTTTGATAAGCGCTAATAATTGCTCGGTTAAGGCGATATCGTCCCACGCAACAGGATTAACTATGTCATAAGTCGGTTTCCCTGCTGAATCTAATTCAACTAATACCGTTCCTGTTGGATAACTGTTTGATATTTGGAGTTGATGTGGAATTTTTAGCTTCTCAAGCTCATTACTTAATTCTTTACCGTTTTCATCATTTCCAATAGCAGAAACTAATATAGGATTTGCCCCAGCTGATTTAGCATGGTAACAAAAATTGGCAGCCGCTCCGCCAATTTTTTTGCCATTTGGTAAACAATCCCATAAAAACTCACCTATTGCGACAACTTTTACATCATTCATCTTCAATTAGTCCTTGTTTGACATCAATGTTTTTTTCCATACTGTCGGCTTGCTTTTGCCAATCATCAAATTGATCATATGCAGTATATATAGTCGATCCAGTTGGTAATTCTGGGTATTCATTTTCACCATTGGTCCCCCAATTCACCCAACCGGAATCTTTACGCTGAACAATTTGATAACGCCCAACAATATTGCTTGTATACCAAACCATACAATACCCTGTTTCCGGATTAATTTCAGCCGTTTTATTTGCAGCTAGAGGAAAAATCGTTTGATCTGGTACATGATTGACATCAATTTCTTTGGCAAATAATACTTCTTTATTACGTTCACTGTTATGAACAACATGATGTGCTTTACGCAAAATAGTCTCAACATGCGCTTTTATTTCTGCATCACTTAAAATACCCTCTTTCACACAAAATAGCCGCCAGAAGTAATCCCACGATACGGCATTAATGTTATCACCAATTGACTGTCGATAACTTCTCGCATTTGGAGAAAGTTTATCAAGAGGTTGGGATAAAATTCGGTTAACTTCATCGGCTAAAATATTGGCATAACGATCTCCTTGTCGATAATAAGTGCCGCCGTAACTAGCAAAACGAGAAAATACCAAATTATTTTGACCACTTTCATACTCATCGCCCACAGTGATCTTATTTATGACCGGCATGCCATCAACATAGGTTTCAAAGTCATCAACATAATAAGTACGTCTAAACCAGGGTGATTGATATAAAAATTCCCAGACAATTGAGAATGATTTATTGCGTAAAGCGGGATCTAATCCATTAGGTATTTGACCATTAAATCGATAACGACAATAAATCGCACCTTCAACTTCTGTCTCACACTCAACGACCGTATGTTCTGGCGGATTGATTAAGCCATTTGCAGGTGTAAAAAATGGTCCATAAAATCCACCAATAGCATTAGAGCAATCTTTAATCAAATTGAGTCCTTGAGCTTTCGCTGCAAAATAGCGAATCCCCCATTTTCCATATGATGTACCATCAGCCGTGCCACGACATAATTCTAAAATATAATGCCCGGTATCCAACCTTTTAATTCCGTCTGCTAATGTAGGCGCTAATTGTTTTATTCCTGTAAAAGTATTTGATTGCGTGTTTGCATCTAAATACAACGTATAGTTTTCAACCAATTGTTTTAAATTAGTTACGATAAAAGCAATGGAACAAGCCGTAATAAATTTATTCGTTTGATCATAAACCATATCGAATAATTGATGTGGTACAACCTCTCCTTGCTCATTGATAAGTTTCATTTGAGCAGGATCAACTGGCTGTTGCTTAAAAAAAAGGCGGGTAATGACAGGTTCATTATGTCGACAGATACCGTCCGGATTGTTTAACATCAACGTACATTTTTTCATTTTATTGTCCTATTAATTAAATTGGGTATTATTCACATAAGCAAAGAAATCAATTTTTTATGGCTTATTGAGATCTTTTTCGTTTTAACATATCGACATATACCGCTAAGAAGATAATTACGCCTTTGGCAACCAATTGCCAAAATGAATTGACACCTAATAGATTCAAGCCATTATTAATAATGCCGATAACAATGACACCTAAAATGGTGCCACTAATACGACCTATACCGCCTGACATAGATATGCCGCCAAGTACACAAGCGGCTATTGCATCCATTTCATATCCTTGTGCCACTGAAGGTTGCCCGGAATACATTCGAGCAGCAAGAACGATTCCGGCGAAAGCTGCTAAAAAACCGGCAATGGTATAAACAACGATTTCAATCCGTTTAATAGCAATACCAGATAATCTTGCTGCTTCACGATTACCACCCAACGCGTAAATATAGGTGCCTAAACGAGTACGATTTACCAGAACTAACATAATGACAATAAATACCAACATATAAATTACCGGGTATGGAATTATTCCCAAATAACCCGTACCAATGCGAGTAAAACTCTCATCAAAAATGCGAATGGATTGACCGCCACTATAAATGTAACCAACACCACGTGCGATCATCATCATCGCTAAAGTAACGATAAAGGGCGGAATACCGGTATAAGCAATAGCAACGCCGTTAGCTGCACCACAAAGCGTACCGATAAGCAAGCCTAAGAAAATTGCCGGAATGATGCCCATTTCGCCTATTGAGATAAATCCAACCGTCAGCGTGCCAGCCATTGCAACAATAGACCCCACCGATAAATCGATTCCACCTAATATGATGATCAACGTCATTCCTAATGCTAAGCACATATTGGTAGATACTTGTCGTAACACAGATAACATATTTTCTTGAGTCAGAAATACAGGGCTTGCAAAAGTTAAAATGACACTAATCAATAAAAGCGCAATTAATATCCCTATATTATGCGTAATGAAATTTTTAAAACTTCTGATAATAAAATTATTGGTTATTACCGATCGATGATAGAGCGTATCATCTGATTGTTTGATAGATTGGCTAGCCATTTTTAAGCTCTCCCTGTTGCTAATTTCATAATCTTTTCCTGTGTAAGTTCATCATGAGATAGTTCACCTTGGATTTGGCCATTAGCGACCACATAAACTCTGTCACACATATTGATAATCTCGGGTAGTTCTGATGAAATCATAATAATGGCTATACCGTTTGAACAAAGTTCATCGATGATTTGATAGATTTCGGCTTTAGCGCCAATATCTATTCCGCGAGTCGGCTCGTCTAAAATGATGACTTTAGGGTGAGTGGCTAACCATTTAGCTATGACCACTTTTTGTTGATTACCACCACTTAATTGGCCAACTATTTTGTCAGCACTTGGCGTTTTTATATTGAGTTTTTTAATATAGTATTGAATCATCTCCTTCTGCTTGTGTTGATTAACAAAGCAACCATGCATAAATTGTTTCAATACCGTGAGTGTGAGATTAAATGCTATACTATGAGATAATATCAGCCCCTGTTTTTTCCTATCTTCAGGTATTAATGCGATACCAATATCAATCGCATCTTGAGGAGAATTGATCTTAACCAGCTTATTATCAAAATAAATTTCTCCACTATCATATTTGTCTGCACCAAAAATGGCCTGCATGATTTCACTTCTTCCTGCACCCATAAGGCCAGAAAAGCCTAGAATTTCTCCTTTCTTCAATTTGAAATTGACATCACTAAAAAACCCTTTCTTAGTGAAATTCTTTACCTCTAATAGGCATTGACCATTTGATTGATAATGTCGTTGATAGTAATTATTTAAATGACGACCGACCATCATTTTGACCAATTCATCAATATTGGTTTCATTGGTATTGACTGTATCGACATAACTTCCGTCACGTATAACAGTAATTCGGTCAGTGATAGCAAATAACTCATCCATACGGTGTGAAATATAGATGATACTAACGTTATGTTCGGTTAACTTTTTAATCATTACAAAAAGCTGTGCGACTTCTTTATCGGTTAAAGAAGAAGTAGGCTCATCCATAATCAGTATGCGCACATTAAATGAAATGGCTTTAATGATTTCGATAAGTTGTTGTTGTGCAATGGTTAATTCATGAACAGGACGCAATACATCAATGGTTAACCCCATGCTTTGCATCATGATTTGTGCTTTGGCGATCATTTGACGATGATCTTTAAAACCTAATTTAGTCCTAGGCTCACGCCCTAAAAAGATGTTTTCATATACACTAATATAAGGAACTAATACAATTTCTTGATGAATGACATTAATTCCTCTTGATTGTGCATCTTTAATACCATTAATTATTTCGGTTTTACTGTAAATCATAATTTCACCGGCATCGGGTTTATAGATGCCGCCGATAATTTTGATTAATGTTGATTTGCCGGCACCATTTTCGCCTAATAATCCATGCACTTCACATTGTTTTAAATTAAAATGCATGTCTTTTAATGCATGAACACCAGCAAACTTCTTTTCGATATGAGATAGTCGTAATACAACTTGTTCCATAGTAATATCACCTTATTGATAGCAATCGCTGGAAAAGGCTTAAGCAGATTGCTACTGCCAAACTTTTACGCCATTTTTTTCAATCATCTCTTTGGTGATAGGAAAAGTTGGTACTAAGATCTCTTTAGCTACAGGCTCTCCTGCTAAGACTTGCTTGCCGATTTTATATGTCTCTTTAGCCAACTGAATTGGCGCTTGTGCAACCGTTAATGTTAAATCACCATCGCTGAACGCTTTTTTACCGTCGGGTGAGCCATCAACTGTGTAAACTTTGACATTTTTTAGTTTATTAGATGCTTTTAAAGCAACAACGACACCTAATGCAGAAGGATCATTTACGGCAAAGAAAGCCTGTAAATCGGGGTGAGCTTGAATAATATCTTCAGCAATTGGCATAGTTACTTCTAAAGCACATTTTCCATTTTGTTGAGATACAACCTCAAATTTACTTTTATTATCACCTAAGCCGGCATAAAAACCATCCGCTCTTAACACACTGGCACGGTTAAATGGGCAATCAATTACTGCAATTTTTGCACCATTTGGAAAATCTTTGGCCATTTGTTCACCATTAATTTTACCTGCCAGGAAATTATCTGACGCTACAGTACTGACAACTAAGTCATCATCACTAATCGGGTTATCAATAACGACAACAGGAATTTGTTTTTGTTTAGCTGCCAGTAAGCCTTGTCTGATTCCTTCTGAATCGACAGCAATTAAATAAATGATGTCTACTTTTTGGTTGATAACATCTTCCATCATAGATATCTGTTTGGCTTGGTCATATTGAGGGTCAATCAGAATATATTGATCATTATTTTGTTTAGCTATTTCAGAAAAAGTATCGGAGATAGCAGTAAAAAATGAGTTGTTCAAAGTTGAAGTGATAAAAGCAAACTTGATCGGCTTATTATCATCAGCATTTACAAGTTGAAAACAACCTGTAAAAAATACAATTAAAATTGTTAAGCATGTTGTTATGAATTTTTTCATAAAGCCACCTCGGATAATCAAATGATTTATAAACAAAATTTACTCATAAAGTTAAAGCATTAAAATAATGCTGAAATATTTTGAGCAAATCCAGCCTAATTACCCGAGATGATCTTGACAATATTAATCTTTACTTTTTTATTATTTATGATATCAAAGTCACTTTTTTTAAAAACTTGTAAAATGTAATTTATCAAGTTTAGCGGTTATGTCATACTATATATATTATTCAAAATTGATTAGGGATTACTATGGCAAATAAAAGTGAGCAGATATATCAAGAAATATTGTTGCAAATCAAAAGTGGCGTTTTAGATTGTCATAGTGCTCTGCCCTCTTCATCCGATTTAAGTCTGGTTTATAAAACATCTCGACCAACAATAAGCAAAGTATTTTCAAAGTTAAAAAATGAAGGCTACATTGAAGGCAAACAAGGCGGAAAGTTTTATGTTAGACAACCGGAAAATGAACAAGTAACAAAATATATTTTTGGCATCTTAGCACCAAGGCTAGAACAAGATGAAAGTCGCATGATTCTTGATAGTTTATATTCTCAAATCGCTAGTTTAGCAAATGATTATCAGTTTTCTCTTTTATGGGCGGGTATGCTAACTAAAAGCCAAGATATTCAATCTATTTTGAATGATGTAGAGAAGGTTATCATTAATTACACCAAAAATAATATCCATGGCATCTTTTTTACACCTTTAGAATTTCATCCTTATGCAAGCGTTATTAATCAAAAAATTATCGATCTCCTTAATCAATATGAGATACCTTGTATATTGCTTGAGCGTGATTATTGTCGGTTTCCTCATCGAGGCATGGCCGACTTAGTCAGTATTGACAATATTGCTGCCGGATATATTGTTACTCAGCATTTTCTTGAACAGAATCATAAGCAAATTGCTTTCGTTTCCAAAAGTGATTCAGCCAATACTATTGCATTAAGAATTATCGGCTATAAACAAGCGCTGGTTGATGCAGGAATTACCAAAGATTGGATTATTCAAATTCCACAAATAGATGAAAAAGTAATAAATCAATTAGCAAAATTAAATATTAAGCATGTTGTTTGTGGTAACGACTTCACCGCAATGCAATTAATTTCATTAAATCAGAGAATCAATCCAAAACATAAATTATTTACCATCAGCTTTGATGATGCAGATTACGCTTGTCATCTTGCTACCCCACTTTCAACATACAGGCAACCGTTGGCAAGTATTGCCTTAACGGCGGTTGAAACGTTAATTCAGCGAGTCAATAACCCGGCACTACCGATTCGTACGATCTATGTCAATGGAGAATTAGTGATTCGGGCATCAAGTGGAACTTAATATCGCCCGTATTGATATCGGCTTTTAATAAAAATACCGATATGCAGCAAATATGTGATAATCATGTTAAACATAAAGTGACAGTGTCACCACAATAAGCAGCTTTTACAGTCAGGTTTAAAAAACATTCGATTAAAACAGCTAAATTTTTAAAAATAATTCTCTACTTTTGAACGGCTTTGAACCGACATAAGGTTTCATCGCCATACGGGTAAATCGTTTGGCCGCTTTGAGGGTATCTTCATCATCAAACTGCCTATGACCTAATGCTAATACTTGTTTACCTGTAAAACTGGTACTATTTTGCATTAAGCTACTGATAAATCCTTTTTCTGATTGATATTGATAGGACATTGATTCAACAATTTCATCGCCGGTTACACTGCAATGGAAAAAATCAACGTGATAACCCAGATTCTCTAATAATGCTAATTCAAAAACTCTTAATACCTTTTCGGCAGGGGTTTGTTGAGCCAATTGTTGGATACTTTTAAGATAATTATCAAACAGGGTTGTCATTTCGGTTTCAGCGACTAACACCCGGTGTAATAATTCATTTAGATAAAAAGCGCTATATAGCCAAATCGAGACCAAAGGTAGCGTGAGCGAAATCGCCTCAACCTGACGTAAGTTTTTGATTTCACCGTGCCCAGAATACTGCACAATTAATGGCGTAAAAGGTTGTAATATGCCTTTAAGAGACGATTTTTTTCGCCTTGCACCTTTTGCCAATATGGTAATTTTCCCGACATTTTCTACAAACAAGTCAACCAATAAGCTGCTTTCGCTATAAGTTCTTGTATGTAGCACAAATGCTCTTTGCCAATTTTCCATTCAAAAAACCTTTTAATTACCTAGTTTATTTAATTAAAAATAGTATCTGACCAAAATTTGAGTAATTTTATGAAATTTTCAACTGAACTTCTGCTGAAAATCCGATATAATCAATAACTAATTATGGGATAACTAAAAGAAAAATTAAAAACTATGGAACTATTTTCAACAATCTTACTTCTTGTATTAATTGTATCACTTTCCGGTGTCGTTATAAAAATGCTACCAATACAAATTCCACTACCGCTAATGCAAATCCTATTAGGTTGTATGTTAGCTGCTTTTGGTGTTTATTTGAAATTTGATCCGGAACTATTCCTTGTCTTATTTATTCCACCATTACTTTTTGCTGATGGTCGAAAAACTTCAGTTAAAGACTTTGTGTACAATTTTAGAGAGATTGTTGGACTAGCACTTGTATTAGTTGTTATATCGATTATCGCTTTAGGCTATTTTTTATATTGGATGTTACCAAACGTACAATTAGCGGCAGCTTTAGCTTTAGCAGCAGTATTATCCCCAACCGATGCGGTCGCATTAAGTGGTATTGTGGGTAAAGGCCGCATTGATAAAGAAAAAATGGAAATCATTGAAGGTGAAGCGTTAATGAATGATGCTTCAGGCTTGGTATCGTTAAAATTTGCTATTGCCATTGCCGCTGGAGTTTTACAATTTAATTTAATTCAAATTAGTATTACATTCTTTATTGTTGCTATTGGTGGTTTGGCTGTCGGTGTATTATTTACCTGGTTATATGCACGTATTTTACGTAAAATTAATCAGCTCACTCACAATGACCCGGCAATTCAAATTGTTCTATTATTCTTACTCCCTTTTGCCGCTTATATCATCGCTGAAGAGTGCCATTGTTCAGGCATTTTAGCCGCAGTGAGTGCCGGTATGACAGTTAACCACTCCAATATGATGCGAAATGCTCCATTAACTGCTCGGTTACAATCCGATAGCACTTGGTCTATGTTAACCTTTGTCTTTAATGGCTTTGTGTTTATTTTATTAGGCATTCAGTTACCGAGTATTTTAGATAATACTTTTGCTGAAAACCAAACTGATGCCTCAATTGAATTATGGCAATTATGCTTAATTGTGTTGTTTGTATTTATTGTGTTAATGTCCACCAGATTTGCCTGGTTATGGGCAATGAAACACATGCCGACGATGCCATTTGGTACAAAACGCCCTCTTGCATTTAGATCATACACGACAAGAGATCTTTTAGTTTCAACCTTTGCTGGTGTGCGCGGTGCCATTACATTGGCTGGTGTTTTATCCATTCCGATGACTATTGGTGGCCGTTACCAGTTAGTCTTTATTGCAACGGGTATTATCTTAGTTTCATTGATTGTAGCGGTCATTGTATTACCTATTTTATTACGTGGTAGTGTGATTTTAGATAATTCAGAACAAGATAATGAAATTTTAACCGTTAAAGGCCAAATGGCAGAAGAAGCGATTGTTAGTCTGGAAAAGATGCAAAGCAATTTACTGCAAGAAACTTCTGAAGCAGGTCTGGATCAAGAAATTATCCATGAAGTTGGTTCACGTGTTATTGGTTCATTAAGACGAAGAACAGGCCTTAAAGATTTAGAACAAAAGGCGTTAGAAGCAGAAAACTTAGAAAGACGTATGCGTTTAGTTGCTATCGGCGCTGAGCGTACAGCTTTATTACAAATGAAAGTTCGTAATGAAGTAAGTGAAGAAACATTTGAACATTTAAATACTGACTTAGATATTTATGAAAAAATGATTTCCGGAGATGCCTAAATGATTGGAAACAAGCATCAATTTCTAAGCAAAATCCATTCACAATTTGTCGATAAAGCCCCTCAAATGCTGGGGCTTACACTCAAATGCGTGCCTTTTGAAGTTAAAAAACGCACTATTGAGCAATTATTACAGTTGCAATTTAAACAATCGCTTGAAGATGGTGACCTTGATTTTTTAGAAGATCGTTGGTTGAAAATTCAAGTGACCGATTTAGATCTTATTTGGTTTGTTAGCCTTATTGAAAACAAATTGGTAGTCAGTCGGGAAGAAATTGCAGATGTCTCTTTTATCGGTAATGCTAATGATTTAATCATGATAGCCACCCGACGCCAAGACCCGGATACCCTTTTCTTTCAACGCCGATTAATTGTTGAAGGAGACACTGAATTAGGGTTATATGTGAAAAACCTAATGGATTCTATTGAACTCGAAGCAATGCCTAAATTCTTAAGGCTCACGCTTGAAAAACTAGCAGATATTATCCAAACCTCGCCAACCCATTAATATATTGCCCTCAGTTATTGGGGGCTATTTGACACAAAACTCCCCTTTTCTATTTAACGATTTAAATAGTTTTTTAACACCCTATACTCATAAACTAAAGGTTATTTTTCTTAGGTGTTTTAACGAAGATTAATGATTTTTGATCTTGATTATCTGTCTGCTTTTGTTAAATCAATTAATTTTGAAAACTTACCATTTGGCTGAAATAAAACATATAAAAAAAATTATAAATATTTGATCATTTACTGATCAGATAAGCCACCACAATAAATTTTATCAATAATAAAGAGAGGAGATACCAATAATCTGAGACGATATAATATGGTTAAAATCAGATAATTTTAACTATTGCCATTAATACATAAAAGTGACCCTATTTCGAATCATGTGAACATCATTATTTTCAACTCTCTGAAAACAAATAAACGCTGGTTTATGTGACATTTTCAGTACTTTCATTTTAGTTTTCTTAAAAATCATATTATTAGAAATCTTAAGTCAACATGATTTAAGATATCTCAAATATTAAATGAGGTGTCATATGGCAACAGAAACAATAGGTCAACGAATACGTAAACGAAGAAAAGCTTTAAATTTAACTCAAAAAAACTTAGCAAAAACATTAAATGACGCAACTCATGGTTCTATATCTCAATGGGAATCAGATACAACATCACCAAGTGCCAAAAATTTATATGATTTATCTAAAGCATTAGAATGCGATTTTGTGTGGTTACTTAATGGTGGTGAAGAATCAAGCGTGATTCCTGCTTCATTCAAATCCCATAAAGTCCCGCTTATCGATTACTCCCAAGTTAGAATATGGATAGATTCAAAAGAACAGAAAAATGTCACTGTTTTAACTCATATTATGACATCATTGAAATTATCCAATAAAGCATTTGCCATTGAAATAGTTGGCGATTCAATGGAGCCAGAATTTAAAGAAGGTGATGTTGTTATCATTGATCCCGATATACAACCTACCCCCGGCGAATTTATCGTAGCAATTATTCCGGAGTGGCAAGCCACTTTTCGAAAATATCGTGAATTAGGTCAGGATAGCGACGAAAAAATGCTGTTTGAAATTATGCCACTTAATCGCGATTACACGGCAATGAGCAATAAAAAACAACAAATTAGTATTGTTGGCACAATGGTTGAGCATAGAATATTTAGAAGAAAAAGATAAAAATTTTTTTATTACACCAAAACAGATAATCGGTATAGTTTAATGATAAAGACATCAAATCAAAAACATACCCCATACCAACAAATCACTTCAAATAACCAACACTAAAAAGTATAGATCATAACTCCAACAAAACTGGGAGTTATGTGCTTATCATTTTAGATAATTATTTAAAAAATCGTATTTAATTCCGTTCAATTTCAAACAGCGTTTTATACTTTTAAAATTTTTTTTATAAAAATCCCTTATTTATTTTTCAAATTTGATAAAAATGTTAATTAAATTTAGAAATCTTAAATTTATTATTGACATTTAATTTTAGATGTCTTAAATAGACAACTCGTTTTGAATTTTAGATAGGTTTACTTAAAGTGAAAAATGAAAGAAAAACAAAATCAGTTAATTAGTTATTCTTTATTATTCGCTTTTCGTTAGTCATTTCTGAAATCAAAACGAGTTTCATTCCGATAAAAGCTATCCTTCCAAAATAGCTTGAAAAATCTGACAGCTGGAAAGACAGCGATATACTACATCCTTTTTGCCCTCGTTAATGAGGGCTTTTTTTGATAGCAAAGGGATTTAATCTGGCTATTTATCGGCACTCAAACTCTTCTAATGACAAATTTGAAAGGCAATTGTGACATTTTATGCTATGCTTAGCGTGAATGGATAACTAGAATTCTATTCTGAGAAGACGGCGAAACACGCTTATTCATTATTAAGTCAAATAGCTATCATGTTATACCATAGACTTTCAGTTTTTATCGGGTATTAAAAAGATAGTTCGGAACTCAATTTGTACACATTTGCAAGTGAACAGATAAAAACAGTTAAACAGCCAAAAAACAAAAATGTGCTAAACAGATTATATCTAATAAAATTTAAATAAAAATAACAATCACGGGCAAAGTTACACAATGAAAAACAATTCAGAACAGCCAACATTTTATTTTCATGATTATGAAACTTTTGGTATCAACCCTGCTTTAGACCGCCCCGCTCAATTTGCCGGCGTTAGAACCGATTGTGATTTTAATATAATTGAAGAGCCTTTGGTCATTTACTGTCAATTAGCGCCAGACTATTTACCCAATCCAGAAGCTGCACTAATTACTGGTATTACACCACAAATTGCCAATCAAAAAGGTGTGTGCGAAGCTGAATTTACCCAATTAATTTATCAAGCGTTTAGCAAAGCTAATACCTGTATTTTAGGTTATAACAATATTCGCTTTGATGATGAAGTTACTCGTAATATTTTATACCGTAATTTTTATGATCCCTATGCGTATAGTTGGCAAAATGGCAATTCCAGATGGGATCTTCTTGATGTTGTTCGAGCTTGTTATGCCTTAAGACCGGATGGAATTAACTGGCCAACTAACGATTTAGGTTTACCCAGCTTTAGGTTAGAACATTTAACAAAAGCCAATAATATTGCTCACGAACATGCGCATGATGCCATGTCTGATGTTTATGCCACCATTGCCATGGCGAAACTGATAAAAGAGAAACAACCAAAACTTTTTCAATATTTTCTCTCAATGCGACATAAAAACAAAGTTGCCGAACTTATTGATGTAATCAATATGACACCAATAGTCCATGTTTCAGGGATGTTAGGCAGCTATCGAGGCAATCTGTCTTTAGTCTGCCCTATCGCCTGGCATCCAAGTAACAGTAATGCCGTTATTGTTTGTGATCTCACCGGGGATGTGGATTCAATCATCAATTTACCCGTTGAGCAAATTAAAGAAAAGCTTTATACCAAAACAGAAGATTTAGAACTTAATGAATCTCGCATTCCGCTAAAATTAATACACAGCAACAAATGCCCTATCGTGGCACCGTTAAAAACATTGTTACCACAAAATGCTCAGCGATTTAATATCGATATTGACCAGTGCTTAGCAAAGCAACAAAAACTATTACAACATCAAATTGTACTGCAAGACAAAATGCGCGCATTATTTGATACTCAGCAGGACTACCCGATAAGTGATGATGTCGATGCCCAAATTTATAACGGTTTTTTAAATAGTCAGGATAAACTGCGGTGCCAGACCATTCGAACAACACCTATTGAATTATTGACAAGTTTATCATTGGATTTTGATGATCCTCGTCTGAGTAAGCTATTTTTTAGGTATAAAGCGAGAAATTATCCTCAAACTTTAACAGAACAAGAACAAATGATTTGGCGAGATCATTGTCGTGACAAGCTCACATCAGCAAAAGTCCAAGACTATCTATTAACACTCGAACAGCTTGCAGAAGCTAGCTATCAACAACCAGATAAAATCGCAATAATTAAACAACTTTATCATTATTGCCATTATTTAGTTGGATAATTCAATTTTACGGGCGTATCATACGCCTAAAAATATTTGTGTCATTCACAGCGACCGGAATGATGATCATCATTAAAGTTTAAAAATAATAGCATTGACGTTATGAAACATTTTTTAGCCAAACATGCCACGGTAAAACATCGGCTTTATTCTTTATACTATACACTTTTCAGTTACGGACGAGGTCTAATCATATTAACCCTTTGTTTGTGGGCAGGGAATATTCTCTCTGAGCTGTTACCGATCATGATACCCGGCAGTATTATCGGTTTATTAATTTTATTTTTCTTATTGGCTTTTCAATTGATCCCAACATGTTGGATTAAAAACAGTTGTAATCTGTTTATGCGTTATATGACAGTGCTTTTTATTCCCGCAGCTATGGGCATCATGGATAATTACGCTTTGTTGTTAAAAAACTGGGTACCGATTATCTTTGCTAGTGTTGGTGGTTCATTTATAGTATTGCTCTTAACTGCTTATTTAACTGAGTTTTTACATAAACCAGAAAAATCATCACTTCATCAAACACCAAACGAGGAAAAACAATCATGATATGGATGTTACCTCTTACACTATTTATTTTTCTTATTATCCGTAAAATCGCTTTTAAAATTAAAACACCGTTATTTAATCCTTTGGTTATTTCGGTCATTGTTTTAATTCCAATTTTACTTGTAACCCAAACCACCTATACACAATATCTGAGCAATGTAAAAATTATCAACGATTTGCTGCCTTACTCCGTAGTTGCCTTAGCCTATCCATTGTATGAGTTAATACCTCAAATCAAAGCTCGCTGGAAATCGATAATGATAATCACCTTCACGGCTTCCATTGCTTCAATGATTACAGGTGTTTGTATTGCATTTTGGTTAGGTGGAGATAATGAAGTGGCGGCATCAGTTTTACCTAAATCAGTGACAACTGCCATTGCCGTGACGATTGCAAGTGATCAAGGTGGTGTTCCGTCTATTGCTGCATTGTGCGTAATACTTGTCGGTACGCTTGGTGGTATATTCGGACATCAAATACTCAATTTTGCGAAAATAAAATCAGCGTCAGCAAGAGGTTTATCAATAGGTGCAGTATCACATGCTGTTGGTACAGCTCGTTGCATTGAGGTAAATTACAATGAAGGTGCCTATAGCTCTTTGTCATTAGTTCTCTGCGGTATCATGACATCATTGACAGCACCTTTTTTATTTCCAATAATGGTATTTATTTTTAATTGGTTTTAGTATGACGTTGAAAAAATTTATTGGCGGTTTGGTCGGGTTTTGCATATTAATCATAGTGATAATTATCGGCCTAGATCGCTGGATTAGCTATAAAACAGCGCCATACATCTATCATGATGTAGACAAACTACCTCATCGAGCAATCGGCGTTGTTCTCGGCACGTCAAAATATGTTCAAGGTGGCGGTATTAACGGTTTTTATCGAAGCCGAATAGAGGGAGCGATCAATCTCTATTGGCAAAAAAAAGTCGATTATTTAATTCTTAGCGGTGATAACGCCCTGCTAAGTTATAATGAACCAATTACGATGAAAAAAGATTTAATAAAAGCCGGGATCCCTCAAGAATCGATTGTTTTAGATTATGCCGGTTTTCGAACTTTAGACTCAGTGGTAAGAGCCAATAAAGTATTTAATGCTGATGATTTCACTATTATCACTCAAGAATTTCATTGTGAACGAGCAATCTTTATTGCCCTTGCTCAAGGGATTCAAGCACAGTGTTTTGCTGTTCCGTCGCCAAGCAGCATGAAATTAGTTCGAATCCGTGAAATATTTGCGCGAGTTAAAGCATTTATCGATCTGTACATACTGGATAATCAACCGAAATACCTTGGACCTGCCATGCCTATCATTACTGATGATCAATAATTAGAACGTTAAAATCTTGTCAAGAACTTTCAGAAAATATATACGTTTAAGTATAAAAATGATTAAATCATCGCAATTAAAAAGGTTTAATCTTGAAAATTGACTTCCAGCTCTTATGTTTAAGGAATCTTAGGATAACGGTTGACTGCTTTATAAGTTCTACGACTGAATTTAATGCATATTTCACAATTAGCAACTGAGGTTAACACATCAATTGAAAGCTCCATGATACCTAAACAATCAAAATAACTGGCAATGCCTTTACTATTATTAATAATCGTCACTTGCTAGTAACAAAAAATCCTGTCAAGAACTTTCAGAAAATATATACGTTTTAGTATAAAAACCAATTTAAATTTTATTGAGTCTCAAATTTTAGATTGCATTTTTATGCAAAAAAAAGTAATATTTAGTCAATTGAAATTTATGTTAAACGAATAATGAATATTGAATTAAGCCATATTAACTGTTTTTATGGTGATCATCAGGCATTGAATGATGTCTCACTGTGTTATCCATTAGGTGAAACGATCGTATTACTTGGTCAAAGTGGTGCAGGTAAAAGCTCGTTATTAAAAGTATTTAATTTGCTTGAAATACCAACCTCAGGCGAAATGACAATTGCCGATTCACATTTTGATTTTTCCAAAAAAATAAGCGAATCAGCGATTCGATCATTGCGTAAAAATGTCGGCATGGTTTTTCAAAATTATAATTTATGGCCACATTTAACTGTGCTTGAAAACTTAATTGAAGCACCTTGTCAGGTATTAAAGCTTTCAAAAAAAGAAGCAAGTGATAAAGCGATGGCAATTTTAAATCGGTTACAGATAGCAGAAATGGCAGATCGCTACCCTCTCCACCTTTCCGGAGGACAACAACAACGAGTTGCGATTGCTAGAGCATTAATGATGGAGCCACAAATTTTATTATTTGATGAGCCTACTGCGGCTTTAGATCCCGCAATTACATCACAAATTGCGGAAATTATTAACGAGCTGTCACAAACAGGTATTACTCAAATTATTGTCACGCATGAAGTTGATTTTGCTCGCAAAGTGGCATCACAAGTAATTTACATGGAGCATGGTAAAATTGTTGAGCAAGGACAACTTGAATGTTTTGCTCATCCAAAAACCGAAGCATTTAAAGCTTATTTATCACATTAATAATAATCAATTTGGGTGGATATATGAAAAAAACATTACTAGCCATTTTTCTTGCCGGTGCTGCATTGACAGCTCAAGCAGCAGAAAACTTAACAATCGGTACAGAAGCAACTTATGCGCCGTTTGAATTTACCAATGATAAAAATGAAATTGTTGGATTTGATATTGATGTAATTAACAAAGTTTGTGAAGAAATGAAAGTATCTTGCAAAATTGTTAATCAATCTTTTGACGGTTTAATTCCAAGCTTAAAAACCCGTCGTATTGATGCGGCAATTGCCGGCATAGACATCACTCCTGAGCGTCAAAAACAAGTCGATTTCACGAAAATTTATTATGATGACAGTTCGATCCAGTTCATCACGTTAAAAGATACATTAACTAGCCTTGATCAATTAAAAGGTAAACGTGTTGGTATTCAAAAAGGGACAACTTATTCAAAATACTTAGCTGAAAAATTCCCGGATGTTAAAGCTGTAAGCTACGATAGCTATCAATTTGCTTTCTTAGATTTAAAAGCCAAACGTATTGATGCTATTGTTTCAAGCTCTTTTGTTGCTGGTGACTGGTTAGGTAAAGATGCGGATATTGTTGCATTAGGCGATAAAATCACCGACCATGAATTTTTTGGTGAAGGCTTAGGTATTGCCTTACGAAAAGGTAATGATCAATTACTTGAGCAATTTAATAACGCCATTGATAAACTGAAAGCCAATGGCGAATTAGATGCGATTTATAAAAAATGGTTTAATAAATAATTATTAACCACTTAGCTACTGTCTTATTGTGATCTCGCCGCATATTCTGCGGCGAGTTTATTTTTTAATTTAACTACGGTTTTTTTATGTCAGATTTTTTTGCACACGGTATAGACTCAATACTCTCTTCAATGGATGGGTATATATTGCCGCTTACCCAAGCGACAGCAATCACATTATCATTGGCTTTTGTGTCGCTGATTATTGGAATGTTTTTTGCCTTTATATTTACCATTTTAGAATCGGTACCGGTTAAACCGGTTGCATGGCTGATGTCTCTTTTTAATTTGACAATTAGAGCGTTACCGGAATTATTGATCGTTGTCGCTATCTACACCGGTTTGCCTCTATTGTTAATCGCATTAGATGACGGTTTCACTGTTTCACTCGGTTTTACCTCTTTTACTGTAAAAATGCACATTGAAAACACTCAACCGTCTCCATTTTTGTGTGGTGTTATAGCGTTGTCGCTACTCTATGCAGTTTACGCTTCTCAAACACTTCGTGGCGCTTTTAAAGCCATATCAAACGGACAGAAGCAAGCAGCTCAAGTTTTAGGGCTTAGCAAAACAAGGACATTTTTTCGCATTATTATGCCGCAAATGTGGCGCCATGCCATACCTGGTTTAAGTAATCAATGGCTAATTTTATTAAAAGATACCGCTTTAGTATCGGCAATTGCAATCGATGATCTTATGATGCAAACCAAAACCATTATAGCCCGGACTAATCAACCGTTTTTATGGTATTTCATTGCAATGATTATCTATCTGATTATTTCGATTTTGAGTCAGAAAGTGATAACACGAATTGAAAAACGAGCAACTTATTTCGAACAACCAACATCAACAAATAGTTAGTAAGGTCATATTATGTCTGATAATTTTATCTATTATCTTAGCGTTATTCTTAAAGGACTTCCTGATACATTGAGTTTGGGAATTTTGGGGATATTATCGGCAGGACTTTTAGCTATCTGTTTTTCTTGCTTATTATCATTAAATTCGTCAATTTTAACTAAGGTTATTCGAACTTACATTATCATCTTTACCGGTTCGCCTTTATTAGTGCAACTGTTTTTAATTTACTACGGGCCTTCTCAATTTGGTGATATTTTAAGTAAAATGCCAAATTTTTACGCATTCATCTCATCCCCTTGGTTCTGTGCTTATTTGGCATTAACCTTAAATAGTGCGGCTTATACCACCCAAATATTTTACGGTGCACTAAAATCAGTGCCTAAGGGACAATGGCAAGCATGTGAAGCGTTAGGCATGAATAAGCTACAAAGCTTAAAAATAGTTATGCCATATGCTTTAAAACGTTCACTTTCCACCTATTCCAATGAAGTGGTTTTTGTGGTCAAAGGCACTGCGTTAGCTTCCATGATTCCGGTAATGGATATTATGGGATACAGTAATGAGCTCAATGGAGATTATTACGATTTCTCTATTTTTATTGTCGCTGGATTAATCTACCTCTTGATAAATGGTATTTTAAGCACCATTATGAGGATTATAGAGAAAAAAGCCCTCACATTCGAAAACTAATATGAGCCAATTTGATTCTGCATCTTTTCTAAAAACAGTCCCGCATAAACCGGGTATTTATCAGATGTTTAATGATAAAGATACGATTATTTATGTGGGAAAAGCTAAAGATCTTAATAACCGATTAAAAAGCTATTTTAACAGCAGTAAAAAAACATTAAAAACCGATATGCTAGTAAGCCATATCAATCGGGTTGAATTTACTATTACCAATACCGAAACCGAAGCCTTACTGCTTGAACAGACTTATATTAAAAAACATCAGCCTCGTTATAATGTTTTGTTAAAAGATGACAAAAGCTATCCTTTTATCAAATTAAGCAAGGAACGTCATCCACAACTATCGCTGTATCGAGGTGCAGTTAATCGGAAAAAAGATGAATTTTTTGGCCCTTATCCTAGTGGATATGCGGTCAAACAAATATTAGCCTTATTACAAAAAACCTTTCCAATAAGGCAATGCCTTAATACGACCTATCGAAATCGAACTCGCCCTTGCCTGCAATATCAAATCAAACGCTGTCTTGGGCCTTGTGTAGCGGGATTGGTCAGTGATGAGGATTATAATGAACAAGTTAACTATGTCCGACTGTTCTTGTCCGGGCAATCCGAGCAAATCTTGCAGAAAATTACTGAAGATATGCAAAAGGCAAGCAGTGACCTAAATTTTGAAAAAGCAGCTGTGTTACGTGATCAGCTACAAGCTATTAAGCACATAAATGAAAAACAAGCAATTTATAATAATAATGATAATCTCGATGTGATTGGATTCCATTATGAGTTGGGTTTAGCTTGTATTTACGTGTTATTTATTCGTAACGGGCAAACTTTTGGTCACCGTTCTTATTTCCCTAAAGTGCCTTCAAACACTGAGCTTGAAGAAGTTATTGAAACATTTTTAGGGCAATTCTATCTTCAGGGTAACCAAAATAGAAATATCCCGAAAAAGATCTTACTTAATTTTTCATTGTCTGATAAACAGCCAATGGAAGAGACCCTGTCACTTATCGCTGAACACCAAGTTAAGCTGGTTGATGAGCCAAAAGGTGACAATCTTAAGCTATTAAATATAGCCACCGTTAACGCTCGAACCGAAGTGAAAAATAAGCTATTAGAAAACTCGACCATTAAGCAAAAATATGATGCCTTAAAAGCGTTTTTAGGGATTGAAAAAATTAAGCGTATGGAATGCTTTGATATCAGCCATTTTATGGGGAAAAATACGATTGCATCTTGTGTCGTGTTTGATGATAAAGGCCCGGTTAAATCAGAATTTCGCCGTTATAACATCACCGGCATTACGCCAGGCGATGATTATGCGGCTATGGACCAAGTTCTTACTCGTCGATATAACAAAAAAGATTTACCGGAAGAGAAAATTCCGGACATCATTTTTATTGACGGCGGAAAAGGACAACTCAATCAAGCATTACAAGTTTTTGAAAACTTGAATGTTAATTGGGATAAAAATCATCCTATTTTAATTGGTGTTGCCAAAGGTGCGGAACGCAAAGAGGGATTAGAGACACTTTTCTTTGAAGCACATGGAACAGGTCATTACCTTGATGATCACTCCCCTGCTCTGTTGCTTATCCAGCAAATTCGCAATGCTTCACACGATCATGCTATCGTTGGGCAACGCAAAAAAGGCGTGAAGCAGCTAACTGATAGTGCTTTAGAGCATATTGAAGGCATAGGCGGTAAAAGACGACAAGCTCTTCTTAAACATTTTGGCGGATTAAGAGAGTTGAAAAATGCAAGTATTGATGAAATTGCTCAAGTACAAGGTATTTCAAAATCTTTAGCTGAAAAAATTTATCTAAATTTACAACAATAGCACATTGAAAAATTAACATATTTCAGGCAACATAATCATAAAGAATCACTGTTTTTTAATTATTGCTATTCTATTGATTAATAAAACAAAAAAAAGAGCTTATGTCACATGAAAATCAACTTCCCTACTTTCTTAACACTGTTTCGCGTTATATTAATACCTTTTTTTGTGCTAGCTTTTTACCTTTTTCCTCATGATTGGTCTGGTTTTTTTTCAGCATTAATATTTTTAATCGCTGCCGTTACTGATGTGTTAGATGGATATCTTGCTCGTCGTTTAGGACAAACGACAAAATTTGGTGCTTTTCTTGATCCTGTTGCCGATAAAATTATGGTCACTATCGCTTTGGTACTCATTACCCAATATTATCAAGCTTGGTGGATCTCAATTCCGGCAATCATTATCGTTTCCAGAGAAATTATTATATCCGCTTTACGTGAATGGATGGCTGAAATTGGTAAACGCAGTAACGTTGCCGTCTCATCGATAGGTAAAATCAAGACCATTGCCCAAATGACTGCACTAACCTGGCTACTTTGGCGTCCATGCGATCTTGTCATCTATGCGGGGCTGGCAGCGCTTTTCTTAGCTACAGTTCTAACTTTATTGTCCATGTTCCAATATTTATGGATAGCACAAAGTGATTTGTTAGATGAAGAATAATTTATCGGAAAGTCGATAATCGTTAGTTTTAGTGTAATTTTGTTATCTTATGTAAGTTCACAAAATTACACTTCTCAATCCCCAAAAACTCAATATTAAACCAACAATAAGCTAAACATTGAGCAATTAAACAATTAATCCAAAATTTATGTTGACTGAAATCTCAAGATAGGTAAAATGCACTGCATTCAAAGCGAATTACCTTACGTAATAAGTTTTGAGCCCGGGTGGTGAAATCGGTAGACACAAGGGATTTAAAATCCCTCGGC
>NZ_JAFNNZ010000054.1:0-731 GCF_026536565.1 Gilliamella sp. B2923 | reverse complement strand
CCCCGCTGAAAGATTACAGATACGTTCAGATGGAACGAAATTTATTTACGGTAACTCTTTAACTTTTAATACTAATGGTACTTTCATATCAAAATACTCTGCTGATTGCGGTAACGATTGTTTTACCCGTTCGGAAGGTACTTTTGAAAAAATTGATGAAACACATCTTCGATTACAAATCAATTTATTCGCGCGTTCTGGCTGGTGTGAAGGCGTAGAAGATAGAACAGTTCGAGATTTAGGAACTTTTGAAATTAAACCAACTAAAAATGGCTATCAATTAGTTAAATTAAAGGATGAATGAAGACTAGCTATAAAATAATAAGCTAAGAAGCTAATAAGCAAGTAATATCCTTCTTTTCAGTATATTAATTAAACTAACTCCTTAATTTATTATTCCCTAAATTATTATTTATCTATTAGATAAATAATACAAAAATAGTTGATTCATTGATGTATAAAAAGTTGAGGAACGGTTTTTTTTAGTCTAAAATCTATACACAATTCTTATCAAGACTTATTAAAAAGTAAAACTCATCATGAAAAAAATTCTTTTTTTATTATTGCTTCCATTTTATAGCTTTGCACAAAATGACATAAATGACTTTTGGAAAAATGATTTTTGGCAAATTAATAAAGTAGTAAATCATGAATTGGATTTATTTGAGTTATCCAATCCCCCCGCTGAAAGATTACAGATACGTTCAGATGGAACGAAATTTATTTACGGT
>NZ_JAFNNZ010000053.1:0-733 GCF_026536565.1 Gilliamella sp. B2923 | reverse complement strand
AGAACCTTGAGTTAGAATGCAACCATTGCGAGTATGGAAGACACCTTATTTTTCAATCCATTATCTCTATCAGCTCTGATCAAATTGTGGATAAATTAGCAGCCACTTACGAATATGGAAATGATCTGGGTAGAAGCTATCGATTTTTCTATTATGATAATGGGAAAATAATTATTAGGGATTTTGGTAGTGATGAGACAGACAGTGCTGCTAACGAAAAAAGAACATACCAACTGACACCACAAGGCAAATTCATCCGCTATTATGATACTAATGGTTCTTTTCAAAATACAGATCTTAATGATACAGAGGAAGGTTTAGTTCAAAACCATACTCGCGAGGGGGTATGGATAGAGATAACAGGCAGTAAATATGCGCCTCTAGGTATCGGTTATATTTATCTCGAATCGGAATACAAAAATGGCCTGCCTGTTGGTATTTGGAAATGTTATCAATTAGAACAACAATATAATGAACTGTATGAACCCATCTTATCCACCCGCAAAAAAGGCAAACTTTTGTACACAGAAACCTATAAAGATGGTGAGCTTGTGAATCGGGTGTTTATAGATGATGAAGTGGCTAAAATTAAAAAGGGGTAATATAGTATGAAAACGATAGTTATACCCTTTATCATCATCTTCTTGATGATAGGTTGTAATCAAATGGCGAATAGCCAACCGATTAATAAAAATAAAAAAGACGATCTTATTACCCAAATTATGCAAGCTCC
>NZ_JAFNNZ010000052.1:0-742 GCF_026536565.1 Gilliamella sp. B2923 | reverse complement strand
GGGATTACTCCAGAAACAGCGGTTGCGATTGCATTATTGCAATTGAGCTATCAAGAACAACCTAATTTATCCAGTCAATTTTATATAATACCGCAAAATCTTGCTACGCTAACTGATTATTTTAATGACTGTGATATCCCCTATAAAAGTCGCAAAATCATTACTCTCGCTGCGAGCCTTTTTGGTAACGGAAAATATAGCTTAAGAAAACTAAAAGAGTTGTTTAGTGATGCGACTGATCCTTTGGCAAAAGAGATTTATGCTAATTTTCATAATTTAGTTTTAGACGCTCTTGAGGATGAAGAAGAAGTTAGCGGTCAACCAATTATCTTTAACATCTCACCTAAACCAGAAAGCGATTCCGAACCGTTAATCATCGATGAACAAGATTTTATCGAAAACCCACGTTGTATCATTACACCATTGCAAGCTAAAAAACGCGGGTTTGATGTTGGTGAATTGGAAACGTATGATTCCTCATGGAGAGCAATTATTTTTGCGCCATTAACGATAACCAATCCCTACATTTTCGACGCTATTATCCAATTTTATAAAGTGCAGAATAAAATAAATCCCAACTCTACTCTTATTTGGGGTGCAGAACAGGCGTATTGCTTTGGAAAAAAAATCGTGATTGATTTCAGTGGCACCCCCTACCAAGTGGGTATGGGAATTTATGGTAAAAACCAAGCTCAGCTAATTTATGGTGTAATGGATTTTGCAAAGATTGCTGTTGCAATGA
>NZ_JAFNNZ010000051.1:0-757 GCF_026536565.1 Gilliamella sp. B2923 | reverse complement strand
CCAAAACAACTCCGAGTTGTAAGGTTAAGACTCTCGGTTCATTAGTATCAGTTAGCTCAATGTATCACTACACTTACACACCTGACCTATCTACGTCTTAGTCTCAAACGGACCTTACTGAATCTCTTCAGGGAAAACTCATCTCGAGGCTAGTTTCGTGCTTAGATGCTTTCAGCACTTATCTATTCCGCACGTAGCTACCGGGCAATGCAATTGGCATCACAACCCGAACACCAGCGGTGCGTTCACTTCGGTCCTCTCGTACTAGAAGCAAACCCTCTCAATTTTCCTACGCCCATGGCAGATAGGGACCGAACTGTCTCACGACGTTCTAAACCCAGCTCGCGTACCACTTTAAACGGCGAACAGCCGTACCCTTGGGACCTACTTCAGCCCCAGGATGTGATGAGCCGACATCGAGGTGCCAAACACCGCCGTCGATATGAACTCTTGGGCGGTATCAGCCTGTTATCCCCGGAGTACCTTTTATCCGTTGAGCGATGGCCCTTCCATTCAGAACCACCGGATCACTATGACCTACTTTCGTACCTGCTCGAGCCGTCACTCTCGCAGTCAAGCTAGCTTTTGCCATTGCACTAACCTCCTGATGTCCGACCAGGATTAGCTAACCTTCGTGCTCCTCCGTTACTCTTTGGGAGGAGACCGCCCCAGTCAAACTACCCACCAGACAGTGTCCCTTACCTCGATTCAGAAGTACAGGTTAGAACATCAAACATTAAAGGGTGGTATTTCAAGG
>NZ_JAFNNZ010000050.1:0-763 GCF_026536565.1 Gilliamella sp. B2923 | reverse complement strand
TCGGTTGATTTCTTTTCCTCGGGGTACTTAGATGTTTCAGTTCTCCCGGTTCGCCTCATCTGACTATGTATTCATCAGATGATAGTGCAGTCACCTGCACTGGGTTTCCCCATTCGGACATCAACGGTTATAGCGCCTTTTATCGGCTTACCGTCGCTTTTCGCAGATTAACACGTCCTTCATCGCCTCTGATTGCCTAGGCATCCACCGTGTACGCTTAATTTCTTAACCTTACAACTCACAGTTGTCTTGGTTTCAATTACGCTTTTTTCTCTTTTCTACTTCTTCACATTCATACTTTCATATCAATGCCTTCCGTAAAAACGAGAACTCGTTTCTTTCAGCTTGTTCCTAATTGTTAAAGAGCTTTATCTTTCTATTTACTCTTAAAAGTAAATACAAACATAATTTAATATTCAAAAGAGACGGCTTTAATGGTGGAGCTAAGCGGGATCGAACCGCTGGCCTCCTGCGTGCAAGGCAGGCGCTCTCCCAGCTGAGCTATAGCCCCATTATTTTCACTTCTCCAACGTCTCAAGCTGGCTCGCTCAATGCCGTTGAATTGGTGGGTCTGAGTGGACTTGAACCACCGACCTCACCCTTATCAGGGGTGCGCTCTAACCACCTGAGCTACAGACCCAATAAAGTGACTCTTTCTTAACAAACAATCTGTGTGAACACTTACGAGCTCTTCGTAAGGAGGTGATCCAACCGCAGGTTCCCCTACGGTTACCTTGTTACGACTTCACCCCAGTCATGGACC
>NZ_JAFNNZ010000049.1:0-810 GCF_026536565.1 Gilliamella sp. B2923 | reverse complement strand
AGCCACCGGAACATGAAGTCTATTTTCAAACGTCTGAGGGGGAAGGGAAAACCAAATACTCGCCTGATGATGTGCTTTATCGCATTAAGAGTAAATATATGAGTCATGCTCAAGGCGTGTCTTGTGACAAACATAGTCGATGTTTGTACAAATGGAATGATATTCCATTGAATTTACGTAATACCATGAATTTACAAAGAATGTATGTTCCAAGTAAAGGCGTATACGGGGCGGAAAATTCCTGGCATTATGACATCTATAAACAAAAATATCGTACTGTATTGATTGAAACAGATCCAAGTAAAATCACCGCTACCGGTAATATTACGATACAAGGACAAACGTTAAATAATCACGACAGTAAAATTATTGCCGGTAAAAATGTCAATATTAATGTCGATCAGTTAAACAATATCTCGCAAGAAGTTTTATCAAAATATGTCTATTCGGGAAGGGTTAATTTACATAGAAAAAAAAGTAAAGGTGAATATAGATTTAGATCCTATAATTATACAAAAGCCGATGAAGCGTTTATTGATAATGCATTAAATACCAATATTTTAGATCATCAAATATTTGAGCAGGCTCAATTAAACGATACCGCTCGTCAACCAACAACGGTTGAAAATACCCATCAACATGTTGATATTAATCAGCCTGTTCAAGATTCAGCTAAGCAACACGAAAAACAGATTGATAACCCACATTTTGGGCACGATAATACCACGGCGGTTAACGCGACAATCGATAAACAGGAGGTTATCACCTCTGCAAATACCCCTGTCGATAATAATATTGATGACCATTTAA
>NZ_JAFNNZ010000048.1:0-810 GCF_026536565.1 Gilliamella sp. B2923 | reverse complement strand
TTAAATGGTCATCAATATTATTATCGACAGGGGTATTTGCAGAGGTGATAACCTCCTGTTTATCGATTGTCGCGTTAACCGCCGTTGTGTTATCGTGCCCAAAATGCGGGTTATCAATCTGTTTTTCGTGTTGCTTAGCTGAATCTTGAACAGGCTGATTAATATCAACATGTTGATGGGTATTTTCAACGGTTGTGGGTTGACGAGCGGTATCGTTTAATTGAGCCTGCTCAAATATTTGATGATCTAAAATATTGGTATTTAATGCATTATCAATAAACTCTTCATCGGCTTTTGTATATTTATAGGAACTAAATCTATATTTATTTTCATCTTTTCTTCTATGTAAATTAACTCTTCCCGAATAGACATATTTTGATAAAACTTCTTGCGAGATATTGTTTAACTGATCGACATTAATATTGACATTTTTACCGGCAATAATTTTACTATCATGATTATTTAAAATTTGTCCTTGTATCGTAATATTACCGGTAGCGGTGATTTTACTTGGATCTGTTTCAATCAGTACAGTACGATATTTTTGTTTATAGATGTCATAATGCCAGGAATTTGCCGCCCCGTATACGCCTTTACTTGGAACATACATTCTTTGTAAGTACTTGGTATTACGTAAATGCAATGGAATATCATTCCATTTGTACAAACATCGACTATGTTTGTCACAAGACACGCCTGGAATACTACCCATACCTGTTGTCTTGATGCGATAAAGCACATCATCAGGCGAGTATTTGGTTTTCCCTTCCCCCTCAGACGTTTGAAAATAGACTTCATGTTCCGGTGGCT
>NZ_JAFNNZ010000006.1:64886-162883 GCF_026536565.1 Gilliamella sp. B2923 | reverse complement strand
AAAAAAATTATTATATTTTAGGAATTTAAGGAAAACTAATGAAAAAAGTACTATTTGTTGTATTAACAGCATTATTATCGACGACAGCTTACGCTAAAAAGTGCGATATTCTATTTTATCAAGATGATAAAGTTGTAATTTCTTGTAGATTGGGGGCTGAAGAGCTAGATAAGAAAAATCAGCTATTTATAGAGCGTATGTATGACAGAAGCGACGGTGTCGAAGCCAATGCAGAAAACTCGCTCTATTGGTACACAAAAGCAGCGGAAGACGGATTTGTTGAGGCGCAATATGATTTAGCATCTATGTATGACAAAGGAGACGGTACCGAAATTAATAAAGAAAAAGCGTTATATTGGTACACAAAAGCAGCGGAACACGGATTAGTTGAGGCGCAATATGGTTTATCACGCATGTATGAATTAGGAGACGGTGTCGAAGCCAATAAAGAAAAAGTGCTCTATTGGCGCACAAAAGCAGCTGAAAAAGGGCATATTTCGGCGCAATTAGAATTAGCATATATGTATGACCGAGGTGATGGTGTCGAAGTCAATAAAGAAAAAGCACTCAAATGGTACACTAAAGCTCAAGCAGAGAAAGAACTGTTTGATATAGCGCTTTATCCTTTAGCAGATATGTATTCCAAAGGTAATGGTGTCAAAGTCAATAAAGATAAAGCGCTCTATTGGTACACTCAAGCAGCGGAAAAAGGGCTTGATTATGCGCAATATCATTTAGCACGTATGTATGACAAAGGTGATGGTGTCGAAGCCAGTAAAGAAAAAGCGCTCTATTGGTATACAAAAGCAGCAAAACAAGGGCATGATTATGCGCAATTAGAGTTAGCATATATGTATGACCAAGGTGATGGTGTCGAAGTCAATAAAGAAAAAGCACGCTATTGGTACACTAAAGCTCAAGCAGATAAAGAATGGTTTGTGATAAATCAATATAATTTAGCACGTATGTATGACAAAGGTGACGGTGTCGAAATTAATATAGAAAAAGCACTATATTGGTATGAAAAAGCAGCAGATAATAGTAACGCTCAAGCAATACATCAGTTAGGCATTATGTATTATGAAGGTGATGGTGTTGAAAAAAATAGCGAGTTAGCTAAAAAGTATTTTGAACAAGCTTGCGAGCTAAAATTTAAAGAAAGTTGTGAGATCCTTCATAAAGGATTGTAATAAACATTATTCATAAATCACGCAAAAATAGAAATCTGCTAAAAGAACTGCTTTACATATTAAAGCAGTTCTTTTTTTATACCGCCTCAAAATGTCATTTATTCTGTTAACACAATTACTTTTTTGTTATAAATTGGCTCAACAGTGACACTTTGATGCGACCCAATTGGTGTGTTAACCATTTTATCAACCCCATAACCCGATACCGATAAGCGATTTAAAAGTACATTGTTAACAAGTAATAGATAGTAAACGTATTTTTGTTCTTTTCTTGCCAGCAGACAAAATAAAAAAAATTATTATATTTAAGGAATTTAAGGAAAACTAATGAAAAAAGTACTATTTGTTGTATTAACTGCATTATTATCGACGACAGCTTACGCTAATAATTGCGCTATTTATTTTGATCTAGATAATTTTGAAAAAGCTTTTGTTGCTTGTAAACAAGAGGCTGAGCAGGGAGATACCGACGCTATGATTAACTTAGCGCTTATGTATGACCAAGGCGATCCTGTCGGAATCTATCCAGAAAAATCGCTCTATTGGTTAACACAAGCAGCGGAACACGGACGTAGTCATACGCAATATTATTTAGCAGTGATGTATGACGATGGGTACTGTGTTGACGTCGATAAAGAAAAAGCGCTCTATTGGTACACTCAAGCAGCAAAACAAGGACTTGTTGAGGCGCAATATGATTTAGCACGTAAGTATGATAAAGGCGAGGGTGTCGAGGTCAATAAAGAAAAAGCGATATATTGGTTTACACAAGCAGCTGAACAAGGGTCTGATGAGGCGAAAAATTATTTAGGGCTTATTTATTACAAAGAAGACGGTGTCAAAGCCAATAAAGAAAAAGCGGTATATTGGTTCACTAAAGCAATGGATCAAGGGCTTGGTGAAGCGCAATATAATTTAGCACGTATGTATGACAAAGGTGACGGTGTCGAAGTCAATAAAGAAAAAGCGCTAGATTGGTATACTCAAGCAGCGAAAAAAGGAGTTCGTGTTGCGCAATATCATTTAGCACGTATATATGAAGCAGGAGACGGTGTCGAAGTCAATAAAGAACAAGCATTAGATTGGTTGATTCAAGCAGCGGAAGCAGGACTTGGTGATGCGCAATATGATTTAGCACGTATATATGACGAAGCGGACGGTGCCGAAGTCAATAAGGAAAAAGCGCTTTATTGGTACACTCAAATATTATATTCCGGGACTTATGAGCTGCAAAAAGAACTTGGGGTTATTTATGATGAAGGGTACGGTATCAAAAGCAATAAAGAAAAAGCGCTAGATTGGTTAATTCAAGCAGCGAAAGGCGGATTTCGTACAGCGCAATATGATTTAGCACATATGTATGATAGTGGGAAGGGCATTGAAGTCGATAAAGAAAAAGCACTCTATTGGTACACAAAAGCTGCAAAACAAGGGGATGTTATATCGCAATATAACATAGCCAATATGTGTTACAAAGGAGACGGTGTCGAACTCAATAAAGAAAAAGCGTTATATTGGTATAGTCAATCGGCTCAACAGGGGGTTAGTGAGGCACAATATAAGTTAGGATTTATGTATGGCCAAGGTGACGGCATCGAAGTTGATAAAGAAAAAGCGTTATATTGGTATACTCAAGCAGCTGAACAAGGGTTTAGTCGGGCGAAATATGATTTAGGACTTATGTATGAGCAAGGTGACGGCATCGAAGTTGATAAAGGAAAAGCGATATATTGGTATAGTCAAGCGGCTGAACATGGGTTTAGTGAGGCACAATATCATTTAGGATTTATGTATGACGCAGGTCACGGCGTTGAAGCCAATAAAGAAAAAGCGTTCTATTGGTACACCAAAGCAGCGGAAAAAGGGCTTGATTATGCGCAATATCATTTAGCACGTATGTATGACAAAGGTGATGGTGTCGAAGCCAATAAAGAAAAAGCGCACTATTGGTACACTCAAGCAGCGAAAAAAGGAAATGTTACGGCGCTCAATTTGCTCATTAAAACAGCGGAAGAAGGGAATGATACGGTACAATATGATTTAGCACGTATGTATGACGAAGGAGACGGTGTCGAAGTCAATAAACAAAAAGCGCTCTATTGGTACACAAAAGCTGCCGAACAAGGGGGTGGTGGTGCACAATATTCTTTAGCACTTATGTATGACAAAGGAGACGGAATCGAAGCCAATGAAGAAAAAGCGATATATTGGTACCTTAGAGCAGCAAAACAGGGATATAGTAGTGAAGAAGGGTATTCAGATCATTTTATAGAACAAAAGCTATCATTGGTCACCCGTTTAGCAGAACAAGGCGATAGTGATGCGCAATATTTTTTAGCATGTATGTATGGAGAAGGAGACGGCGTCAAAGTCAATAAAGAAAAAGCGCGCTATTGGTACACTAAAGCAGCGGAAGCAGGGCTTACTAGTGCGCAATATGATTTAGCTTTTATGTATAGAGCAGGAGATGATATCGAAGCCAATAAAGAAAAAGCGCTCTATTGGTATACAAAAGTAGCGGAAGCAGGATTTGTTCAAGCACAACAAGATTTAGCTTTTATGTATGAAATAGGTAGCGATGTCGAAGTTAATAAAGAAACAGCGTTTTATTGGTACACAAAAGCAGCGGAACAAGGGGGTGTTTGGGCGCAATATAAATTAGGGGTTATGTATGACGAAGGTGATGGTGTTGAAGTCAATAAAGAAAAAGCACGCTATTGGTACACAAAAGCTGCAGAACAAGGGGATGGTGGTGCACAATATTTTTTAGCACTTATGTATGACAAAGGTGACGGAATTGAAGCCAATGAAGAAAAAGCGATATATTGGTACCTTAGAGCAGCAAAAAATGGGTTTAGTAATGAGGAAGAGTATTCAGATCATTTTAAAAAACAAAAGCTATTATCGATCACCCGTTTAACAGAGCAAGGGGATATTACGGCGCAATTCCATTTAGCACGTATGTATGACAAAGGTGAAGGCGTCAAAGTCAATAAAGAAAAAGCGCTATATTGGTACACAAAATCAGCAGAACAAGGGCTTGTTCAAGCACAATATCAGTTAGCATATATGTATGACAAAGGTGACGGTGCCGAAGTCAATAAAGAAAAAGCGGCATATTGGTACAATGAAGTTGCGCAAGAAGAGCATACTGTTGCGCAATATGAGTTAGCACGTATGTATGACAAAGGTGACGGTATAAAAGTCGATAAAAACAAAGCACTATTTTGGTATAAAAAAGCAGCAGATAATGGTAACACTCAAGCAATACATCAGTTAGGCGTTATATATTATGAAGGTGATGGTATTGAAAAAAATAACAAGTTAGCTAAAAAGTATTTTGAACTAGCTTGTGAGCAAAAACTTAAAGAAAGTTGCGATATTCTTCACAAAGGAATCAAATAGACATTATTCATAAGTCAGGCAAATCAGAAATCTGTTAAAAGGACTGTTTTACATATTAAGATAGTTCTTTTTTTATACAGCCTCAAAATATCATTTATTGTGTTAACACAATCACTTTTTTGATATAAATTGGCATAACAGTGATATTTTGATAAGGCTCAATAAATTTGGTTGGCGTGTTAACCATTTTATCAACCCTATAACCCGATACCGATAAGCGATTTAAAAGTACATTGTTAACAAGTAATAGATAGTAAACGTATTTTTGTTCTTTTCTTGCCAGCAGGCAAAATAAAAAAATTATTATATTTTAGGAATTTAAGGAAAACTAATGAAAAAAGTACTATTTGTTGTATTAACTGCATTATTATCGACGACGGCTTACGCTAATAAGTGCACTACCTATCTTGAACAAAACGATTTTCATCAAGCTTTCATTGCTTGTAACACTGAGGCTGAGCAGGGAGATAAAGATGCTCAGTTTTATTTAGCACGTCTTTATGACAGTGAGTTTCGTTTCATAGGCAATAAAGAAAAAGCACTATATTGGTATACTCAAGCCGCTGAACAAGGAGTTAATAAGGCACAATATCATTTAGCCCTTCTGTTTGACAATGGGTTCAGTGTCAAAGTCAATAAAGAAAAAGCGCAATATTGGTACACGAAAGCTCAAGCAGCGGAAAAAGGGCGTGGTGATGCACAATATGATTTAGCTCGTATGTATGACAATGGGTTCAGTGTCAAAGTCAATAAAAAAAGAGCGCTATATTGGTACACAAAAGCAGCAGAACAAGGGCTCGGCAGTGCGCAATATGATTTAGCTCGTATGTATGACAATGGGTACGGTGTTGAAGTCAACAAAGAAAAAGCGATCTATTGGTTTGCAAAAGCAGCGGAACAAGGGCTTTATTATGCGCAATTAGAGTTAGCAGAGAGATATGACAAAGGTGAAGGTGTCGAAGTCAATAAAGAAAAAGCGCGCTATTGGTACACTAAAGCTGCGGAACGAGGGATTGGTGAAGCACAATATTCTTTAGCACTTATGTATGACAATGGGTACGGTGTTGAAGTCAACAAAGAAAAAGCGCTTTATTGGTACACAAAAGCAGCGGAAGAAGGATTAGTTGAAGCGCAATATTATTTAGCATGCATGTATAACAATGGAAACGGTGTTGAAATCAATAAAGAAAAAGCGCTCTATTGGTATACTAAAGCCGCTGAACAAGGGGATGTTTGGGCGCAATATAAATTAGGGGTTATGTATGACGAAGGTGATGGTGTTGAAGTCAATAAAGAAAAAGCACACTATTGGTACACAAAAGCTGCGGAACAAGAGAATAGTAGTGCACAATATAAATTAGGGGTTATGTATGACAAAGGTGACGGGATCGAAGCCAATGAAGAAAAAGCTAAATTTTGGTATATTAGAGCAATAAACCATGGATATCGTAATGAAGAAGGGTATTCAGATCATTTTATAGAGCAAGAGCTATTATTGGCTACCCGTTTAGCAGAACAAGGCGATAGTAATGCGCAATATCGTTTAGCAGAACGGTATGGAAACGGATTCGACGGTGTCAAAGTCGATAAAGAAAAAGCGCTATATTGGTATACAAAAGCAGCGGAAGCAGGGCTTCCCATTGCACAATTAGAGTTAGCACATTTGTACGACCGAGGTGAAGGTGTCGAAGTCAATAAAGAAAAAGCGCTCTATTGGTACTCCAAAGCAGCAGAACAAGAGTTTGGTGATGCGCAATATTATTTAGCATGCATGTATAACAATGGAAACGGTGTTGAAATCAATAAAGAAAAAGCGCTCTATTGGTACACTAAAGCTGCGGAACGAGGGATTGGTGAAGCACAATATTCTTTAGCACTTATGTATGACAAAGGTGACGGAGTCGAAGCCAATGAAGAAAAAGCGATATATTGGTACCTTAGAGCAGCAAAAAATGGGTTTAGTAATGAGGAAGAGTATTCAGATCATTTTAAAGAACAAAAGCTATCATTGGTCACCCGTTTAGCAGAGCAAGGGGATATTGAAGCGCAAGATTATTTAGTAGGTATGTATTATCACTCAGCAGAAGATACCGAAGTCAATAGAGAAAAAGCGCATTATTGGTACACGAAAGCCGCAAAACAAAAGCTTGCTCAAGCACAATATGAGATAGCATCTAGGTATGAAAAAGGTGATGACGGTATAAAAGTCGATAAAAACAAAGCACTATTTTGGTATAAAAAAGCAGCAGATAATGGTAACACTGAAGCAATGCATAATTTAGGCGTTATGTATTATAAAGGTGATGGTATTGAAAAAAATAGCGAGTTAGCTAAAAAGTATTTTGAACTAGCTTGTGAGCAAAAACTTAAAGAAAGTTGCGATATCCTTCACAAAGGAATGAAATAGACATTATTCATAAGTCAGGCAAATTAGAAATCTGTTAAAAGGACTGTTTTACATATTAAGATAGTTCTTTTTTTATACAGCCTCAAAATGTCATTTATTCTGTTAACACAATCACTTTTTTGATATAAATTTGCTTAACAATGACATTTTAATACGGCTCAAGATATTTGGTTGGCGTGTTAGTCATTTTATCAACTCTATAACCCGATACAGATAAGCGGTTTAAAAGTACATTGTTAACAAGTAATAGATAGTAAAAGTATTTTTGTTCTTTTCTTGCCAGCAGGCAAAATAAAAAAATTATTATATTTAAGGAATTTAAGGAAAACTAATGAAAAAAGTACTATTTGTTGTATTAACAGCATTATTATCGACGACGGCTTACGCTAATAATTGCACTACCTATTTCGAACAAAACGATTTTGATAAAGCTTTAATTGAGGCTGAGCGGGGAGATAGGGATGCTCAGTTGTACTTAGCAGTTATATATGCCGAAGGTGAAATTGTCGAAGCCGATAAAGGAAAATCGTTATATTGGTATACTAAAGCCGCTGAGCAAGGAGATAAGGAGGCTCAATTTTACTTAGGATTTCTGTATGGCTCTGGTGAGGGAGTCGACGTCAATAAAGAAAAAGCGTTCTATTGGTATACTAAAGCCGCTGAACAAGGATTTAGTACAGCGCAAAATAATTTAGGGGTAATGTATAATGAAGGTGAGGGTGTTGAAGAAAGTAAAGAAAAAGCACTCTATTGGTATACTAAAGCCGCAGAACAAGGGGGGCGTGAGGCGCAATATAATTTAGGGTTTATGTATGACTCTGGTGAGGGAGTCGACGTCAATAAAGAAAAAGCGTTCTATTGGTATACTAAAGCCGCTGAACAAGGTCTTGGTGACGCACAACATAGTTTAGGGGTTATGTATGACAAAGGTGATGGTGTCAAAGTCGATAAAGAAAAAGCACTATTTTGGTATAAAAAAGCAGCAGATAGTGGTTACACTGAAGCAATGCATAAATTAGGCGTTATATATTATGAAGGCGATGGTATTGAAAAAAATAGCAAGTTAGCTAAAAAGTATTTTGAACTAGCTTGTGACCGAAAATTTAAAGAAAGTTGCGATATCCTTCTTAAAGGAACCAAATAGACATTATTCATAAGTCACGCAAATCAGAAATCTGTTAAAAGGACTGTCTTACATATTAAGTCAGTTCTTTTTTTATACAGACTCAAAATATCATTTATTCTGTTAACACAATTACTTTTTTGATATAAATTAGCTTAACAATGACATTTTAATACGGCTCAAGATATTTGGTTGGCGTGTTAGTCATTTTATCAACTCCATAACCCGATATCGATAAGCGGTTTAAAAGTACATTGTTAACGAGTAATAGATAGTAAACGTATTTTTGTTCTTTTCTTGCCTGCAGGCAAAATAAAAAAATTATTATTATTTTTAGGAATTTAAGGAAAACTAATGAAAAAAGTACTATTTGTTGTATTAACAGCATTATTATCGACGACAGCTTACGCTAATAATTGCGCGACCTATTTCGAACAAAAAGCTTTTGATAAAGCTTTTATTGCTTGTAACACTGAGGCTGAGCAGGGAGATAAAGATGCTCAGTTTAATTTAGCATTTATGTATTACAACGGCGACGGCGTCGAAGAAAATACTGAAAAAGCACTAAATTGGCTTACTCAGGCAGCGAAACAAGGGGTTTCTGTTGCGCAATATGGTTTATCACGCATGTATGAAGAAGGTGAGGGAGTCGAAGTCGATAAAGAACAAGCGCTCTATTGGCTTATTCAAGCAGCGGAAGCCGGATCTGTTCAAGCGCAATATGATTTATCCAGAAGGTTTGAACGTGAAAAATGGCGCACTAAAGCAGCAGAGCAAGGATTTGCTATTGCGCAATATGAATTAGGGCGGTCGTTCAATTTCGATAAAAATAGAGAAAAAGCGCTCTATTGGTACACTAAAGCGGCTGAACAAGGGTTTGTTTATGCGCAGCACTATGGTTTAGCCTGGATGTATGATCATGAAGGAAATAAAGAAAAAGCGCTATATTGGTATACAAAAGCTGCGGAACAAGGGGAGGGTTCGGCGCAATTAGAGTTAGCAGAGAGATATGACAAAGGTGACGGTGTTGAAGTCAATAAAGAGAAAGCAGTATATTGGTACACAAAAGCAGCAAAAAAAGGATTTGTTGACGCCCAATATTATTTAGCAGTTTTGAATAATGAAAGTGACGATGTCATAGCAGAGCTAATAAAAAGGGGACATAGAAAAATCACTGGACCGGAATATGAAATTGCTCAAGCGCAATATCGTTTAGCAGAACTGTATGACAAAGGTGACGGTCTCGAAGTTAATAAAGATAAAACGGTATATTGGCTCAGTAAAGCAATGAAAAAAGAGCTTGGTAATGCACAAGATACTTTAGCACGTATGTATGACCAAGGTGACGGTATCGAAGTCGATAAAGAAAAAGCACTATTTTGGTATAAAAAATCAATAGATAATGGTAACACTGAAGCAATGCATAATTTAGGCGTTATGTATTATAAAGGTGATGGTATTGAAAAAAATAGCGAGTTAGCTAAAAAGTATTTTGAACTAGCTTGTGAGCAAAAACTTAAAAAAAGTTGCGATATTCTTCACAAAGGAATCAAATAAACATTATTCATAAGTCAGGCAAACTTGAAACCTGTTTAAAGAACTGTCTTATATATTAAGGCAGTTCTTTTAATAAAGATAAATTTAAGAAGCTCTATTCTGTTATCACAATTGCTTTTTTAATATAAATTGGATCAACAGGGACATTTTGATGTGGACCAACGCGTTTGGTCGGGGTGTTAACAATTTTATCAACTACATCCATGCCTTTAGTGACCTTGCCAAATACAGCATAACCATATTTTTCCGGCGATTGATAGTTTAAAAAGTCATTGTTTTCAACATTAATAAAAAATTGGCTGGTTGCGCTATCAACGGCATTAGTTCTTGCCATTGCAATAGTACCACGATCGTTTTTCAAACCGTTTTCAGCTTCATTTTTTATCGGTGCATTACCATTTTTGAATTTTAATTGATCATCTGCCCCCCCGCCTTGAATCATAAAATGAGGAATGACTCGATGAAAAGTTAAATTTTCATAAAAACCACTGTTGACATAATCAAGAAAGTTTTTAGTGGTAATCGGCGCATGTTCGCTATCTAATTCTATTTCAATGTCACCCATGCTGGTTTGTAGTAAAACTTTGGTATCCGCATAACTAAAGGCAGAAAAAAAAGTTATTAGCAATGATATTAATAACACTTTGATTTTATTCATATGTTAATTCCTTAATCCAATATTGTCGGCTGATTATACCGAATATTAGATTATTTGAAATAACAAATTAGAAAAATTAGAAAAAATTTTGTATAGCATCTTCCAGTTTTATTTATTGAAATCTCTAAATTATTTTTTAACGTTATGATGAAACTGTTTTTAGTTTTTGATATAAAAACGCTGTTTGCTCGTTTTTACTAAAACGTATATATTTTCTGAAAGTTTTTGACAAGCATTTTAAGGTTGAGGTAAAACGTTTTGGCTTTAGCCAATAAGGCGATTTTAAAAAATCATAATAACCAGACATTTTTATACTGAAACGTATATGTTTTCTGAAAGTTTTTGACAAGTATTTTCAAGCTGCGGTAAAACGTTTTGGCTTTAGCCAATAAGGCGATTTTAGAAAATCATAATAAGCAGATATGTTTATACTAAAACGTATATATTTTCTGAAAGTTTTTGACAGACAATGACAGGTGGTTTTTATGCGTTGTGTCTTGTGTAATATGCCTTTATTTTTGCCTTTGCATGGTATTTGTAGTCAATGTTTAAAAAATTTACCTAAATTAAATAAAGTCTGCCCCCAATGCGCTTTACCCCATTCACTACCGACGGCCATATGCTATCGTTGTCGGGATAATACACCTTATTGGGATGAGCTAATTGCGGTAACAGAATATATCGATCCGTTAAAAAAATTGATACATCGTTTAAAGTTTTATCATCAAATTGAATTAAATCAGGCGTTAGCAAGATTGATGTTGTTAGCATGGTATCAAAGACGATTAAATAGTGGTTTGGCTAAACCGGACATCGTTACCTGTGTGCCACTGCATCATATTCGGTACTGGTATCGTGGATTTAATCAAGCGCAATTATTGGCTAAACCCATAGCAAAATGGTTAAGTTGTTATTTTGATCCAGCTCTGTTATCACGTCATCAGTTTGCTCACGATCAAAAAGGTTTATCGCTTAAGCAACGACAAAATAATGTGCAAACGCTTTTTACTTGCCGGCCTAGTGTGAGTAATAAATCGATTTTACTTATTGATGATATTGTTACAACAGGTAATACGATTAACGCTATTAGCCAACAATTAAAAAACAGTGGTGCAGCTAAAATTCAAGTGTTGTGTTTGTGTCGTACGATCTTGTAAAATCGAAAACAAGCCCTATAATAACCAAGAAAGTTAGTCAACTATTATGATAAATGGTGCATACGATAGTCGTACGTACAATTGCACCAAAGTGAGGGGTTATGTCAATTATCACTATTTCTGAATCAGCACAACAGCACTTTAAAAAACTGCTTGCCAATCAACCGGAAGGAACGCAAATTCGTGTATTTGTTATCAATCCTGGCACGCCTTCTGCGGAGTGTGGTGTATCATATTGTCCAGCTGATACGATTGAAGATAACGATATTGAAGAAAAGCAAACGGGTTTTTCGGTTTATATTGATGAGCTCAGTGCCCCTTTTTTAGAAGAGACCGTCATTGATTATGTGACCGATGAACTCGGCGCTCAACTCACCTTAAAAGCCCCTAATTCGAAAATGAAAAAAGTGGCAGATGACGCCCCGTTAATTGAACGGGTGAATTATGTGATTCAAGCACAAGTTAATCCTCAGCTAGCTAGTCATGGTGGGCATGTAAGTTTAGTTGAGTTAACCGAAGATAATTATGCCATATTACAATTTGGCGGTGGTTGTAACGGTTGTTCTATGGTTGATTACACCTTAAAAGAAGGGATTGAAAAACAGCTATTAGCTCAATTTCCCGAATTGGCTGGGGTAAAAGATATTACTGAACATCACGCCGGAAGTCATTCTTATTGTTAAAAAATTTTTGATTTAAACCTTGCTTATTGCTGGGATTAAGTCATAATCGGGTGATGTGTGTCAATTCATTTTATGATGGGGTTATATGAATCAAGTTAGTATTATTTCAGATCTTATCGTTTGGATTGAAAAAAATCTGGAGCAACCGTTATCAATTGATCACGTTGCGCAAAAATCAGGTTATTCAAAATGGCATTTACAACGTATGTTTAAAGAGGTAACAGGTCAAGTGCTTGGTACTTACATACGTCACCGTCGGCTTACTTACGCTGCGCTCTCTTTACGTATGACCAGTAAGCCTATTTTAGATATTGCAATGCAGTATCGCTTTGATTCACAACAAACCTTTACCCGTTCTTTTAAAAAGCAATTTAACGAAACACCGGCAAGTTATCGACGTGGTGAATATTGGGATCCAATTGGTTTAACGCCGGCAATTGAGTTAAACAAAGATCAATTAACCCTACCCGAACCGAAATTTGTTAATATGCCTAAGCAGACATTTTGGGGAATTAGCTACAAAAATAACTGTAATTTGAGTCAATTATTAGATGAAGAGAACAAGTTACGAGCGCAGTTCTTCCATAATTATTTATCTCGTTATTCTCATAAAAAAGAGAATTTACCGGATAAAATTTATGCTTTTAGTCGTATTTTAAAAAGCAAAGATAATGCTAATGAGCAAGAGCTACTTTATACCATTGCTTTAGAACATAATAATAATCTTGAGCATATCGAACAAATTGTTAGCGAAGGTGGTTTGTATCTGTGCTTTAAATATATCGGGGCGCCGGAAAACTTTAGTGATTTTATTTCACAAGTTCATTTAGCGGCAATGCCTGCTTTAAAAGTTCGCTTACGTAGTTCAAGTTGTATAATCGAAATTCACCATAATCATCATGATGATAGTGTTCACTCACTAAAGGATATTAAAAGCATGGAGTGTGATTATTGTGTGCCTGTTGTGACCGAGAACGAAGTAAATATCCAACAAAATTTATAACGCCAATTTTGCTGTAGAGCAACCGTGACCGGGTGCTTTTAACTGTCTGATTTTAATAAAATATTCTCAAGCCAGGTTTTAAACTCTGGTGTTGCCTCTTTCAGGCTATTTGAGCCTCGGGTCACTGTTGCAATGCCGATTTTTAATTGTTCTTTTAATTGACGCTGATTAATTGAGCCGTCAAGTAGCGAACGAACTATTTTAACGCGTGTGATGAGCGCATCACGCTCATCAGCAGTCATTAATAATTTCAATATATCAATTGAGTAACCGTCATTAAATGCTTGGTGTAATATTTCAACTGTCTGTTTCCATTCTTTAGTTTTCATTGTGTTCACCATTAATAGTGTTTACTAAATTCATTTTCCGTTAAGATTTTACTCTTTTTCTGACCTAAAATTGTTTGGTAAATATAATCATAAACTAGTATATTTTTGACATAATTCCGGGTTTCGGTAAAAGGTATACTATCGATAAAGGCGACTGCATCGAGTTTTCCGCCACTTTTACTTAACCATTTTTTAACCCGACTAGGTCCTGCATTGTAAGCAGCAGAAGCTAAAATGCGATTTCTGTCATTTTGCTCATATACTTTATTTAAAAAGTAACTACCTAATAAAACGTTGGTTTGTGGTTCAAATAATTGAGATTGCGAGTAATAAGTCACTGAACTAACTTTTGCCGCAGTCTCCTTAGCAGTGGCTGGCATCAACTGCATTAAACCACTCGCCCCGGCAGGCGATTGAATTGCTGTGTTAAAAGCGCTTTCCTGACGAGTGATAGCTAAAGCATAAGATAACGGAATGGTTTTATCTTTTAAGGCATCTTTATACAGCCCTAAGTACATTATCGGTAAGCGTTCAGTCCAATTATCCCATAGTTTACCGGAAATTGTGGCTAAAATACTTAAATCGCCCCAACCTTTCTGATGAGCATATATGGCTAGATCTAAATAGGCTTTCGCTTGAGTCTCATTTTTTAAGACCGCACGCCATTCGGCAACCGACTCGGACATCATACCTAATAATCTTAACTCTTTTATTCTTTTTACCGCAAGTTGATTGTCGTATTTGCTGTTAAGTGTATTGATTTGAGCAGATGACGGGGTTTTCGATTGATTATTAACAATATAAGGTTTTTTGAGCGTTTGAGCACTTATCATGCCGTAAAAACCACGATTAGTCTTCAATTTTTCTAAAATTTCATGGGCTTGTTTGGTCTCTTTCTTATCTAATAGCACACGCGCTTGCCAATATTGCCAGTCCTCTTTTAATTGATCTTCAGGCGTAAGTTGTGTTAACCAATAGGCTAAATCTTTATAGTTGTTGTCATCGATTGCCTTACGAATGCGTTTTTCAACTAAGGTAGTATCATGACTTTGGGCAATATAATCATCTCGCCATTTTATTTGTTCATCGGTTGCAAGATCACTGAAATAACTATTAGCCAGACTTTTTCGTAGCAGGTTTTGCTCGGTTTGAGACAGTTTTTGCTTTTCAATTAATTGTGGCAATAAAGTCGCCGCTACATTCATATCGGCTTTAGCTAACCGTGGAAAAGTTGCCATAACAATTTTTTTAGTAAACGGACTGGCGCCAATATTTTTAGAAAAGTCTTCTATTTTTCGAGGATTTTCTAATAGGGCTAATAAATGCGTTTTCGTGGTTTGATAATTTGCATCTAATTGGTTGGCTAAATAACGTGCCAACTTAAGGTTGTTTGCTTCAAACGCAAGTTCGACACGTAATAAGATCATATTTGCGGTGCGTTTTCCACTTTTAGACCAGGCATCAAGTAGCGGATCGCAGGCGGAAGGAAGCTCTTTGCCTGTCTTCCATAATGATTCGACCGAATCGAGGACGTCTTGTTTATTGTTTAGTTGTAATAATGCATATTGATTTCGGCAAAAGGACGAAGTTGAATCATCTTTGGGAAACGAGATAATCGCTGACCAATCTTTTCGATTGGTTAATTCGGTTAGATATGTTTGAGTGAGCGAAGATGTTAATGGAAAGTTTGGATATTGACGGACAAAATTACTGACTAAATCAGGGCTAACCGTTTTACGATTAAGTTGAAAAAACTGTGCGGCTGCATAAGGGTATAATGGATAGTCTGTTAGTGTATTGAGCAGTTTGAATTGTTCATCATAACTCAGTGTTTGATAGGTATTTTGCCATTTTTTGAAGCTTTCTCTTAACGTAATTTGAGTATTATTTGCCCATACATTATTTGTCACTAATAAACTAACGATCAAGAAACATCGAAATACAAAACTCATTTTCTAACCCCTGCATCAAATTGGAGTGCTAGATTAGCATATTTTGTTATCAATCGTCGATGAAAGAAGCGATAGATTAATTCCCACTAAAATAGTCAACTAAATACTTGACTAAAATTAAAGGAAATATAAAATATTCACATTACACACAGGGGAATGATTAATGAAATTGACATCAAAAGGGCGATATGCGGTAACCGCAATGTTAGATGTGGCATTGCATTCACAATCAGGCCCTGTATCACTCGCTGATATTTCAGAACGTCAGGAAATATCACTATCTTATCTTGAACAACTATTTTCTCGTTTACGTAAAAATGGCTTAGTAACCAGTGTTCGTGGTCCGGGTGGCGGTTACGTTCTCAGCCGTAGTATGGATCAAATCGCCATAAGCTCAATTGTCAAAGCCGTAAATGAAACCGTTCATGCAACAAAATGTCATGGTCAAGATGGGTGTCAAGGCGGTGTAAGATGTTTAACCCACTCTTTATGGAATGACTTAAGCGAGCGCATTGAAGAGTTTTTAACCAGTATCACGCTAAGTGAACTAGTCAACAATAAAGAAGTTAAAGCAGTAGCGAATCGACAAAGTCATATCCAACACGTCACAATTAGTTAAGAACTATTATACAGATATACAGAATTTGTTTTTTGGGAGCAGTTAATGAAATTACCTATTTATATGGATTACGCAGCAACAACGCCTGTTGATCCTAGAGTTGCTGACAAAATGATGCAATATTTAACCTTAGATGGTATTTTTGGTAATCCGGCATCTCGTTCACATAAATTTGGTTGGCAAGCCGAAGAAGCGGTTGATATTGCCCGTAACCAAATTGCCGATCTTATTGGCGCTGATTCACGGGAAATTGTTTTTACCTCTGGGGCAACTGAGGCTGATAATCTGGCTATCAAAGGCGCAGCGCATTTTAATAAAGCCAAAGGTAAACACATCATAACTTGTAAAACTGAACATAAAGCCGTACTTGATACTTGCCGTCAACTTGAGCGAGAAGGGTATGAAGTGACTTATTTAGCCCCGGAATCTGACGGCATACTTGATCTTAATAAGCTTGCACAGGCGATGCGTAGCGATACGACCGTTGTCTCGATTATGCATGTCAATAATGAAACCGGCGTGATACAAGATATTGAAAAAATCGGTGAAATGTGCCGTGAAAGAGGCATTGTTTTTCATGTTGATGCCACTCAAGCTGTGGGTAAATTACCGATTGATGTATCGAAATTAAAAGTCGATTTAATGTCATTTTCCGGTCATAAAATCTATGGACCAAAAGGCATCGGTGGGCTTTATGTACGACGTAAACCACGGGTACGCATTGAAGCACAAATGCACGGTGGTGGGCATGAGCGTGGTATGCGTTCGGGTACATTACCTGTACATCAAATTGTTGGCATGGGCGAAGCCTACCGTATTGCCAAAGAGGAAATGGCAACTGAAATGCCACGATTATTAGCCCTAAAAAATCGGTTATGGAATGGTTTAAAAGATATTGAAGAAGTGTACTTAAATGGCTCTTTAGAGCATAGCGCACCAAATATCTTAAATGTTAGCTTTGCTTATATTGAGGGCGAATCATTAATGATGGCATTAAAAGATTTAGCAGTGTCTTCCGGCTCTGCCTGTACATCGGCAAGCTTAGAGCCTTCTTATGTACTGCGAGCATTAGGACTTAATGATGAGCTTGCCCATAGCTCGATTCGTTTTTCATTAGGACGATTTAGTACAGAAGAAGAAGTTGATTATGTCATTAAATTGATTAAAGACTCTATCGATAAGTTAAGGGATCTCTCCCCACTTTGGGAAATGTTTAAAGATGGTGTTGATTTAACGACAATCAAATGGTCAGCCCATTAAAATTAGGAGTAAATTATGGCATATAGCGAAAAAGTCGTTGATCATTATGAAAACCCTCGTAATGTGGGTTCATTCGATCAAAATGATCCTAATGTTGGTAGTGGTATGGTCGGTGCGCCAGCATGTGGTGATGTAATGCGATTACAAATCAAAGTTAACGATGAAGGCATTATTGAAGATGCTAAATTTAAAACCTATGGTTGTGGTAGTGCAATTGCTTCGAGCTCTTTAGTGACCGAATGGATCAAAGGTAAATCGCTCGATGAAGCGCAAGCGATTAAAAATACCGATATTGCCAAAGAGCTGGCATTGCCCCCGGTTAAAATTCACTGTTCAATTTTAGCCGAAGATGCAATTAAAGCAGCAATTGATGACTATAAAACTAAAAAAGGACAACGTTAATGGCAATTACATTAACTACTCGCGCAGCCAATCGAGTTCAAGCGTTTTTAGCTAATCGCGGAAAAGGCGTTGGGCTCAGACTTGGCATTAAAACATCAGGTTGTTCGGGTATGGCTTATGTTTTAGAGTTTGCCGATACAATTAATGATGATGATAGCGTTTTTGAAGATAAAGATGTAAAAGTCATCGTCGATAAAAAAAGTTTAGTTTACATTGACGGCACCGAACTTGATTTTGTCAAAGAAGGCTTAAACGAAGGCTTTAAATTTAATAATCCTAATGCGCATAACGAATGTGGTTGTGGCGAAAGCTTTAATGTTTAATTGGAGCGATGATTGTGGATAACTATTTTGAGCTGTTTCAATTGCCGATAAGTTTGCCTGTCGATATGGCGCATTTAACTGCGCACTATCAGCAGCTTCAAAGACAGTATCATCCGGATAATTTTGCTAATGCAACTGATAGCGAAAAAGTGGCAATTATTCAAAAATCGGCAATGATTAATGATGCTTATCAAACCCTTAAAGATCCAATTAAAGCGGCGCAATATCTGCTGTCTTTACAAGGATTCGATGTGGAAACAGAGCAAAATATTATTCATGATGCTGACTTTTTAATGGAACAATTCACCTTGCGTGAACAGCTTGATGAGATCGAACAGCAGGCGAACTTTGCCCTTTTGGATGATTTTGATGCGCAAATATCAGAGCGAAAGCGAGCGGTCTACCAGCAACTATTGCAACATATAGCAAAGCAAGATTGGCAATTAGCGCTGAATCAAATCTATAAAATCCGTTATCTAGCTAGATTGATTGAACACATCGAAAAGTTACAAGAAAAACAATTTCCTTTATAATTTAAGATAAGTCACACATCAATTAGAGATAGATTAAATGGTTTTATTACAGATCAGTGAACCGGGACAAACCCCAGAACCTCATCAGCGCCGCCTTGCTGTCGGCATCGATCTTGGTACAACAAATTCATTAGTGGCAACGGTGCGTAGTGGCAAATCAGAAGTACTGCCCGATCTAGAGGGTGAGGCATTACTTCCTTCGGTTGTTCATTATGGCCTTGATCATGATGATAATATGATTATTACTGTCGGTAAAAATGCCAAAACTAGTGCGACCAGTGATCCGCAAAATACCGTCAGTTCAGTAAAACGGCTAATGGGGCGAAGCGAAGCTGATATTGATGTCTCGCATTTTCCCTATTCCTTTTCATTTACTGAAAATGGCGTGCCTTTATTAAATTTACCCAATATTAAAGTCAATCCAATTCAAGTATCAGCAGAAATTTTAGTTGCGCTGGCTGAGCGAGCTAAGCAGAGCTTACAAGGTGAAATAGACGGTGCGGTCATTACCGTTCCAGCCTACTTTGATGATGCCCAACGACAAGCAACCAAAGATGCGGCTAAACTAGCCGGTTTGCATGTTCTCCGTCTATTAAATGAGCCAACTGCCGCTGCCATTGCTTATGGTTTGGATTCGGGCAAAGAAGGCGTAATTGCGGTTTATGATTTAGGTGGCGGTACGTTTGATATCTCTATTCTTCGACTACATAAAGGGGTGTTTGAAGTACTGGCTACCGGTGGCGATTCAGCCCTCGGCGGGGATGATTTTGATCGGTTAGTGGCGAATTACATCAAAACGCAGTTAGGTATAGATTCTGCTGATGATCATCGCTTAAACCAACAAATTCTTAATCAAGCTGTCGAAGCTAAGATAGCCTTAAGCCAGCAAGATAGTGTGGAATGTCAGATTAATAATCAAACATTAACCATTACCCGAACGCAGTTTGAACAACTCATTGAGCCATTAGTCAAGCGAACTTTAGCCGTTTGTCGACGAGCGTTGAAAGATGCCAATATCGATGCCGATGAGGTGTCAGAAGTGGTGATGGTTGGTGGGTCAACTCGTGTGCCATTAGTCCGTCAACTCGTTGCTAACTATTTTAGGACTGAGCCATTAACCTCAATCGATCCAGATCAGGTGGTGGCAATCGGTGCTGCCATTCAAGCTGATATCTTAGTTGGCAATAAGCCAGATTCTGATATGTTATTGCTTGATGTCATTCCACTGTCTTTAGGGATCGAAACCATGGGGCAGTTGGTTGAAAAAATCATTCCTCGTAATAGCACGATACCTTGCGCACGTGCTCAAGAGTTTACCACTTTTAAAGATGGGCAAACGGCGATGATGATTCATGTGCTACAAGGGGAACGGGAAACGGTTGCCGATTGCCGTTCGCTAGCACAGTTTACGCTACGTGGGATTCCGCCAATGCCAGCTGGGGGCGCGCATATACGTGTGACGTTTCAAGTTGATGCTGACGGTTTATTAAGCGTCAGCGCCATGGAAAAATCAACCGGGGTTGAAGCAGCCATTCAAGTCAAGCCTTCTTACGGTTTAACCGATAATGAAATTGCTAACATGATTCAAGATTCAATTAGTCATGCCCAAGAAGATAAACAAGCTAGAATGCTTGCTGAACAAAAAGTTGAAGCAGCAAGAGTGCTGGAAACACTACAAAGCGCTTTAGATAAAGATGCTGATTTATTAAGCCAAGCGGAACTGGAACAAATTTTAGCCGCTAAACATCAATTACAACTCGCCAGTGAATCTGACGATCGTTACCGCATTCAAGCGCAAATTAAAATTGTTGATAGTGTTACGCAAAACTTTGCGGCTAAACGTATGGACAGATCAATCCGTCATGCATTAACCGGTCACAATGTTAATGATATTTAACTAACGAGATTATTATGCCAAAAATTACTTTTTTACCTAATGCCGATCTTTGCCCGGAGGGAAAAACCGTCGAAGCAGAGGAAGGCGAATCTATATTAGAAGTTGCTTTACGCAATGATATTGAAATTGAGCATGCTTGTGAAATGTCGTGTGCTTGCTCGACTTGTCACTGTATTGTTCGTAAAGGATTTGATTCACTGCAAGAGAGTGATGAACAAGAAGATGATATGCTTGATAAAGCGTGGGGCGTTGAGCCACATAGCCGTCTGAGCTGTCAGGCACGAGTTGCTGATGAAGATTTAGAAGTAGAAATTCCAAGATATAGTCTTAATCACGCCAAAGAAGATCATTAATTCGTCGCCATAGTGGCGACGTGATTTCCTCAAAAACCTTGTTCCTCAACTTTTTTGTAGCTATTAATGATCATATTTTCTCTATCTATATGATAATTAATACTTGATGTTGATGCATCAACGGGGTATAATCCCGCCACTTTGTTTATTGTCTTTATGTAAGCAAATAAGTAAAAAGATATAATCTTTATGTAAAAATATTGAATTATATCAACAATATTCCCGATTTGGGAATTACGAAAAAGAACGGATTACACTCTCCTGTCAATCGAAACAGGGCAAGAGGAGTAGTCTTTTGTTATAACTTTTAAATAGTGGAGCTCTGGTCTCATGTCGAACCAAAGAATCCGTATCCGGTTAAAAGCGTTTGATCATCGTTTGATTGATCAATCAACTGCTGAAATTGTAGAAACTGCGAAGCGCACAGGTGCGCAAGTTCGTGGTCCTATTCCATTACCGACACGCAAAGAGCGTTTCACAGTATTGATTTCTCCGCACGTAAATAAAGATGCGCGTGATCAATATGAGATTCGTACTCACAAACGTCTAGTTGATATCGTTGAGCCAACTGAAAAAACAGTTGATGCTTTAATGCGCCTAGATCTTGCTGCCGGTGTTGATGTGCAGATCAGTTTAGGTTAATCCTAGGCTGAATGATTGAGAGGTCGAAACAATGATTGGTTTAATCGGTCGTAAAGTAGGAATGACACGAATCTTCACCGAAGAGGGTGTTTCTATTCCTGTCACCGTAGTTGAAGTTCAAAGCAACCGCATTACACAAGTTAAAACACTTGAGAATGACGGTTATCAAGCCATTCAGGTTACTACTGGCAGCAAAAAAGCAAGCCGTGTAAACAAACCTGAAGCAGGTCATTTCGCTAAGGCTGGCGTTGAAGCTGGTCGTGGTCTATGGGAATTCCGTTTTGAAGAAGGCGAATTTACTGTAGGTCAAAGTATTAACGTTGATATTTTCACAGACGTTAAAAAAGTTGATGTTACTGGTACATCTAAAGGTAAAGGTTTTGCTGGCGTAACTAAACGTTGGAATTTCCGTACTCAAGATGCAACACATGGTAACTCTTTGGCACACCGTGGTCATGGCTCTATTGGTCAAAACCAAACTCCGGGTAAAGTGTTCAAAGGTCGTAAAATGGCAGGTCACCTAGGTAATGAACGTGTAACCGTTCAAAACTTAGATATTGTACGTGTTGATGCAGAGCGTAACCTTTTATTAATTAAAGGTGCTGTTCCTGGCGCAATCAATAGTGACGTAATTGTTAAACCGGCAATCAAGGCTTAACGTCGAGGAGATAGAGATGGAATTAGTAGTAAAAGACGCGCAAGCGCTTTCTGTTTCCGAAACTACCTTCGGACGTGAGTTTAATGAAGCGTTAGTTCATCAAGTAGTTGTTGCTTATGCATCTGCTGCTCGTCAAGGCTCACGCGCACAAAAAACTCGTGCAGAAATCGCTGGTTCAGGCAAAAAACCATGGCGTCAAAAAGGCACAGGTCGTGCTCGTTCAGGTTCTATTAAGAGCCCAATTTGGCGTAGTGGTGGTGTAACATTTGCAGCAAAACCACAAGATCATAGCCAAAAAGTTAACCGTAAAATGTATCGTGGTGCATTAAAGAGTATTTTCTCTGAATTAGTGCGTCAAGAGCGTTTAGTTGTAGTTGAAAACTTTACTGTTGAAGCACCTAAGACTAAATTATTAACTCAGAAATTAAATGATATGAACTTAAATGATGTTCTTATTATCTGTTCTGAAGTTGATGAAAATCTTTTCTTAGCAGCACGTAACTTACATAAAGTTGATGTGCGTGATGTGGCAGGTATTGATCCAGTTAGTTTGATTGCATTTGACAAAGTGGTTATCACTGTTGATGCCGTTAAACAAGTAGAGGAGATGTTAGCATGATTCGTGAAGAGCGTCTGCTGAAAGTCCTGCGAGCACCACATGTTTCTGAAAAAGCATCTATTTCAATGGAAAAAACAAATACATTAGTATTGAAAGTTGCTAAAGATGCTACTAAGAGAGAGATTAAAGCCGCAGTTGAACAACTATTTGAAGTTAAAGTAGATGACGTAAATACACTTGTTGTTAAAGGCAAAGTAAAACGTCGTGGTCAACAAATTGGTCGCCGTAGCGACTGGAAAAAAGCTTACGTTACTTTAGCAGAAGGTCAGAATTTAGACCTTGCTGGCGTCGCTGAGTAATTCGGAGGAGTAAGAACAATGGCAGTTGTTAAGTGTAAACCTACATCTCCGGGTCGTCGCCACGTTGTTAAAGTGGTTAACCCAGAGTTGCATAAAGGTAAACCTTATGCACCGTTGCTTGATTCAAAAAGCAAAACTGGTGGTCGCAATAATAATGGTCGTATCACTACCCGTCATATCGGTGGTGGTCATAAACAACATTATCGTATTGTAGACTTTAAGCGTAATAAAGATGGTATTCCAGCAGTTGTTGAACGTTTGGAATATGATCCAAACCGTAGTGCAAATATTGCATTGGTTTTATATAAAGACGGTGAACGTCGTTATATTTTAGCGCCTAAAGGCTTAAAAGCAGGTGATCAGATCCAATCTGGCGTTGATGCAGCGATTAAAACAGGTAACTGTTTACCAATGCGCAACATCCCAGTCGGTTCTACCGTGCATAATATTGAAATGAAACCAGGCAAAGGCGGACAACTTGCTCGCTCTGCTGGTAGTTATGTTCAAATCGTTGCGCGTGATGGTGCATATGTAACATTACGTCTACGTTCAGGTGAAATGCGTAAAGTATTATCTGATTGCCGCGCCACTATTGGTGAAGTTGGTAACTCAGAACATATGCTTCGCGTATTAGGTAAAGCGGGTGCAACGCGTTGGCGTGGTGTTCGTCCTACTGTTCGTGGTACAGCAATGAACCCGGTAGACCATCCACATGGTGGTGGTGAAGGTCGTAACTTTGGTAAACATCCTGTGTCTCCATGGGGTCAAAAAGCCAAAGGATTGAAAACGCGTAGCAACAAACGTACTGATAAGTATATTGTTCGCCGTCGCAATAAGAAATAATTAATATAGAGGATTAGCTATGCCACGTTCTCTCAAGAAGGGTCCTTTTATTGACCTACACTTGCTGAAGAAGGTAGAGAAAGCGGTGGAAAGCGGGGACAAGAAACCAATTCGTACTTGGTCCCGTCGTTCAACGATCTTTCCTAACATGATCGGTTTGACCATCGCTGTCCATAATGGTCGTCAGCACGTTCCAGTTTATGTTTCCGACGAAATGGTTGGTCATAAATTGGGTGAATTCGCGCCGACTCGTACTTATCGCGGCCACGCGGCTGATAAGAAAGCTAAGAAGAAATAAGTAGGAGAAAGAGATGGAAACAATTGCAAAGTACCGCCACGCTCGTTCTTCTGCACAAAAAGTTCGCTTAGTTGCAGATCTTGTTCGCGGTAAGAAAGTGTCTCAGGCACTAGATATTTTAACGTACACCAATAAAAAAGCGGCTGTACTTGTTAAAAAAGTATTAGAGTCTGCTATTGCTAATGCAGAGCATAACGATGGTGCTGATATTGATGATCTGAAAGTTGCGAAAATTTTCGTAGACGAAGGCCCAACCATGAAGCGTATTATGCCTCGTGCAAAAGGTCGTGCAGATCGTATTTTGAAGCGTACGAGTCACATCACCGTGATCGTCTCAGATCGCTAGGCTGGAGAATAGCAATGGGTCAAAAAGTAAATCCAAATGGTATCCGATTAGGCATTGTCAAGCCTTGGACATCTACATGGTATTCGGGTACAAAGACATTCGCTGATAATTTAGAAAGTGATTTTAGAGTGCGAGAATTCTTAAACAAAGAATTAGCACAAGCGTCAATCTCTAAAATTGTAATCGACCGTTCAGCAGAAACTAACGTTCGTATTACTATCCATACTGCTCGTCCGGGTATTGTGATTGGTAAAAAAGGCGAGGACGTTGAAAAATTACGTAATGCCGTAGCTTCTATTGTCAATAAATACAAAGACAAAAGAGAGAAACGTGATGTTGCAGTACAAATTAATATTGCTGAAGTTCGTAAACCTGAACTTGATGCAAAATTAGTTGCTGACAGTATTACCTCTCAGTTAGAACGCCGTGTTATGTTCCGTCGTGCTATGAAACGTGCGGTACAAAACGCAATGAAAGCGGGTGCTAAAGGTATCAAAGTTGAAGTAAGTGGTCGTTTAGGCGGCGCTGAAATCGCTCGTAGTGAATGGTATCGTGAAGGTCGTGTACCTCTACATACTCTACGTGCTGATATCGACTATGGTACATCTGAAGCATTAACTACCTATGGTATTATTGGTGTTAAAGTGTGGATCTTCAAAGGTGAGATCCTTGGTGGTATGGCTGCCGTTGAACAAGCAGAAAAACAACCTGCTGCTCAACCGAAAAAGCAGCGCAAAGGCCGAAAACAATAAGGAGCGTCGCTGATGTTACAACCAAAGCGTACAAAATTCCGTAAAGTGCACAAGGGCCGCAATCGTGGTCTTGCTGTAAGTACTGACGTTAGTTTCGGTACATTCGGTCTTAAGGCTGTGGGTCGTGGTCGTTTGACTGCGCGCCAGATCGAAGCAGCACGTCGTGCAATGACTCGTGCAGTTAAGCGTCAAGGTAAAATCTGGATTCGAGTTTTCCCTGATAAACCAATTACTGAAAAACCACTTGAAGTGCGTATGGGTAAAGGTAAGGGTAACGTTGAATACTGGGTTGCACAGATTCAACCAGGTAAAGTCCTTTATGAAATGGACGGAGTACCGGAAGAAGTTGCTCGTGAAGCATTTGCGTTGGCAGCTGCAAAACTGCCAATTAAAACCACCTTTGTGATTAAGACGGTGATGTAAATGAAAGCAAAAGAGCTACGCGAAAAAAGCGTTGAAGAGTTAAATACTGAACTTCTTAATTTATTACGTGAGCAATTTAACTTACGTATGCAATTAGCTGGGGGTCAGTTAACACAGACTCATATGTTAAAACAAGTGCGTCGTAATATTGCACGTGTTAAAACATTATTAACTGAGAAGGCGGGTGCGTAATATGACTACTGAAGTAAAAATTCGTACTCAGCAAGGTCGTGTTATTAGCGACAAAATGGATAAATCTATTACTGTAGCTATTGAACGTAAAGTGAAGCATCCGTTATATGGTAAGTTCATTAAACGTACGACTAAATTGCATGTACATGATGAAAACAACGAGTGTGGTATTGGTGATACTGTTGAAATTAAAGAGTGTCGTCCATTATCAAAAACCAAATCTTGGACTCTTGTTCGAATCGTTGAAAAAGCAGTTAAATAATCTTTATTGATTAAAAACTGTACATAATATAATAAACGGCCCAACAGCCGTTTATTTTATGCTATCCATTTTATTTGAGTGGTGTTATACTATGCGCCCTCACATATGTGGGTTTTTGGTTGTCTATTCTTATCCATGGTAGTTGAGGTGGATGAAGGTAGATTAGACAATAATTTATTTATACGGAGCATTAAAATGATCCAAGAACAGACTAGGCTAGATGTTGCCGATAACTCTGGCGCACGTAGCGTAATGTGTATCAAGGTTCTCGGTGGATCGCACCGTCGTTATGCAGCGGTAGGTGATATCATCAAAGTTACCATTAAAGAAGCAATTCCACGTGGTAAAGTGAAAAAAGGTGATGTACTAAAAGCTGTTGTCGTGCGCACTAGAAAAGGTGTTCGTCGTCCTGATGGATCTGTCATTCGTTTCGATCGCAATGCTTGTGTTATTTTAAACAATAACAGTGAGCAACCGATTGGTACGCGTATTTTTGGACCGGTCACTCGTGAACTTCGTTCTGAGAAGTTTATGAAGATCATTTCATTAGCACCAGAAGTACTGTAAGGAGCGGGTAATGGCAGCGAAAATCCGTCGAGAAGATGAAGTTATCGTGTTAACCGGTAAAGATAAAGGTAAACGCGGTAAAGTAAGAAGTGTTTTGTCTACTGGTAAAGTGATTGTTGAAGGTATCAATTTGGTGAAAAAACACCAAAAACCTGTACCTGCATTAAATCAAGAAGGTGGAATTGTTGAGAAAGAAGCAGCAATTAATGTTTCTAACGTCGCAATTTTTAACCCGGCTACAGGCAAAGCGGATCGCGTAGGCTTTCGTATTGAAGACGGTAAAAAAGTCCGTTTTTATAAGTCTACTAATGAATTAATCAATTAAGTAATTTGGAGTGTACGATGGCGAAACTGCATGATTACTACAAAGCACAGGTAGTAAATAAACTGCAAGAACAGTTTGGCTACAAATCTGTCATGCAAGTCCCTCGGATCGAAAAGATCACCTTGAATATGGGTGTGGGTGAAGCAATTACTGATAAGAAATTATTAGATAATGCGGTTGCAGATTTAGCAGCAATCAGTGGTCAAAAACCACTTGTCACAAAAGCACGCAAATCAGTTGCTGGTTTTAAAATCCGTCAAGGGTATCCTATTGGTTGTAAAGTCACTTTACGTGGCGAACGTATGTGGGAATTTTTTGAACGTCTAGTTTATATTGCTCTTCCTCGTACTCGAGATTTTCGTGGTTTAAGCGCAAAATCTTTCGATGGTCGTGGTAACTATAGCATGGGTGTTCGTGAACAAATCGTTTTCCCTGAAATCGATTATGATAAAGTTGATCGTGTTCGTGGTTTAGATATTACTATCACCACTACTGCACAATCTGATGAAGAAGGCCGAGCTTTATTATCTGCCTTTAACTTCCCATTTCGTAAGTAAGGTAGGGCATAATGGCTAAACAATCAATGATTGAACGCGATAAGAAACGCGTAAAGCTAGCAGAAAGATATTTTGCAAAGCGTCAAGAATTAAAAGCGATTATCTCTGATCTTAATGCATCAGATGAAGATCGTTGGAATGCAGTGCTTAAATTGCAAACGCTTCCTCGTGATTCTAGTCCATCACGTCAACGTCGTCGTTGTCGTCAAACAGGTCGTCCTCATGGCGTCCTTCGTAAGTTTGGTTTAAGCCGTATTAAGGTCCGTGAATCAGCCATGCGTGGTGAGATTCCAGGTCTTAAAAAGGCAAGTTGGTAATCAGGGGAGTGTTATAGATGAGCATGCAAGATCCTATAGCAGATATGTTGACCCGTATTCGTAACGGTCAAGCTGCGAATAAAGTTGCAGTCACCATGCCTTCCTCTAAGCTAAAAGTGGCAATTGCCAATGTGCTAAAAGAAGAAGGTTATATTGGGGACTTTAAAGTTGTTGGTGACACTAAGCCAGAATTGGAAATCACTTTAAAATATTTCCAAGGTAAAGCTGTAGTAGAAAGTATTAAACGTGTTAGCCGTCCAGGTTTACGTATTTATAAACGTAAAGACGAATTGCCAAAAGTAATGGCTGGACTAGGTATCGCAGTTATTTCTACTTCTAAAGGTGTTATGACTGATCGTGCAGCACGCCAAGCTGGTCTTGGTGGTGAAATTATCTGCTACGTAGCGTAAGGGAGAAAAAAATGTCTCGTGTTGCAAAAGCACCTGTCGTTGTTCCTGCTGGCGTAGAGGTAAAACTCAATGGTCAGGTAATTACGATTAAAGGTAAAAATGGCGAGTTATCTCGTACAATTAATAAAGCTGTTGTAATTAATCAAGAAGAAGGTCAAATTAAATTTGCACCTCGTGAAGGTTTTGCTGATGCTTGGGCTCAAGCAGGTACAGCTCGCGCATTGATTAATGCAATGGTAGTTGGTGTTACTGAAGGTTTTACAAAAAAACTTCAGCTAGTTGGTGTCGGTTATCGTGCACAAGTTAAAGGTAATGCAATTGGTTTATCTCTTGGATATTCACATCCAATTGAACATCAATTACCTGCAGGTGTAACAGCTGAGTGTCCTTCTCAAACTGAAATCGTACTAAAAAGTGCTGATAAACAGTTAATCGGACAAGTAGCAGCAGATATCCGTGCTTATCGTCGTCCTGAACCTTATAAAGGTAAAGGTGTTCGTTACGCAGATGAAGTTGTGCGTACTAAAGAAGCTAAGAAAAAGTAAGGTAACACTATGGATAAGAAATCAGCTCGTATCCGTCGTGCAACTAAAGCGCGTCGTAAGATGCATGAACTACTTGCAACTCGCTTAGTAGTTCACCGTACTCCGCGTCATATTTATGCGCAGATTATCGCACCAAACGGATCAGAAGTACTGGCAGCCGCTTCTACATTAGAAAAAGCTATCAGTGAAAGTTTAAAATACACTGGAAACAAAGATGCAGCAGCAGCAGTTGGTAAAGCAATCGCAGAGCGTGCATTAGCGAAAGATATCAAAGAAGTTTCTTTTGATCGTTCGGGTTTCCAATATCATGGTCGAGTTCAGGCGCTAGCAGATGCTGCTCGCGAAGCTGGCCTACAGTTCTAAGGTAGGAGTTAAAGATGTCAAACATCGAAAAACAAGCTGGTGAACTGCAGGAAAAATTAATCGCAGTTAACCGAGTTTCTAAAACCGTAAAAGGTGGTCGTATTTTTAGTTTTTCTGCACTAACTGTTGTTGGTGACGGTAACGGTCGCGTAGGTTTTGGATATGGTAAAGCACGTGAAGTGCCAGCAGCAATTCAAAAAGCAATGGAAAAAGCACGTCGCAATATGATCAATGTTGCTTTAAATAACGATACTTTACAGCATCCGGTTAAAGGTGCTCACACAGGTTCTCGTGTTTATATGCAACCAGCATCAGAAGGTACCGGTATTATCGCTGGTGGTGCGATGCGTGCAGTATTAGAAGTTGCCGGAGTTCGTAACGTTCTAGCTAAAGCATATGGTTCTACTAACCCAATTAATGTGGTTCGTGCAACAATCGATGGCTTAGAAAATATGAAATCACCTGAAATGGTTGCTGCTAAGCGTGGTAAAACCGTCGAAGAAATTTTGGGGTAATTAGCCATGGCAAAAACAATTAAAATTACACAAACTCGTAGTTCAATTGGTCGCCTTCCGAAGCATAAAGCAACGTTAGTAGGTCTAGGATTACGTCGTATTGGTCATACTGTTGAGCGTGAGGACACTCCTGCTATTCGCGGTATGGTAAACCAAGTTTATTACATGGTTAAAGTTGAGGAGTAATAGTAATGCGTTTAAATACTTTATCTCCTGCTGAAGGTTCAAAGCATGCACCGAAACGTCTAGGTCGAGGAATCGGTTCTGGACTAGGTAAAACTGGTACTCGTGGTGTTAAAGGTCAAAAATCTCGTTCAGGTGGCGGCGTTCGTCGTGGCTTTGAAGGTGGTCAAATGCCTTTATATCGTCGTTTACCAAAATTTGGTTTTACCTCACGTAAAGCTCTAGTTACAGCTCAAGTTCGTCTTTCAGATTTAATGAAAGTCGAAGGTGATATTGTTGACCTAAATAGCTTAAAAGTTGCAAATGTGATCAATTCACAAATCGAATACGCTAAAATCATGTTATCTGGTGAAGTAACTAAACCAGTAACAGTTCGTGGAATTCGAGTAACTAAAGGTGCTAAAGCTGCAATTGAAGCTGCTGGCGGAAAAATTGAGGAATAATTAGAAAGATGGCAAAGCAACCAGGATTAGATTTTCAAAGTACACGAGGTGGTAGTGGTGAGCTTAAAAGACGTTTAATATTTGTGCTTTTAGCGCTTATTGTTTTTCGTCTTGGTTCTTACATTCCCGTTCCTGGTATTGATACTAAAGCGTTATCGGACTTACTGACACAAGCATCAACTAATGGTATTGTGGGTATGTTCAATATGTTCTCTGGTGGTGCTTTAAGCCGTGCTTCAATCTTTGCTTTAGGGATAATGCCTTATATTTCTGCATCAATTATTGTGCAGTTATTAACAGCAATTAGCCCTAAACTAGCAGAATTGAAGAAAGAAGGTGAATCAGGTCGTAAAAAAATTAGTCAGTATACACGTTATGGCACATTAGCTTTAGCGATTGTACAGGCAGTTGGTATTGCGACTGGTTTACCGAATATTCCAGGTTATGGTCACGTGGTGATCAACCCAGGATTTTCTTTCTATTTTATTGCATCGGTTAGCTTAGTTACTGGCACTATGTTTCTTATGTGGTTAGGTGAGCAGATCACAGAACGAGGTGTAGGTAATGGTATCTCTATCATTATCTTTGCTGGTATTGTGGCAGGTCTTCCTCATGCAATATATGAAACAATTGAACAAGCTCGTTCTGGTTCATTGCATCCGATTTTATTATTAGTGGTCGCAGCGTTAGTGGTTGGTGTGACTTATTTTGTTGTCTTTGTCGAACGTGGTCAACGACGTATTGTTGTTAACTATGCGCAACGTCAACAAGGTCGCCGTGTGTATGCCGCACAAAGTACACATTTACCATTAAAAATTAATATGGCAGGGGTTATTCCTGCAATATTTGCTTCAACAATTGTAATGTTACCATCTATGATGGCTTCTTGGTTCCAAGGAAATGGTGAAGGATGGCGATATATTTTTGTTCTTATTGGACAATATTTTTCCCATGATCAACCGTTATACATTATCTTTTTTGCGGTAGCGATTATCTTCTTCTGTTTCTTCTATACGGCATTGGTTTTCAATCCGAGAGAGACAGCAGATCAATTAAAAAAATCAGGTGCATTCATTCCAGGTATCCGTCCGGGTGAACAAACATCTAAGTATATTGACAAAGTAATGACACGTTTAACGCTAATTGGCGCTATCTACATTACTTTTGTATGTTTGGTACCAATGTTTATGACAAGTGCGATGAAAGTTCCTGTCCAATTCGGTGGAACATCTTTATTAATTGTGGTTGTTGTAATCATGGATTTTATGGCACAAGTACAGACTTTAATGATGCCAAATCGTTATGAGTCAGTGTTAAAGAAAGCGAATCTTAAAGGCTACGGCCGATAAGTTAGCCAGAAGTTACGGAGAAAAACATGAAAGTTCGTGCTTCAGTCAAGAAATTATGCAGAAATTGTAAAATCATCAAACGTAATGGCATTGTTCGTGTTATTTGCGTTGAAGGTAAACATAAACAACGTCAAGGTTAATTTATTTAGCTGTAAAGTTGAACTTTTGCATATTTTACTTGCCAAAGTATAGTAAAGCTGGCTAGAATAGCCAGCCTAAATTTATTTGTAAACCCGCTGTTTGAGTATCCTGAAAACGGGCTTTTCAGTATGGTGGGTTTGCTGAACATTAACAATAAAGGAGTGCATAGTGGCCCGTATAGCAGGCATTAACATTCCTGATCAACAACATACAGTAATTGCGTTACAAGCAATTTATGGTATCGGTAATACTCGCGCTAAGACAATTTGTGCTCAAGCGGGTATTCCTGAACATGTTAAGATCAGAGAACTATCTGAAGATCAGATTGAAAAGTTACGTGAAGAAGTCGCTAAATTCACTGTAGAAGGTGATTTACGTCGTGAAGTAACTATGAGTATCAAGCGTTTATTAGACCTTGGTTGTTATCGTGGCATGCGTCATCGTCGTGGACTTCCAGTCCGTGGTCAACGCACTAAGACTAACGCTCGTACCCGTAAGGGACCGCGTAAGCCAATCAAGAAATAATTGAGGTGATAATAAATGGCAAAGACACCTGTTCGTACACGTAAACGTGTTAAAAAGCAAGTTTCTGATGGTATAGCTCATATTCATGCATCATTTAACAATACAATCGTAACTATTACCGATCGTCAAGGTAATGCGTTGGGTTGGGCAACCGCTGGTGGTTCTGGTTTCCGTGGCTCTCGTAAGTCAACTCCGTTCGCAGCTCAAGTAGCCGCAGAGCGTTGTGCAGAAGCCGTAAAAGACTACGGAATTAAGAATCTGGAAGTTATGGTAAAAGGACCTGGTCCTGGTCGTGAGTCAACAATTCGTGCATTAAATGCTGCGGGTTATCGCATCACTAACATTACTGATGTTACTCCGATTCCTCATAACGGTTGTCGTCCACCAAAGAAACGTCGTGTTTAATTTTTATTAAACATCGAATGTTTAGGATTATTGGAGAAAAAAAATGGCAAGATATTTGGGACCAAAGCTCAAATTAAGTCGTCGTGAAGGTACAGATTTATTCCTTAAGTCTGGCGTCCGAGCGGTTGACAGTAAATGTAAGTTAGAACAAGCTCCTGGACAACATGGTGCGCGTAAACCGCGTTTATCAGATTATGGTGTTCAGTTACGTGAAAAACAAAAAGTTAGACGTATTTATGGAATTTTAGAACGTCAATTCCGTAATTACTATAAAAATGCAGCACGCATTAAAGGCAATACTGGTGAAAACCTACTTGCGCTTTTAGAGCGTCGCTTAGATAACGTTGTTTATCGTATGGGATTCGGTGCAACTCGTGCTGAAGCTCGTCAATTAGTTAGTCATAAAGCTGTTCTTGTTAATGGTCACGTTGTTAACATCGCATCTTATCAAGTTTCACCTGAAGATGTGATTAGTGTTCGTGAAAAATCTAAAAAACAAGCACGTATTAAAGCCGCTTTAGAGTTAGCTGAACAACGTGAAAAACCAACATGGTTAGAAGTTGATGCTAGCAAAATGGAAGGCGTATTCAAACGCTTACCAGAACGTTCAGATTTATCTGCTGACATCAACGAACATTTGATCGTCGAACTTTACTCTAAGTAAAGTTTAGCACTTAAGAGAGGACATAATGCAGGGTTCTGTAACAGAGTTTTTAAAACCTCACCTAGTTGATGTTGTTCAATACAGTCAAACTCACGCCAAAGTGACTTTAGAGCCGCTTGAACGTGGTTTTGGCCATACTTTAGGTAATGCACTACGCCGCATTTTATTATCATCAATGCCTGGATATGCAGTGACCGAAGTTGAAATTGACGGTGTTCTGCATGAGTACAGTACTAAAGAAGGCGTTCAAGAAGATGTACTTGATATTCTGCTTAATTTGAAAAAATTAGCAGTGCGTGTACATAATAAAGATGATGTAATGCTAACCTTAAATAAATCAGGTATTGGTGCAGTAACTGCATCGGATATCACTCATGACGGTGATGTTGAAATTGTTAATCCTGATTTAGTAATTTGTCATCTAACTGATGCAAATGCTTCAATTAGTATGCGTATTCGTGTGCAACGAGGACGTGGTTATGTCCCTGCTTCTGCTCGCGTTAAGTCAGAAGATGAAGAGCGACCAATCGGTCGTTTATTAGTCGATGCATGTTATAGTCCTGTCGAGCGCATTGCGTATTCTGTTGATGCCGCTCGTGTGGAACAACGTACCGATTTAGATAAACTGGTTATCGATATGGAAACCAATGGTACTATCGACCCAGAAGAATCTATTCGTCGCGCATCAACTATTTTGGCTGAACAACTTGAAGCTTTCGTTGATTTACGCGATGTACGTCAACCTGAAGTGAAAGAAGATAAACCGGAATTTGATCCAATCCTTCTACGACCAGTAGATGACTTGGAATTAACTGTTCGGTCTGCTAATTGCTTAAAAGCAGAAGCAGTTCATTATATTGGTGATTTAGTACAACGTACTGAAGTTGAGTTACTTAAAACCCCTAATCTTGGTAAGAAATCACTTACTGAAATTAAGGATGTGCTCGCATCTCGTGGTTTATCTTTAGGCATGCGTCTTGAGAACTGGCCACCAGCAAGTATTGTTGAAGACTAAGATAAAATTTATATAAGAAGGATAAAGTTATGCGCCATCGTAAAAGTGGTCGTCAACTGAACCGAAATAGCAGCCATCGTCAAGCAATGTTTCGTAACATGACAAGTTCACTTGTTGAACATGAAATCATCAAAACTACATTGCCTAAAGCAAAAGAGTTGCGTCGTGTTGTTGAACCGTTAATTACGCTAGCCAAAAGCGATAGCGTAGCTAATCGCCGTTTGGCTTTCGCTCGTATCCGTGATAAAGATACAGTGAAAAAATTATTTTCAGATTTAGGCCCACGTTTTGCTACCCGCCCAGGTGGTTATGTACGTATTTTAAAATGTGGTTTCCGTGACGGAGATAATGCCCCAATGGCTTATATCGAATTAGTTGATCGCCCTGCTGTTGAAGCAGAAGCTACAGCTGAATAAGATATTTAACTGTTGTGCAATAAAACCGGCTTAATTGCCGGTTTTTTATCGGATGTTATATCCACAATGGTAATTGAAGCTATTAATACTTATCCTTTTAATATAATTAATTTTGTTCTTAACTAAATTACTTATAATTCACATAACTTTACCCAAAAATATTTACTCAACCAAATAATCGATTTAACATTACAACTCTGCATGATAAAACATGATATTTGTATGATAGATCTTAAATGCAATGGTGAATGGATTTTAGTTCTGGTAACCATGTTAGCGGCATTTGGTTGAGTATGCTCTAAACAAGCTATATTAGCAATGCCACCACTGGCATTTATGGCTATCCGCTTTTTATCCGCTTCCATTCTTTTAATCCCCGTATGTTTCTACACGCATCAAGGTATTGCGTTTACCAATATTCCCAAAGCAGTATTTGCCGGCGTTTTACAAGCGACTAATACTATATTTTGGATTTTAGCAATAAGCCTTGGCGGACAACTTGGTGAAGGCTCTTTTATTATGAGCTTGTCAGTATTAATGGCGCCTATTGTCGGTTGGTTGTTCTTTAAAGAAAAACCTTTATCTATCTTTTGGATTTCGTTACCTGTTGCTGTGATTGGGCTAGCTTTTCTGAGTCTATCCAATGGGTGGCAGACGAATATCAATCAACTGTGGTTTTTTACCTCGGCCTTTGCTCAAGCAATATTTTTTATTTTTAACAGCCGTTTTGTACAAAAAATTGCTATTTTGCCACTCATTACCATTCAACTATTTTGTACCGGTTTTTGCTGTCTGATACTTTCTATCTTGTTTGAAACTTGGCCGACTACCGTCAGTTATATAACTGTTGGCTGGATCATCGGTAGTATATTTGTTGCCACTATTCTACGTTGGGCGTTACAGCTTTTAGGGCAAAAATATGTACCGGTGGGTAATGCCGCAATTATTATGATTTTAGAGCCTATTTTTACCACCATTGCAGGGATTATCATTTATGATGAGCCAATGTCTTGGACTAAGTGGATAGGTTGCTTGCTTATTCTCATTTCATTGCTAATTTATCGTGGATATGTCTTTATCCGCACCCGTCGTTCAAGCTTATACGATGTAGAACAGCGCTCAGATACATCTAAACCTTAAATTGAACTCATTTCACGATGAAATAAATGCTATTGAGTCAGAAAGCCTATTGGTTGATATGAAGGTCATTTAGTAATGGGGTGGTTTAGTCTCTTCTGACAGACTGGCAATATTTGATGTCTGTGCGGCTTGTAGTTTTTGTGATAATAACGTTAATTGCTCTTTTAACTTACTTATATCAGCTTGAAGATGGGTAACCATTTGATTAAGTTCTTCAATGGTGATCTCTTGAAAGGCAACTTTCGTTTCGAGCAATTCTAATTGTTGATTCATAAAATTTTTCATCAATAAGTGGGAAATATCTGATGACATTGTAAGTAAAAAAGGCGATTAAATCCATCCTCGTTGTGCAAAAGAAACGTATTCACCTTTCCCAATGACAATATGATCGATTACCCGAATATCAATTAACTCACAAGCTTGCCCTACCTTTTTTGTGACAATAAGATCAGCTTGACTTGGCGTGGCTATACCAGCCGGATGATTATGCGCTAAAATGATTGCCGCCGCGTTGTGTTGTAATGCTCGTCTAGCCACTTCACGAGGATGCACTTCAACACAATTATAGGTACCGGTAAACATCTCCTCTGAGGTGATAACGTGATTTTGATTATCTAAAAATATCACCATAAAAACTTCTCGATCTTTATTTGCGAGACGACTTGCTAAATAGTGATGGGTTAATGTTGGCGAAGTCAGCGGATTTTCGTTTGTCATTTTCACTTTAAGATAGCGATGAGATAGTTCAACAACTGCTTGTAACTGTGTATAGGTTGCGGTACCTACCCCATGTTTGTGGCAAAAGTCTTTGTGGCTTGCATTCATGAGGTTATAGAACGAGCCAAATTCATTTAACAGTTTTTGTGATAACTCTAAAACTGGTAATTTACGGGTGCCGGTACGTAAAAATATTGCAAGTAGTTCTGCATCACTTAATATTTCAACACCGTATTTTAATAGCTTTTCACGAGGCATTAATGTTGGAACGGGCACTGACATAGCTAATTATTCCAATGGAAAAATTAAATTATTATTAAAAAAATTAGCTAAATAAAGATTGAATGAAAAGGATGCGATTTATTTCACAAAAAGATTAACAATTTTTCTCTTAACAACCGTTTTTCTGAATTATTTTTCTGAGTCAATTTCTGAATCGTTCTTCTGAATCATTTTTCTGAGTCGTTTCTTGAAAATAGAAAAAGCGCCAACAGGCGCTTTAAAATAAACTTTCATTAAGATAAATTAATGACAACCACACCCGCCGTGACCGTCACAGCCGTCACTCTCTTCATGATCGTGACCGCCACAACCACAACCACCATGATGATCATGTTCGTGACCGTGAGCACCATGAATGTGACCATGGGCGATCTCTTCTTCTGTTGCTTCACGAATGGCTAACACTTCCACATTGAATTTTAAATCTTGACCGGCTAACATGTGATTACCGTCAATGGTAACGGTATCGCCATCAATTGCAGTAATTTCAACCGGAATAGAGCCATGATCGGTATCGGCAAAAAAGCGCATGCCAACTTCAAGCTCATCAACACCGACAAAGACATCACGGGGAACATTTTGCACCAATGCATCATTAAAATCACCGTAAGCGTTGATAAGCTCAACATCGAATTTATCACCCACTTGATGTCCTTCTAACGCTTTTTCAAAATCCGGTAATAAATTGCCTACGCCATGAAGATATTCTAGTGGGGCAACAGCGGTTGCTTCATCGACTAAAACACCGTCTTTAGTGCGAACTTGGTAAGCTAAACTGACTACTGTATTTTTTGCTATTTTCATTTTTTCTCCAACAAACTTGTATTGAGCAAACAGCTATAGATTTTAACGGAAAATAAAGGATAAGTATTCATAATTTTTTTATATAAAACCGATTAATTAAAATATTTAGGCTGATAAATGATAAGTTATGAATTTACCTAAGTAACCAGATGATAGCGTGTAACCACTCAATTAGTTTTTTGATTAAATTTTGTTTGATGATAACAACTATTATTCTGAATAAAAATCAGAAAATAGACCAACAAAAAAAGGCATCAAGATAATTATTGATGCCTTTTTTATATTTTTTTAATAATGCCTATTATTTAAGTTCTAACTCGTTCATTGCGGCGATGCTAAATCCACCGTCAACATGCACAACTTCACCTGTAATGCCGGATGCTAAGTTTGAACATAAAAATGCCGCTGAATTACCAACATCTTCAATTGTAACAGTTCGACGAATTGGCGTAACTGATTCACAATGAGATAGCATTTTTTTGAAATCTTTAATACCTGATGCAGCAAGGGTACGAATTGGGCCGGCAGAGATAGCATTGACACGAACTCCTTCTGGACCCATAGCGTTTGCCATATAACGTACATTTGCTTCTAAAGATGCTTTAGCAAGACCCATTACATTATAATTAGGAATCGCTCGTTCAGCACCAAGATATGAAAGAGTAACTAACGCTGAACCAGGATTCAACATTGAACGGCATGCTTTAGCCATTGCAACAAAACTATAAGAGCTGATATCGTGAGCGATAGCAAATCCTTCACGTGTTACAGCATTAACATAGTCACCGTCTAACTGATCGCCCGGTGCGAAAGCAATTGCATGCACAAAACCATCAAACTTATCCCAAGTTTTTGCCAGTTCGGTAAATAAATTTGTAATGCTTTCATCATGCGCAACATCACAAGGTAAAACGATTTTTGAACCAAAATCAGCAGCAAACTCTTCTACACGGCTTTTTAATTTATCACTTTGATAAGTAAAGGCTAATTCTGCACCTTCACGATGCATAGCTTGTGCTATACCATAAGCAATAGAACGATTACTTGCAACGCCGGTAACGAGTATGCGTTTACCTGTTAAAAATCCCATAAATTATTCCTCTAATGTTTTCACTTGTATCGTCTAGGATAAGTAACGATTATATGTTGATAAAGCCAACTTCGCTACTATAAATTTATTTTTCGTTAATGGGTTTTTATTTTATTGATTCAAACAATTTATTGTTTAATTAACAAATATCCGACTATAATAGTCAACTATTAATTTTCTATAGGCTGTATCACTTTGAATAATTTAATTTGTTATAAAACATTACCTATCTGGAATGCCGATACATTACCCGAGCTTTTTCGTCAAAAGCATAATACTCAAGTTGGTACGTGGGCGAAATTACAGATTATAAAAGGCAGTATCGAATTTGAAATGCTAACTGAACAAGGTGAGATTATCTCAACCCACTATTTTAGTGTTCAACAGCAACCACCGTTTATTTCACCCCAGCAATGGCACCGCATTGCGAAAGTATCCGATGATTTACAATGCCAATTGGCATTTTACTGTTTACCCGAAGATTACACGCAAAAAAAATATCAAATGACCAAAACCCATTCTGAGGTCATCGCTGCAACAAAAATCATTCCGGCTGGTAAGGCTTTAGACTTAGGATGTGGCGCCGGTCGCAATTCACTTTATTTGCAGTTACTTGGATTTGATGTGACAGCGGTTGATAAATCAGAAATGAGCATTGATAACTTACAACAGATTATCAGTCAAGATGACCTGAAACACATTAAAGCAATGGTTTATGATATCAATCAAGCCAATTTACAAGGTGAATATGATTTTATCGTTTCAACGGTTGTTATGATGTTTTTACAACCGGATAGCATTCTGGCGATTATTGAAAATATGCAAAAAATCACCAAATCGGGCGGCTATAATTTAATTGTTAGCGCTATGTCTACGGCTGATTATCCTTGCCCTGTAGGGTTTTCTTTTACCTTTAAAGAAGACCAATTACGGCAATATTATCAAGATTGGGAAATATTAAAGTATAACGAAGATGTCGGGCAATTGCATAAAACCGATATTGATGGAAACCGTATTAAGTTGCGATTTGCAACATTGTTAGCGAAAAAACGATAACAATTACAGGATATATCATCCTGTAATTGCCATATTGATAAGTGATGTTTAGTTGAGCTTTTCGCCAACAGTAAACCACGCTTTGCGAGAGTTTAGCAGATCTTGAGCAGCCATTGGTTTTTTACCGGCTGGCTGTAACAGTGTCATATTTAATGCGCCGTCACTGGTGGCGACGCATATGCCTGTTTTATCCGCTTGTAAAATAGTGCCAGCTGGTTTGTTGTGTGAAGTGGCAATCACTTGAGCTTGCCATACTTTAACCGTCTCGCCGTTAACTTCAAAATAACTGACCGGCCATGGATTAAACGCTCGTATGCAGCGTTCGAGCTGTTGAGCTGATAAATTCCAATCCAGTTTAGCTTCTTGTTTTGATAACTTTTGCGCATAAGTGGCTTGTGATTCATCTTGTTTTTCGGGTTGAATTTTCCCTTCACTGATTAATGTCAAGGTTTCAAGCAACCCTTGCGGACCTAATTTTGCCAACTTGTCATATAATGAAGCGCTGGTATCGGTTGCTTCAATCGGGCATGCCAATTTATACAACATATCACCCGTATCAAGCCCGGCATCCATTTGCATAATGGTAATACCTGTTTGGGTATCGCCTGCCCAACAAGCTCGTTGGATAGGTGCCGCGCCACGCCACCTTGGTAACAAAGATCCATGTACATTTAAGCAACCTAATTTTGGCATATCAAGCACCGCTTGTGGCAAAATAAGTCCATAAGCCACAACAATCATAATATCTGCATTAAGCTGTTGTATTAATTTCTGATTTTCTTCGGTTTTCAGTGTTGCCGGTTGATAAACAGCAAGATTATGTTCAATCGCTAATTGTTTTACCGGGCTTGCCGTTAATTTATTTCCTCGACCAGCCGGGCGATCAGGTTGAGTAAAAACCGCTATCACATTGTAGTTAGCCTCAATCAGCGCCTTTAAATGGGTGGCGGCAAATTCCGGTGTTCCGGCAAAAATGATATTAAGTGGTTTAGTGGCATTAGGCATAAGTATCATATCCATCATCGAAAAAATTACAGCGATTATACTGGAAATTTAAGTCAGAATCTTTAATTTAAAAAATAGCTTGATTAACCAGATAAGCCGTTATGGCATAAACTGACTATCATTTTAAAAAACGAAAGATTATCCGTTTTTATACTGAAACGTATACATTTTCTGAAGCTTTTTGACAAGAATTTCTGGCTTTATAAAAAGCCAATTTAAGTCTTATCTGTTTTTATTAAACCGTTGAACGGGATTGATCTTTTTTGGATTTTGGTAGGAGATTTTGTCCTATCGCTTTATAAAAATTAAAGATTATATTTTTTACTTAAACGTATGTATTTTCTGAAACTTCTTGACAAGAATTTTCAAGCTTTATAAAAAGTCAATTTAAGTCTTACTTGTTTTAATCAAGCCGTTGAACGGGATTTATCTTTGTTATTTTTCGGTATGAGATTTCGTCCTTATCGCTTTATAAAAATTAAAGATTATAGTTTTATACTTAAACGTATACATTTTCTGAAACTTTTTGACAAGAATTTCTGGCTTTATAAAAAGCCAATTTAAGCCTTATCTTTTAATTAAGCTGTTTAGTGGGATTGATCTTTGTTGGTTTTTGGTATGAGATTGCATCCTTATCTTTCTTTAACAAAGATTATAGTTTTATACTTAAACGTATACATTTTCTGAAACTTCTTGGCAAGAATTTTCTGGCTTTATAAAAAGCTAATTTAAGTCTTATCTGTTTTTATTAAGCCGTTTAACGGAATTTATCTTTGTTGGTTTTTGGTATGAGATTTCGTCCTTATCGCTTTATAAAAATTAAAGATTATATTTTTTACTTAAACGTATACATTTTCTGAAACTTCTTGACAAGATTTTCTGGCTTTATAAAAAGCCAATTTAAATATTAACTGTTTTGATTAAGCCATTTAGCGGGATTGATCTTTATTGGATTTCGGTATGAAATTGCATTCTTATCGCTTTATAAAAATTAAAGATTATATTTTTTACTTAAACGTATATATTTTCTGAAACTTCTTGACAAGATTTTCTGACTTTATAAAAAGCCAATTTAAGTCTTATCTGTTTTAATCAAGCCGTTTAACGGGATTGATCTTTGTTGGTTTTCGGTATGAAATTGCATCCTTATCTTTTTTAAAATTAAAGATTATATTTTTTACTTAAACGTATACATTTTCTGAAACTTCTTGACAGAAATTTTCCGCTTTTTATAAAGCTAACTGGCGCCAAAGCTTGATTAGATTGAGTTAATCTTCAGCGCTCGAAGATGATATGTGCCTTAAGCCGTTCCCAAACAGGGGGATTTTAAGCAAAATCCCCAATGAGACTAAAACGGGAAGAATATCGGTACTAAAGCAATATTGACTGCCATGACTAAGAAAGTCAACGGTACGCCCACTTTAACAAAGTCGCCAAAACTGTATCCACCGGGGGCGACAACCATTGTTTTGATTGGCGAGGAGACCGGTGTAATAAATGATGCTGATGTTGCTATCGCAACTGTCATGGCAAATGGATAAGGCGAGTAACCAAATTTTATAGCCAGATCAATGGCGATAGGCGCAATTAAAATAGCGGTTGCTGTGTTGGAGATAAATAATCCGACTGTTGAACACAGTAAGAAGATAAATGTCAGCACCATATAAGGGCCAAACGATTTTAGGTGAATCTCTAACCATGCTGATATAAGTGATATACCACCGGTTTTATTTAACGCGACGGCAAAAGGCATCATACCGATGATTAAAATCAGTGTTGGCCAGTGTATGGATTTATAGGCATTGGCCATATCAATACAGCGAGTTGCGCCCATTAATAAACATGCAATTAGCGCAGCAACCACATTTGGCACAATGCCGGTCACCATTAATATGATCATAATCGCCAGATTGATTAAAGCCGCATAAGCTTGTGAACTGGCTGGCGCAACATCATCAATATCAGAAGGGTAATCCAATACAACAAAATCGCTGGTACGAGTTTGCAGTTTTTGAATTGATCCCCAATCACCACACACCAATAAGGTGTCGCTCATTTCTAAGCGTTCCTGGAATAAGTTGTTGGTTTCAACCGGTGCATGGTTGCGCCAAATACCAATAACGGTGAGAAAATATTTTCCTCTAAAATCAATTTCGTTAAGGGTTTTGCCGCACAGTGATGATTCAGGTAACAGTGCCACTTCAGCCATGCCGACCTCTTTAACCTGTTCGGAAAAGTATTCACCGCGTAAAACTTTAGGCTCAAGATTATTGGTGTTTAAAAATGTTCGGTAATCGGCTTCAGAGTGTGACATATCGAGTAATAAAATATCGTTTTCGCGAAATTCGGTCGATCCGTTAACCGGAATTAAGACCTTTTGAAATTTTCGCCAACGCTCAACCCCAATCACATTGACCCCATGCTCACTACGCAAATGGAGTCCGTCAATTGTGCGACCAACAAAAGGCGAGCCGGCTAATATTTGTGCTCGGTGTGCCCGGCCAATTAATTTGTAATCTCGAATTAGATCGGTAATTCTTCGTCTTTGTGGTTGGGTATTAGTTGGGGTCACTTGTTCTGAGGTGAGTAACCAATTTCGGGTCAATAAACAGTAAATCACTCCGACGACTAAAACACCTAAACCGATAGGGGTGATTGAGAAAAAGCCAAATTCCGTTAAATTTGCCCGGCTCAGTTCACTATTGACCACCAAATTAGGTGCAGTCGCTACCAGCGTCATCATGCCACTAATTAAGGCGGCAATACATAATGGCATCATTAATTTTTTAACATGGATGCCGGTATGATTGGCAATACTAATAGCAACCGGAATAAAAATCGCCACAACGCCAGTTGAGCTCATTATTGACCCAAGTAACGCAGCGCCCAGCATAATAAAGGTAATAATCCGAATATCATTTTTACCCGATACTTTTAAAATATATTCGCTCATTTTAAAAGATATGCCCGTTCGAACAAGGCTTTCACCAATAACAAACAGTAATGCAATTAAAATAATATTGGGATCACTAAAGCCGGATAAGGCTTCGGCAGGCGTTAATACGCCAGTTGTTGTGATAGCGGCAATAGTCAATAATGCAATTATATCCATTCTCAGTTTACTAAATGAAAACATCAAAATGGCAATAAATAGCAAAAGACAAACAGTGATTAATGGGTAATATTCGATGATATAATTAGGCAAAAATGCAGTGATAGATGTTAAAAAATTTTGCCCGGATGACAAATGTTCCACGAAAAGTAGCTCTATAATGTCGAATGGATTTTAGACATAATACCTTGATTTATTGTAATAGGGAATATACCTCAATAAAGTTTATGATGTTTTAATTAGCAAAATAATGACATTTTTAACATTTTTTGCTTTTTTTCATTTCTCCTATTTGCTTTGGTTAAAGTTGGGTATAATTTAATCAATTTGAGTCATCCCATTAATAAGTCATCTTTAGGAGACAATATGTCATCAAAAAAAACAGTAGCCCAAATCATCGTTGATGTGCTTACTGAAGCAGGGGTTAAAAATTGCTATGGTATTGTGGGTGATACATTAAACCAAATTACTAATGCGATTAAAAAAAGTGATATTCAGTGGGTACATGTTCGGCATGAAGAGGTTGGTGCTTTTGCGGCGGGGGCAGAGGCTTATTTAACCGATCAAATCACTGCGTGTGCCGGTTCATGTGGTCCGGGGAGTTTACATTTTATCAATGGCATTTACGAAGCTCAGCGTAACAAAGTGCCGGTAATTTTATTAGCCAGCCAACTGGTCACATCCCAGCAAAATAACGATTTTCCGCAGGAAGTTGACTTTGAGGCGGTTTATAAAAATTGTTCGGTATTTTGTCAGGAAATTAGTGATCCAACTCAAGCAAGACAAATCACCACTGCGGCAATTCAAGCGGCGATTAATCAACGTGGGGTAGCTGTTTTAGTTATTCCGTATAATATTAGTTTAGAAAAAGTGGAAGATAACAGCGGGCATAAGATCTACCACCCTAAACCGATTATTCGCCCTTCAGATAGAGAGCTTGCGCAAATTGCGGAAGTGTTGAACAAACATGATAAAGTTGCGATCTTCGCCGGACAAGGTGTGCATGAAGCGCATGATGAGCTTATTGGGCTGGCAGAAAAATTAAAATCGCCGATTATACATACCTCAAGAGCGAAAGATTTTGTCGAATATAACAACCCGTATAATGTCGGTATGACAGGTATGTTTGGCGTTGAGTCAGGTGCAACAGCGATTAAAGAGTGTGATGTACTTTTAATGATAGGGGTTGATTTTGCCTGGTCACAATTTTATCCCGATAATGCAATACTCATTCAAGTTGATATTGATGCAACACATCTTGGTCGCCGTCATCCGGTAAATATTGGGGTAGTTGGAAGCAGTCAACCAACGTTAGCCGCCTTAACGCCTTTAATTGATGAAAAACACGATGCGGCATTTTTAGAAAGATGCCGTGAGTTATATGTAAAATCGATGGCGAAATTAAATAAAAAATCGATTGCGTCAAAATCGACCATACATCCTCAATATTTAACTGAATTAGTTGATAAATATGCTTCTGATGATGCGGTACTATGCGCTGATGTCGGATCGCCAATGGTTTGGGCTAGCCGACATTTTAATACCAATGGTAAAAGGCGCACGGTGATTAGCTTGAAACATGGCACCATGGCCAATGCGATGCCGCAGGCTTTAGGGGTACAAAAAGCGTTTCCTAATCGTCAAGTTATCACCTTATCCGGCGACGGCGGGATTAGTATGTTAATGGGCGATCTGTTAACCACCATTCAAGAAAATCTACCGATTAAAGTTATTGTATTAAATAATGGTTCTCTTAACTTTGTTGAACTGGAACAAAAATCCGAAGGGCTGGTTGACCACTATACTGATTTGAAAAATCCCGACTTTGCTAAAGTGGCCGCAGCCATGGGCTTATTCTCGATTAGTGTTGATCGTTCTGATTTATTAGAAGCGGCGGTGCAATCATTCTTATCGCATCCGGGACCGGCGCTATTAGATGTTAAAACCAGCGCTAATGAATTAGTTATGCCACCGGAGATCAAAGCCTCACAAGTTATGGGTATGGCACTTTACAGTGTCAAAGCTTCATTGAGTGGTAAAATGGGGGATGTGGTGCACTTATTGGTCGATAATTTCATTAAAAAATAACGTTTAAGATTCTATTATCGCTAATTTTGATTAAACATTATTGCTGTTAGTGATGTTCAGTCGCAACCTTGAAAAAAAGACTCTGCCGCTTTATGCGGCAGAATAATTGCTTTAAAAGCTAACAGCGCCTTGTTCAGCTGAGGTTAAATTTTCACGAAGAACAGTAAATAGCTCCCGCCCATAACCTTGATGAGAATCACGCAAATCAAATGGATCTGGTTGCCGCTTAGCAAGCTCGGCTTCATCGACCAGTAGCGTAAGCTCACCGGTTAGCCCATTGACTCGAATCTTATCGCCCGGTTGTACTTTACTTAACAATCCACCGTCATAAGCTTCCGGCGTTACATGGATTGCTGCTGGGACTTTACCGGAAGCGCCGGATAATCGACCGTCGGTGACCAGTGCCACTTTATAGCCCCGATCTTGCAGTACACCAAGCGGGGTGATCAGTTTGTGCAGTTCCGGCATACCAATGGCTTTGGGTCCTTGATAGCGCACTACAACGACACAATCTTTATTTAACTTTCCGGCTTTATACTGCGCATCTAAATCATATTGGCTGTTAAAAATAACCGCAGGTGCTTCAATAATTTGATGCTCAGTGGCAACCGCTGACGTTTTCATAATTGCTCGTCCTAGATTACCGGACAGCACTTTTAAGCCACCATGCGAGTGGAACGGTTTTTTAATGGAGGCAATCACTGATTCATCTAATGATTGCGTTGGTCCTTCACGAAATACTAGTTTGCCATTTTCTAAAATTGGCTCTTTGGTATACCGGCTAAGACCGTGGCCGACCACTGTTTCAACATCTTCATGGAGTAAACCGCCAGCTAATAGCTCTCTAACTAATAATGCCGTGCCACCCGCTGCTTGAAAATAATTGATATCGGCCGGCCCGTTTGGATAGATACGGCAAAGTAATGGAACGACCGTTGATAGATCGGAGATATCATCCCAATTAATCATAATCCCAGCCGCTTTTGCCATAGCGACAATATGCATGGTTAAATTGGTCGAGCCACCGGTGGCTAATAGTGCAACTAAGCCATTAACAATCACTTTTTCATCAACCATTTTACCAACAGGCAGATAGTGACCGGATTGGTGAGTAAGGCGAGTTATCTGTTTAGCAGCGGCGTTAGTCAGTTCCGTTCTTAATGCCGTTTGAGGATGAACAAATGCCGCCCCCGGCAAATGTAATCCCATTAACTCAATAACCATTTGATTACTATTGGCTGTGCCATAAAAGGTACATGTGCCACTGGTATGATAAGAGGCTGACTCAGATTCTAACAGATCTTCACGCGATGCTTTCCCTTCCGAATAAAGCTGACGAATGCGAACTTTTTCTTTATTTGATAGTCCTGACGGCATCGGTCCGGCTGGAATAAAAATTGCCGGTAAGTGACCAAATGTTAAAGCCCCAACCAATAAACCCGGTACGATTTTATCGCAGATCCCTAAATACAATGCTCCGTCAAACATGTTATGTGACAGCCCGACAGCAACCGACATGGCAATCACATCTCGACTCATTAAAGACAGTTCCATGCCCGGTTCGCCTTGCGTTACCCCATCACACATAGCCGGCACACCCCCAGCCATTTGCCCAACTGCGCCGGCTTGGTGTAGTGCTTTACGTATTTGCTCCGGATAAAACTCATAGGGTTTATGCGCTGAGAGCATATCGTTATAGGCACTAATAATACCAATATTACTTTTTAAAATATTTTTTAAATCGTTTTTTTCATCCGCACAGCAGGCGGCAAAACCATGCGCCAGATTGCTACATGGCAATTTGGCTCTGTTTACGTTATGTTGCATCGCCTGCTCAATTTTTTGCAAATAAGCTTCACGAGAAGCTTTTGATCGTTCAATAACACGTTGTGTTACAGCTTCAACGGTAGGATTCACATTAACCTCTTGGACTATCTTTATTCTTGTTATTAATTTTTATATGTTACTGACCTTGGCAAATTGAACAAATCACTTGTTCAGTATCGTTAACCACCCCGTCTAATGATTGTTCGATATTGACCGTGTAAACATCTTTCTCATCTTGATCGGGCTCTTCGAGCGTATCAAATTGTGATTGCAACATGCCGGCTTTTTGATAATGCCCTTTACGCTCAGCAAGTCGCTTAGCAATCACATCGAAACTGCCTTTTAGATAGATAAAATGAACATTTTCATTTTCGCCACGAATAATGTCCCGATATTGTCGTTTCAAGGATGAACAGATAATTAACGACACATCATTAACATTACTCATCGCAAAGGCGGCATTACTGATTAGTTCAAGCCATGGCATACGGTCTTGATCATTTAACGGCGTACCGCTGCGCATTTTTAAGATATTGGCTTTCGGATGTAAAAAATCACCGTCTAAAAAAGCGGCGTCAAGATTATAGGCTACTTGTTTGGCAACTGCTGATTTACCACTACCCGATACCCCCATTAAAACAAAAACATGTTTATTATTTTTCGTCATTACTTGTCCTTAATTTGCTCCCATGTTGTTACGGGTAACATTTTGACATTTTAATCCGTTATTGCAATTCAAAAAAGTTGATTTTGTGATCTGGATCATACTTTGTTTTGGGTAAAGGTTTTTATCCCGATTTGGGATCTCAAGTTTATTTTAAAAAATAGATTTCGATCACAAAAATATAAAATCCTATTTGTTTTTTATTTCGAAAGTATTTAATCTTTCGATATTGTTTTTGTTTTCGAAAGTAATAACCTAAAACGTAATATCAAAAAGATAAAAAATGGAGAGTAAATATGAATAAATGTCAGCTTCTTTTCGAAGACAATCTTAAATTTGACAATGAGTTAGCCTTACTGACTTATTTAAGTCAACAGTTACAAGAAAAAGGGATTGTCAAACAGAGCCATTTGAAAGCTTTACTTGATCGGGAAGCATTATATCCAACCGGTATTTTGCTCGATGGCTATGCAGTGGCGATTCCACATTGTGAAGCTGAGCATGCTAACAGTCCTGCGATTTTTATTCTTCGCACCCAATCTCCGGTTTCATTTCAACGTGCAGATGACGATGGCACCGTTGATGTTTCATTGATTATTTCATTGGTAGTGACTTCACCGGCTGATCAACTATCACTGTTAAAAGCACTTTTTACCCATTTACAAAATAAAGAATTTTATCACTTTTTATTAAATCGCTCGCAAGACGAAGTGGCTGAACGTTTTAATGAAGTGATATTTAATCAATAAGTTGTTTAGGAGGCATTATGAAAAAAAAGATTATTGTTGCATGTGGTGGCGCTGTTGCGACGTCAACTTTAGCAGCAGAAGAGATAAAAGAGCTATGTAATGAAAATAATATTGAGCTCGATTTAGTGCAGTGTCGTATTAATGAAATTAATACCTTTATTGATGATGTCGACCTGATCTGTACGACGGCAAAAATGGACCAAACATTTGGTGATATTCCGATTGTGCATGGTATGCCTTTTGTGTCTGGCGTTGGAATTGAGCAGTTAAAAGCAAAAATATTGTCTATTTTAAAAGGATGAACCTATGTTTACTGAAATTATGCAGTACATCTTAGATTTGGGACCGTCTGTAATGCTCCCCATTGTGATTATTCTGTTTTCACTTTCGCTAAGAATGAAAATTGGTGATGCATTAAAAGCCGGGATTCATATTGGGATTGGCTTTGTCGGTATTGGTTTGGTGGTTGGCTTATTAACCAGCTCAGTTGGGCCGGCAGCTCAAGCTATGGCAGAAAGATTTGATATCAGTTTGAATGTTGTCGATGTTGGTTGGCCTGGTGCTGCCCCTATGACGTGGGCATCGCAAATTGCGCTGGTTGCCATTCCCATTGCCATTGCAGTAAACATTGCCATGTTACTTTTAAGATTAACCCGTGTTGTTAATGTTGATATTTGGAACATTTGGCATATGACCTTCAGCGGGGCGCTGGTTTATATTGCAACCGGCTCTTACTGGCTAGGCATTGCTGGTGTGGTTGTGCATGCAATTATTGCTTATAAATTGGGGGATTGGTTTGCTAAAGATACCAAAGATTTTTTTGAGCTTGACGGCATTGCCGTGCCACATGGTACTTCGGCCTATTGTGGACCGATAGCAGTATTTGTTGATGCGGTGATTGAAAAAATACCCGGTATTAGAAAGATTAATTTCAATGCGGTAGATATGCAAAAAAGATTTGGCGCATTTGGCGAGCCCGTCACAGTCGGTTTATTTATGAAAAAAAAGATTTATGGGGATTTTATTAGGCGTATTAGCCGGTTATGGGGTGAAACAGACTTTACAACTTGCGATTCAAACCGCAGCGGTCATGCTATTAATGCCAAGAGTGATTAAACCTATTATGGACGGTCTAACCCCAATATCTAAACAAGCACGTAAACATCTACAATCAAAATTTGGTGGGCAAGACTTCCTTATCGGCTTAGATCCGGCTCTATTATTGGGTCATTCAACCGTTGTTTCTGCCAGCTTAATTTTTATCCCATTAAGTATTTTTATTGCCATTGTGCTGCCCGGTAATGAAGTGCTTCCTTTTGGTGACTTAGCAACTATCGGCTTTTTTATCGCAATGGGTGTGGCGATTCATCAAGGCAATCTGTTTAGGATTATTATTTCCGGTTCAATCATTATTGCTATTACCTTATGGATTGCCACGCAAATGGTGCCATTAACCACTCAGCTTGCCGTCAATGCCGGTACCATTACTGCCGGTAATGGCATCTCGGTTGGCGCAATGGATCAAGGTGGTTCGCCAATTACCTATATCTTAGTTCAACTGGTTAATTTAAAACAACCGATCGGGTTTGCCTGCATTGGTCTCTTTTACCTGTTTTGCCTATTTTTGACCTGGCAACGCGCGCAAAAATACAAATTGTTATTAAAACAGCAACAGGTAGACGGTGCAAACAGCGTAAATAAGCAATAAAAAAGTCATTTTTTAAATCCATTAAGCAACGTTCACTGTCAAACCAGTGAACGTTAAAACAGCAACCTATTTAATTATTAACATAGGAAAATAATATGAAAGCAGTCGTTGTTAATGATGAGGGGACTTTATCTGTAGAAGATATTGAGATGCCCAAAATCACTTCACCAGATCAAATTCTGGTGAAAGTGGCGTATTGTGGGTTATGCGGTTCTGATATTCCGCGTATTTTTCATCATGGTGCACATTTTTACCCAATCACACTTGGTCATGAATTTAGTGGCACGGTTGTCGAAATGGGCAGCGATGTGACAGAGTTTGAGATTGGTGATCTGATCTCTTGTGTACCTTTATTGCCTTGTTTTAAATGTGATGAGTGTCAAAAACATTACTATTCACTTTGTAAACACTACACCTTCGTTGGTTCAAGAATTACCGGCGGTTTGGCACAGTATATCGTCATAAATAAGAAAAATGCCTTTAAGTTACCGAAAAGTGTTAGCCCTATTGAAGGGGCATTTTTTGAGCCAATGACTGTTGGGATGCATGCACTATTATTGGCTGACGGTTGTCAAAATAAAAATGTGGTGATTGTTGGCGGCGGTACCATTGGTTTGCTTGCTATGCAGTGTGCCAAAGCGATGGGCGCTGAATTTGTTGCGGTATTAGATATTAATCAAGAGCGCTTAGATCTGGCTAAAAAACTAGGTGCTGATGCGGTTTATCACTCAAAAAATATGACAGCTTCGGCGATCTATGAAGCATTGATGCCACATCGATTTGATCAGGTGGTATTAGAAACCGCCGGCACACCAGCGACAGTAAGCTTAGCCATTGAAATAGCTGGCGCTAGAGCCAAAGTCGGTTTGATTGGCACATTGCATCATGATGTGACCCTTTCAGAAAAAACGTTCGGAATGATTTTACGCAAAGAGCTTGAGATTTTAGGTAGCTGGATGAATTACTCAGCACCATGGCCTGGCAAAGAGTGGCAACTCGTTAGTCAGTTTTTTGTTGACGGTAAAATCAGGCTTGATGAGTTAATTGCTGGGGTGGGGGATTTTGATGAATTTACTCAGCAAGTTAGTGCGTTAAACGGTCATCCAATGAACGGTAAGATTTTATTAAATTGCATGTAATTATCTGATTTAAATCAGCCAATAAAAATGAGCGCTTATCTTTTGATTTTGTTTGTTATACACTGCTGAAAAATTTTCGAAAAAGGAAATATTATGAATGCAAGTGAAAGACGTCAACAAATAGTCGAACTTCTTAATACGAAAGGAACTGTTTTGGTTAGTGATTTATCAGGACAATATGATGTTTCGGAAGTGACAATCAGAACAGATCTTCGTTTGTTGGAAAAACAAGGGGTTTTGACTCGATTTCATGGCGGCGCAACCAAAATCATGAGTAAAGGCGATTTAAAATCATTTAAAGAGTTGCAATTAGAAGAACGTTATCAACGTTTTATAGAAGCCAAAAAACGCATTGCAATTGAAGCAGTTAAACATGTTAAAGAGGGGGATACCATTATTTTAGATAGTGGTAGTACCACAATGTTGATAGCTGAAGAGTTAGTAAAACTCAAGCATATCACTGTCATTACCAACAGTCTTACTTCTGCATTTATTTTATCGGATAACAGTGACATTATGTTATTTATGTGTGGTGGTACGCTGAGGCATAAGACCCGTTCTTTTCATGGAAAACTTGCTGAGCAATCGTTAGACGGCATTTCTGCTGATATTTTGTTTGTGGGTGCAGATGGAATAGATGCAAAAAGAGGAATAACAACGTTTAACGAAGGCTACACTATCAGTAGTGTGATGGCTAATGCGGCAAGGCAGGTTGTTGCGGTTTTAGATTCATCAAAATTTGGACGAAATGGCATTAATATCGTATTACCACTTAATAAACTAAGTACCATAATTACCGATACTGATGTCGATAACAGTTATAAACAACAATTTGAAGAAAAAGGCATTGGTTTTATAGCTGTTTAAATTTTTTAACTGGTGATTGTGTATCTTTTTGAACAAAGCTTAAAAGATCTTTTAGCTAAATAGTCGATTTTGGGTAATGAACGTAATGATAGCAATGGATTGTTGTTGGCTATTTGGTTGATTAATACTATTGAACTCATTTGATTATTTAAGCTTGTTATTTCTCCCAATGCTATGACTTTGCAATCAATACGTAGGTGAGAATATGATATTAACAATTACCATGAATCCTTCCGTGGATATCTCTTATCCACTCAATACGCTCCATATTAATGATATTAATCGTGTTGCCAATGTTAGAAAAACTGCTGGTGGTAAAGGACTCAATGTCACACGAGGTGTGAAGTTTTCCGGCATCGAGGTGTTAGCTTCCGGTATTGTTGGCGGTACAACAGGTGAATATATACAAAAACAGTTAGATAGTGACAATATCCACTACCATTTTTATGTTACCCAGCATGAATCACGAAATTGTATTGCAATACTACATGAAGGCAATCAAACCGAAATTCTCGAATCCGGGCCAACACTCGGACAAAAAGAGGTGGACGCCTTTTTAGCGCACTATCAAACGTTAATGGACAAAGCCAAAGTGATGACCATTTCCGGATCGCTGCCACAAGGTTTTCCGGTTGATTTTTATGCCACATTAATTCAAATCGCCAATAAAAAGGGCATTCCTGTTTTGCTAGATTCCTCCGGCAAGATGTTATTAGCTACGCTGGTGTCTGAACATAAACCTTACTTAATTAAGCCGAATAAAGATGAATTACAACAAATAATTCAAATGGATATTGATGTAAATGATACGGCTTCGTTGATTAAGGCGGTTGATCATCCACTGCTAAATGCAATCCCTTACATCATTATTTCACTGGGTAAAAATGGTGCTTTTGCGCGTTGTCATCAGCAATATTATCAAGTTTCAATCCCTAAAATTGATGTTGTCAATCCGGTTGGATCTGGCGATGTGACGTTAGCGGGGCTTGCGGTGAGTATCCATGAAAACGAATCGATAGAAACCATGCTCAAACGGGCGATGACAATGGGCATGTTAAATGCCATGGAATCGCAAACCGGGTTTGTGAATATGCACAATTATGATGATTATTTTCAACAAGTTATTGTTAACCAAATTTATTAAATATCAAGATTAATTCAGGAGTTATTATGTATCTTATTTCAAGTCAAGAGATGTTAAAAAAAGCGCAACGTGAAAATTATGCTGTTCCGGCATTTAATATTCATAACCTTGAAACAATTCAAGTTGTGATTGATACCGCAAAACAGTTGCAGTCGCCGGTTATATTAGCCGCCACCCCCGGCACTTATCGTTATGCCGGCACAGAGTATTTAATCAATATTTGTAAAACAGCAGCCCAAATTAAGCATTTCCCGTTTGCTTTGCATCTTGATCACCATGAAGATGTCGATGATATTCAAGCCAAAATTGCCGGCGGCATTCGCTCAATTATGATCGATGCTTCACATCATCCCTTTGAAGAAAATATTGACATTGTGCGTAAAATGGTCGAATTTAGTCATAAATTTAATGCCAGTGTTGAAGCTGAATTAGGGCGTCTGGGCGGGCAAGAAGACGATCTTATCGTGGATGATAAAGACAGTGCCTTTACCGATCCGGATGCAGCAAGGGAATATGTCGAGCGCACTGGCATCGATTCTTTAGCGGTGGCAATTGGATCCGCTCATGGGATGTATAAAGGTGAGCCTAAATTGGATTTTGATCGATTAGCCAAAATACGCGAAAAAGTTGCCATTCCATTGGTGTTGCATGGCGCTTCGGGAATACCTGAAGCAATGGTGAAAAAATCGATTTCATTAGGTATCTGTAAAGTGAATGTGGCAACTGAATTAAAAATTGCTTTTTCAGATGCGTTGAAACAATACTTTCAAGCGCAACCGGATGCTAACGACCCAAGGCACTACATGCAACCAGCTAAACTGGCAATGGCGAAAATTGTGGAAGATAAAATCCGTATTTGTGGAAGTGCAGGTAAATTATAATATGAAAGCTAAAGGTATTTTGTTTGATTTAGATGGAACTTTGGTGAACTCTCTACCGGCAGTTGAACGCTGCTGGTTGAAATTTGCTCAGCGGCATCATTTAGATGCCACTCAGGTATTAACAACCATTCATGGGCGTAAAGCTATCGATAATATTAAGCTGTTTTTACCTGATCAGCCCGCTAGTTTGATTGAGCAAGAATATCATTGGATGGAGCAATTAGAGTCAAATGATGTACAAGGGATTGATGAAATACCGGGCGCAAGCGATTTTCTGCGGCAATTATCTTCAATGAATATCCCTTGGGGGATTGTTACTTCCGGCACTAAAATTGTGGCTGAAGCAAGATTTAGTTTGCTACAGGTTACCAAACCGGCGGTATTTATCACCGGCGAAATGGTGGTTAACACCAAACCAGCGCCGGACGGCTATTTGCAAGGCGCAAAACTATTAGGTTTAGCTGCCAGTTCGTGTATTGTTTTTGAAGATTCCGCTGCGGGCATTGAGTCAGCAAATAAGGCTAATTGTCAGGTGATTGGTGTTAATACGTCTAATTTGATTAATCATCATGCCCAGCTAAATATCGATAACTTTAATGATCTGATTGTTGAAAAAATCACAGGTAGCGATCAATTCATTATTAATAAAAAAACGTTTTGCTAATAAGATAACCCCCGGCGGTGTTACCTGCTTTTGCTCCACACAAGTGCAATTGATTTAACCGTCTTTAGATTGAAAGTATACGAAAGATTGAAAGTATACAAAATTTAGCTAAATTTATGCATACTTTCAACTCGTTAAAGGTTATTGCGTTGCCTTACTCATCGCTTGTTTAAAGGTTGAAAAAGCACAAAAGCCCAGCGTGTTAATTGGGCAATTCTCCATTTCCAACGTCACCTTATGTGGTGGGTTTTGTCGGTTTAATTCGGTTAAATGACGAATTTGATCGGTAGATTGATAAAAATATTCAATTTTCATCATCGCTTCACCAGTTTGATTGTTACGCCATTTCTGAAAGACAACCTTGCCACCGATAGGCGTTGTTTCAAACTGATCGGCAAGCTGATAAGGTTTAATTTTTATGGTTGAAAATAGTGACGCGACATTAGAATCATGGCCTACAAGTAAAGTGAATTTTGGTTTATTTTCATTTTCGCTAAACGACTGATTGATGTAGTTCACTAACTTTGTGGCAACTTGCTTAGCAACAACCGGTGAACCAAATAATACCGTGTTGTAATTTTCTTTTATGGCAACCAGCTGTTCAAATTGTTGATTACTTTTTATTTTACCCCATGCAACATCTTGCAAAGGGGCGCCTTCATAGTATTGTAGAATAAATGCATCAGCAATCGATGTGCCTGTACGTAACGGTCCGGTGATACCCGGCTCTTTTCCTTTTTCAATGATGAGCTTAGTGGGTAAAGTCGAAAAATCACACTGTTTATCGGTAAGGCAATTTTGCGATTGTGAATAATTTAGAATATCTGACATGTCTTGATAGGCATGAGCCAATTTGTTATTTAAACCTTTCACACCGTCACTGTCGGCAATGTTATTAATGGCATTAATCGCCGATTGTTTAAATTCAGCGCTATCATCGCTGATCACCGGGAAAAATAGCGGATCCATTGTGCCTAAGGTTTCTTTATGCACAACAGGCACGGTGCAGCCAGGAAAGGCACCAACCGCAAAATATTGTCCGGTTGCGATAGTGCGTTGTAGGCTATTGGTATAGATGTATACATCGTTTTGGTCAGGGCAATCTTTTTGATCTAATAACTTATTATCGGCTAACCATTGACTAAAATAATGACCAAAATAGCTCTCTAACACCCCACCACGAGTGGTGAGGTAACTTGCCGGGGTATCCCACTGTGGCCACTGATTAGGGGTGACTTTGCCCAAAGTACTATTGGGACTGGCTAAGGGGGCTCGTAAACCATGACGGCTAAAAACGACCACTTGTTCCAACGTGTAATGATTCAGTGTTTCTAATGCTTGAGTTGAAAAAGATAAAATACACGTTAAAGCTAACACGCCTTTTAATCGTATTTTTTTCATATGCTCTCCTTTGACTGGTATAACATGTTGTAATTGATGAGGTTCATAACTGCTGACCATTAATCAATACGTTTAATTCCTTTTATTTAAGCTTTGCTGTGCATCGGGTTTGGTCATTGATATTGGCTTTTAAATTGCTCGGTTTGATAGACAAAATTGCCATTTACCATGGTTGCAGTAACTTGATTTTGTTCATTAAGCAGGACTAAATTAGCCACTTTATTGACCGCAATAGTACCTAACTGATTATCAATGCCTAATGCTTTTGCCGGATAATGGCTACCATGGAGCCAAGCTTGCTCAAAGGTAATACGGGTAAAGTTGGCAAGATTATTCACCGCCCGATCGAGCGTTAAGGTACTGCCAGCTAAACTACCGTCTTGAGTTCGCACTACATCGTTTTCCATGTGCACGGGTAATTGACCTAAATAGTAATCGCCGTTTGGCATTCCGGTTGCTCGCATGGCGTCGGTAATTAATAGCAGATTGTGACCGCAGCACTTATGTGCAATGCTAACCGCTGCCGGATGCACATGATGACCGTCAACAATGATTTCGGTTTGGCAATTATCAATGCTCAGTGCCGCACCGACCACACCCGGATTACGGTGATGCAAACCGGACATGCCGTTATAGCAATGTACAACACCACTAGCACCGGCTAAAAGTGCCGCTTTAGTTGTTTCATAATCGGCATTAGTGTGACCAATCATGACTCGGATATTTTGACTACATAACCATTTAATAATCGGTAAGGCACTTGGGTATTCCGGCGCCAGCGCAATACATTTTAGTGTGCCGTCAGCTAACTTAAGCCACTTTTCAATAAGTTCACGGTCGGGGGCTTGTAAAAGTTCTTCCGGATGTGCGCCTTTATGAACGGCATTAAAGAAAGGACCTTCTAAATAAGAACCTAGTATGGTGGCGCCAGCGACTCCCTGTTTAATACTCTCTTTGACTTGAACTAACGCCGCTTCAATCTTTTCATGGCTTTCTGTCACTGTTGTCGCCAAAAATGCACCGACGCCGTGGCTGGCTAAAAATGAGCTAATGGTATTAAGTGATTGATGAGTGGCGTCCATTGTATCGGCACCCATTACGCCATGAATATGGGTATCAATCAGTGCCGGCATAAGTTTGAATTGATTGGGACAGGGCGTGTTACTTGGCTTGATATCGATAATTTTGCCATCTTTGATGTCAACGATAGCATTATCAAGCCAACCAACAGGTGTAAACACTTGCTTAGCATGGATTTGTTTAAATTCCATCCGTACGCTCCTTATTTGTTAGCGATTTTTTTTGATGTTCATGCCATAAGCTGGTGACCGTATTTTTACCGTTTTCAATGGTATGGTGGCGGAGTGTGGGTAAATCCAGCTCATCACGCCGAAGTAATACTTCAAGTAATAGTGGCATATTAATACCACTGACAACTTCAATATTATTATATTGATAACTTATCGTTGCTGCCAGCCTAAATGGCGAGCCACCAACAATATCTGTTAAAAATATCACACCTTCGCCACTATCACAAAGTGTTAACGCGCTATTTAATTGTTGTTCTAACTGTTCGCTACTCATACCGTCGGGAAAATTGACGGCAATAAATTGTGGTTGTTCACCAATAATTTGGCAAGCCGCTTGATAAAGTCCGGTAGCAAAGCTACCGTGACCTGTTAAAATTACACCTATCATTTATCCCCCTTATAAAAAGCCCACTAATTTACCTACCACCCCGATAATCACGGTTAAACCAATTAATTTGACGGGCGAAAAGTTACGCTTCATCAAGCTGTAAACCGCTAGCGTAAAGCCTAGTGGTAATAGATTTGGCATCAATTTATCTAACACTTCAGCTTGCAGTGCAATATGGGCTTGACCGGCGTTAATTTCTAACGGTGTGGTGAGATGTACATACGACGCCACTAATGCGCCAATTACCGTCATACCAACAATTGAAGCAGCATGTGAAATGCGTTTGGTATGGGTTTTTAATAAAGGCAATGCGCTGGTACCTGCATGATAGCCATAATGTGCAAGACCAAAACGTAAACCAAAATGGACGATATTGAACATTAATAGAAAAATGATGGGGCCAAACAAACTGCCCTCTAAGGCCAACGACGCACCAATGCCGGCACATATCGGCAGTAATGTTAACCAAAACAGTGCATCACCAATACCGCCTAATGGCCCCATTAAGGCAACTTTTACCGCTCGTATGGTTGAAATGTTCTCTTTACCTCGTTCCATTGCCAGCACTAAGCCGGATAAAAAAGTGGCATCGAAAGGGTGAACATTAATAAACTCCATATGCATGTGCATGGCGTTTTTTAAATCATCTTTATTTTTATGGATTTTGCGCAGCGCCGGTAAGATAGTATAAAGCCAGCCGCCTGCTTGCATACGTTCGTAGTTAAAAGAGGCCTGAAGTGCCAGTGATCGAAACGCCATACGGTTGATATCACCTTTAGTTAATATCACATCCTGACTTTGATCGATGTAAGTATCGGACGTGCCTTTACTTGTTGCTAATGCTTGTGCCATACGTTTTTCTGCTTTTTCGGCCATTTTTTTATCTTCATCATGGTTAAATTCCATCTTCCACCTCCATTGCATTTGTGTTTTCTGACGGGGTATTGTCATTGTTATTTCGGCTACTATTATAAAAATCAATCATGGCAATGGCTAAAGCGCCTAAGGCAATAGCCAAAATCGGTAAGTTAAGATATGTCACACCTAAAAAGCCGAGAATAAAGTAGGCAACATATGTTTTTTTCATCATTATTTTCATTAACATGGCAAAACCGATCGCAGGCATCATTCCGCCAGCAACGCTTAAGCCGTCGAGTAGCCATTTAGGGGATTTTTCAACTAATGCGGTTGCCGCATCGGCGCCGAAATAGATCGGCAAAAATGCCACAATAAAATAGAAACAAAATAGAATAATCATGCCTAAGTAGTTAACCCATTCAATTCCTTTGAAATTGAGTTTATCGACAAAGCGATCACATTTATGCATCATCGGCGAATAGATAGTAAATAAAATGGTGATACAACCTTGTACCGCAATGGCAAATGGTACGGCAATACCAATGGCAACTTTAGGATCGGCATCAGTTAAAATGGCAAAAGTGGTACCAATCACGCCACCGATTACCACATTGGGCGGTTGAGCGCCGGCTAAAGGTACCATTCCCATCCATACCAGTTCGAGTGATCCCCCAACATATAAGCCGGTTTGGATATCACCTAATATCAGACCAACTAATGGACCAATCACGATTGGTCTGTGTAAGTGAGTGAGTCCGTCAAATAGGTCGACACCTGCAATACCGGCGAGTAATCCAATTAACAATGCATCGAATAACATAGTTTGCTCCCTGTCTTAAGTTAGATTAAGTAAATCAGTAATGTTTTCGCCTGTTTCATCAGGTACACGACGAATTTCGCAGGTGACGCCTAATTGCGTCAGCGCTTTAAAAGCGGCGATATCATCGTCATCAACTGATACCGTTTTGTGAATTTGCTTTTTTCCCTCCGAAAAGTGCATATTGCCGACATTGACAAATTTGATAGGTACTCCACCTTGAACCAGTGTTAATACGTCTTGCGGGGTTTTACAAACAATAAATATTTTTTGCCGTTCTGCGGCTTTGCCAATAATGTCGATTGTTTTTTGTAAGGTGAAATATCGGGTTTGGATTCCTTGTGAGATAACCATATCCATTAGGCTTTGTTGAACCGGATCTTGCGCTGCGCTGTCATTGGCAACTAGTAGTAGATTAGCGCCTAGCGCATTGACCCAAGTCACACCAACTTGACCATGCACTAAACGATTATCAATACGTGTCATAAGAATATTAGGTGTGCTCATATGTTTTTGTATCCTTTTGTTGATTTGTTAAACCGATTAAATTGCTTATTTTTGATTAAACGGATAGATATGTACGCCTTTTACAACCCGATTTACTTCGCCTGTTGGGCAAGGATTATCTGGGGTTAATTCAAACCTTAGTGATTTTTCAAAGGCTAACATTTGTGCAAAAAGCAGATACGGGAACATCAACCAACAATCCGCCAATGGGCAATCGATTACCTGCATCTGTTTGTCTGAACTAGGTTGACCACTGAGGGCTATCACATCCATAGCAATCTTGTCATGTACTAGCTCATTGTATAAATCGTTATCATATTGACGAATGTAAGGATCGTTAGAGAAAAAGCAGACCACTAAACTGCTCGAATCAACCATAAATTTAGGCCCATGGCGTAACCCTAGTATTGAATCAAAGCGGCTGGCTATTTTGCCGGCGGTTAATTCTAAAATTTTTAAAGCTGATTCTTGTGCTACACCGGTAAAGCAACTACTGCCAACATAAATCACTCGCTCATGTGGTTGTTGTGCAAGTTGTTTGGTAATAGGTTGCCAGGTTAAAATTTTATCTTCACAGATGTTGGCAATGGTTGTAACTGTCTTACAAGCATCGTCATGGCCAATATCGCCAAGTAGTAATAACGTGGCTAACATCATGCTGCTGATACTTGACGTCATGGCAAAACCTAAATCATGTGATCCTTCAGGCATAACAAATTGCAATATACGTTTAGGGTCGTTTTTTTCATGCGCGTAATCGGTTAGTGCGCAGGTTGGATTACAGGTTAAAAATAGGTGATAGCAATCTGATACTAATTGATCGGCTAATTTTACCGTTGCGATACTTTCCGGACTGTTACCGGAGCGGGCAAAAGATACCACTAATGTTTTTTTATTCGGTGATAAATATTGCAAAGGATCAGCAACAATTTCAGTTGTGCCATATGCACGGACATTACGCTTTGTATGCTCTCTTAACCAAGGTGCCAGCGCAACGCCACCAAAAGCAGAGGAGCCGGCACCTGTTAGAATGATTTCCAGATCGGGATCGGCAAGTAATGGCTGTAAAAATGCGTTTAACTGCTCGTGTTGTTGGGTAATGATTTCTAATAAGTCCCGCCAAATTTGGGGTTGTTGGCAAATCTCTTTAGCGGTATTTTCTGCGCCATGTTTTGTGAGCCAATCTAATGAGTAATCTAAATATTTTTGCATGTTCTTTATCCTATTTATTAAGTGTTTATCTGGTTAAAAAAGAGGCTGTTTATATATCTGCAATAACAACATTAATGCCTAAAGTATGTAATTGCGTTAAGTATTCTTTGGGGATTTTTGAGTCAGTGACCAGTGTTTCAATTGGGTTAATCTTTTCAATCATACAAAAGCTTTTACGACCAAATTTGCTTGAGTCGGTGACAGCGATAATTTGCCCCGAAACCTGACACATGACACGGTTAACCGATGCTTCACCAAAATTAGGTGTGGTAATGCCGGCGCTTAAATCAAATCCGTCAACACCTAAAAAGAGTTTATTGAAGTGGTACATTTTTAATTGCTGTTCAACGGTAGGTCCTGAAATGGAGTAAGCATTTTTGCGAATATTGCCGCCGGCAATAATTACTTCAATATCGGTATTAGTTGATAAGTCGTAGGCAATATTAATGGCATTAGTAAAGACAATAAGATTTTGTTTTTGGCGTAAATAGGGCACCATCGCCGCTGTCGTTGAGCCTGAGTCGAGGATAATTCGATCGCCGTCGTGCACCATTGCTGCCGCTTTTTGAGCGATTTTGTTTTTAATGGTTGAATTAATGCGACTTTTATCCAATAAAGGGCGATCGAAAGCAAAAGTTTTGTTTAGCATTGCGCCACCGTAGGAGCGTAATACACAACCTTTTTGCTCTAAGTAACGCAGGTCATTGCGAATGGTGACAGTTGAAACGTTAAATAATTTACTGAGTTTGTTAACTGTTACTGTGTTTTTTTTACCGAGGAGGTGAATAATTTTTTCTCGTCGTTGTAATGCGTTAATTATTTCATTATTCATATAATTCTTAATTTGTTTTCATTGTGTTATTCGATTTAAACATACGAAAAGGATCGAAAAACGATAAATAAGTCACAAAACTCATTTTGTTAAAAAAGAACAGAAAATGCTTTCGTTTGAAATGAATTGAAAGGGGGGAAGGTGCCCTTTAGCGGCAGAGAAAGGTAATATTGCTTCGATAATTCAATCAATTAAGGCAAAATTAGTGACGATAAGAAAAATATTTTAGAATGATAAAAATAAGGCTAATTTCATTTTGAAGTGTGATGAATATCACAAAATGAGCAATTAATACCCAATAAACTTAAAGGCTTTGAGCTGTTTACCCAAATATTGAAGCTATTTTTAGTGTAAAAACCAAAAAGAAAACAGCGAAAAAAAAGAAAGTTATTGAAACCCCGGAGTGTTTCAATAACTTATGTTTGAATAGATTAATTTAATTGCGCTTGCTCTGCTGGTTTTTTTACCCGTTCAACCACTAACATCACGACAAAAGCAATCACAGTTAAATAGATAATGTACATACCATAAGTTGCTAGCATATCAACCAATGAGCGCCCTCGCATGGCAAAATCGCGGAAGAATCGAAATAACCAGACTAAAGGAAATGCATGGCTGACATAATAAGTCCAAATTGGCATTATGCCGACCGCCATGGTTGAACCGCCCATAATAAATCCTGGTGGTACTAGGAAAATCATCCGGCTGGCACCTTCGCCCGGGTTATTGGTTGTCCAAGATAGGAGTAAGCCTAGCCAACCGAAAGCCAGTCCGGTCATGAAGATACTCGGAACAAATGCAAAATAGTTACCGTCAAAACGCAATTGCCCAAAAATCACCAGCACTGCGGTAATTAAGGTTAATCCTGTTGTATAAAAAAGTGCGTAGGGGATCGTTCTAGCTAAAAGTGATACAAACCCTCGTTCTAATGCCATTTCCCACATGCCGGTAACTTTTAGTCGACCAACAATCATCAGTGAAGTTAATCCATAAGTCAGTGATGAGAAAAAGTACACAAAGTAGATGATAGTTGATATTGTTGATGAACTGGCTGGGTTAAACATATACCGTGTTTTAAGTTGCATTGGCGATAAGGTCGCTTCAGTAGCTTCACGTCCTAATCCTAATGCAGCAACTTTACCGACACTCAGTTCGGCACCTAATTCTGGGATATATTCATTAAGGCTTTGTAATACTTTAGCGTTTTGCGCATCATTAGTATCATCGGCAAAATAACCTAAACGAACAGTTTGATCACCTCGTTTTAGGCTTTTTTCTAAACCTTTAGGAATGTATAACACGCCTAAATTACGATCATGCGAAACTAAGGTAATTGGGTTTACCGGTGAGCGAATAACTTCGGACACTTCAATGTAAGGCGAAGTATTCACTTTACTAATTAGTTCGGTTGAATAGTTCGAACCGTCAAGATCAATAACGGCAATTTTGCCTTCAAATACAGCGCCGTGACTTAGGACTATTGAGAAAACCAGCGCAACAATTGCCGCTAAGCCAATGGCAACTTTATAGTAAGGTATAAAATGGCCTGACAACATTGCGTCAAGCTCTTCAAGAATAGATTTAATGATGTTTTGCATCATTGATCGACCTCAAGTGTCATTCCGGTTAATAGATGTGGAATAGATTCCATATAAATTCTGACTTGGTAAGAAGTTAAATCCGCTTGCCCTCGTTCCCGTGTCATACGGAGGTCAGCGAAAGACGGTGCGGTAGTTGCAAAACGAACTTTACCTTTTACTTCTTTATCAAGTGCAATAACATTGGCTTTTACCATGGTGCCGGGTTGATAATCGTTGACCATTTTTTCGTTAACATAAATGTCGATATATTTTCGATCGGTTTCTAACAATACCGCTGGCGCACCATTTGGTACCATTTCGCCATCTTCAAACATCAGTTTTAAAACTTTACCGTCTTCCGGAGCAGTTAAAGTAAGACGTTTATAATTGATTTGTAACTGTTCTAATTCTGTTTCAGCTTGAGCCAGTTGTGCTTTGAGTTGAGCTAACTGATTTTGGCGATTTTGCAGTTTTTGTCTGGCAATGGTGATTGATTGTAAAGTCATACCGGTTGCATCTTGTGTTTGTTCAAACTGGCTGACTTGCTCCGGTGTTGCACCAATCATCAGTGTTGATAGCTGGCTTTTAATTTGCAACACTTGCATTTTTGATGCGGTATAAGCATTACTGACATTATCGAGTTGCGATTGCGATGTGTTACCGCCCTTACGCATTTGCATGTAACGGTTATACTCAATGCGATTTAAATTTTCTGTCGATTTTGCCGCTTCTAAATTGGCTTTAACCTCTTCAATTTTACGCCATGTTGATAACTCATTTAGATTGGTTTCATTTTCGGTGATTTCAATGGCGGCTTGCTCTTGGGCAACCATTGCCTTTTGGCTGTCAACTTGTGCTTGAAGACGGTTAATAGCTAATTTTGTATCGACATCTTCGAGTTGCATTAAAAGATCACCCTTTTTCACTATTTGTGACTCTTGCACGTAACGTTTAATGAGTTTTCCGCCCACATTTTGAAAGGCAATGTTAATCTCATCAGCAGTTAATACGCCAGATTTGATGCTTTTGGCAACAGTTACAGCGTCGTTTCGTGAGCCTAAAAAGATTAAGAATGATGCAAAAGTTAATATTAATAAAAATATAACTGGGATTTTGATATTTTTTTTCATATATAGCTTATTTTCCATTTATTTAGTCAGCTAAGTATTTAAGTAAAGTAAGATGACTTTATGCTAATAAAGTCAGTTATTTTCGTAATAATTTACGTAACATCAATATTAAAGATTCTTGTTCTTGTGGATTTAAAACCTGAGCAAAAGCACGAATCGATTTTAGGTGATTGGGTAATGCATTTTGAATTAATGTTATGCCTGCTTGTGTTAATGTAATTAAACGTGACCGACCATCTTCATCATTTTTTGTCATGGATATAAGTGGGTTGGTTGCTGCTAGCATTCGTTTAACCATTACCGATACTGTTGCTGGTGTCACTCCTATACGTAATGCAAGATCGCTTGCACAAGTTTCACCTTCGGAAAACAGTGACATTAATAAGGCAAACTTGCCTTCAGAAACATCATAATCTTTAGCAAGTTGTGCATAAATATTAGATCGTATTAAATCAGCTGTGGTAATCAAGCTTAAAACGAGATCGACGCCTGAAACATCGACAATTTCATCATTAAATCTTTGAGCTCGTGCTAAGGTTTCACGAGACGGAAGTACTCTAGACTTGTAATTCAATTATCACTACTCAATTTATTTAGTCGGCTAATTATACTATTTTAATCTCAATTGGCAACAAAATTTGTTGTTTTTTAACTTAAAACGGTGTTAATCAATCTCCTGATAATTTATTAGCGATTGTATTGATAATTAAGGTTTTTATGACATCACTCGTAACGTGATTAAGTGCTTACTTTGCTATTTTGGTCATCTTTTCTGTTAACTATATTTAATTAATAGCCGGGAACTTTCTTCACCGTTAAACCAGCAACTTTTTAATCTGATCATGCTTAAATCATAGACTGTTATCTTTCATGACAAGTAGTACTTAGTAAGTATATTAATGCTGATTTTTTGATTGGTGATTATTGATAACAAAATCGAGTGCAATATCAACCTAACCAAATTCGATAAAGTCATGAAGCAGTTATCTGTAATTCTTTGTTTTAAATATTGTTCTTTGGATTACTACTAAAGTGGTAATCCTTGAGGGTAATTATATTCTTGTCAAAGTCACATACAATAGCTATCAGTAATAAATTAAATAATTGAATTAAAATAAAATTGGAGCATTTGTATGAGTAAAACCAATCTCGTTATCATTGGTAATGGGATGGTTGGGCACCGCTTTATCGAGGAGTTAGTTGGTAAATCGTTGTCTGATCAGTTCAATATTACTATCTTTTGTGAAGAGCCTCGCCTTGCTTATGACCGTGTGCATCTTTCTTCTTATTTTTCTGACTATACCGCTGAAGCACTTTCACTTGTTCGAGCTGGACTTTATGAAGAAAACAATATCAATGTACTACTGAATGAGCGAGCTATCTTAATTAATCGTCAACGTAAAGAGGTTCACTCGCAAACCGGTCGTATTGTTTCTTATGATAAGTTAATTATTGCAACGGGATCTTATCCTTGGGTTCCACCTATTGAAGGGGCAAATGGTTGTGATTGTTTTGTTTATCGAACAATAGAAGACCTTGATGCTATCGCCGAATGTGCTAAGCGTAGTAAGTCGGGCGCCGTTGTTGGTGGGGGCTTACTTGGGCTAGAGGCTGCCGGAGCGCTTAAAAATTTAGGTGTTGCAACGCATGTTGTTGAATTTGCGCCGGTATTAATGGCTGAACAACTGGATGTTATGGGTGGTGAGCAACTACGTCGTAAAATCGAGGAAATGGGCGTTGGCGTTCATACCTGTAAAAATACACAAGAAATTGTGCATACGCCGTCCGGTAAGATTATGCAATTTGCTGATGGCTCTGCACTGGAAGTCGATTTTATCGTGTTTTCAACCGGCATCAGACCAAATGATCAACTGGCTAAAGATTGTCAGCTTGAGATTGGTCAACGAGGCGGCATTGTTGTTAATGATAATTGCCAAACCTCAGATCCGGATATTTACGCTATTGGTGAGTGCGCATGCTGGCAAGGTAAGGTGTTTGGTTTAGTGGCGCCCGGCTATAAAATGGCTGGGGTCGCACTTGCCCATTTAATCGGTGAGCAAAGCCAATTTAATGGTGCTGATATGAGCGCTAAATTGAAATTAATGGGTGTTGATGTTGGTAGCATTGGTGATGCTAAAGGTAAAACACCAAACAGCCGAAGTTATGTGTACTTAGATGAAAATGCACCTGTTTATAAAAAGCTGGTGGTTAGCGGTGATAATAAAAGATTATTGGGTGCGGTGTTAGTCGGTGATACCGCAGATTACAGTAATTTATTACAGTTAATGTTAAATGAAATGGATCTTCCTGAGCATCCCGATACCTTAATTTTACCTGCTCATGCAGGGGCTAAACCTGCCATGGGGGTTGAGGCATTGCCAGATACGGCACAAATTTGCTCATGTTTTGATGTCACCAAAGCAAAAATTATCGATGCGATTCATGCTGGTTGTCATACGGTTGCGGCAATCAAGGCTGAAACTAAAGCTGGTACAGGTTGCGGTGGTTGTATTCCATTAGTGACTCAGCTATTAAACTCAGAATTAGCTAAACAAGGTATCGAAGTCAGTCATGCTTTATGTGAGCATTTCAAATATTCACGTCAAGAGTTATACCATTTGATTCGTGTTGAAGGGTTAAAATCGTTCAATGAAGTGATTAAAAAACATGGTAAGGGTTATGGTTGCGAAGTGTGTAAGCCAACCATTGGTTCACTACTGGCTTCTTGTTGGAATGATTATATCCTCAAACAAAATTTAATCCCGTTGCAAGATAGTAATGATATCTTTTTGGGAAATATTCAAAAAAATGGAACTTATTCGGTTATTCCTCGTAGTGCCGGTGGTGAAATCACACCAGAAGGCTTGATTGCTGTTGGTCAAATTGCCAAAAAATATCATCTCTATTCAAAAATAACCGGCTCACAGCGTATTGGACTGTTTGGCGCCCAAAAAGATGATTTGCCAGCTATTTGGAAAGAGTTAATCGATGCCGGGTTTGAAAGTGGTTATGCTTATGCTAAAGCACTTAGAATGGCTAAAACGTGTGTTGGTAGCACTTGGTGCCGCTATGGTGTAGGCGATAGTGTCGGTTTGGGTGTTGAACTGGAAAATCGCTATAAAGGTATCCGTGCACCGCATAAATTTAAACTTGGTGTTTCCGGCTGTACCCGTGAATGTGCTGAAGCGCAAGGCAAAGATATTGGTGTTATCGCAACGGAAAAGGGGTGGAATCTTTATGTCTGTGGTAACGGCGGTATGAAGCCACGACATGCTGATTTGCTTGCCGCTGATTTGGATAAGCAAACTTTAATTCAATATCTTGACCGTTTTATTATGTTCTATATTCGTACTGCGGATAAATTACAGCGAACATCTGTGTGGCTGGAGAATTTAGACGGCGGAATTGATTATTTACGAAGTGTCATTATTGATAATAAGCTTGGCATTAATGACGAGCTTGAAAAAGAGATGACACGATTACGCAAGTTAACGGTTTGTGAATGGAAACAGACCGTTGAGCATCAAGAGAATCAACAACGATTTAGCCATTTTATTAATAGTAATCAGCGTGATGATAACGTGCAATTTATCGCAGAACGAGAACAACATCGCCCGGCGACAGCAGCAGAACGTAAAGCAATGTTAGAGGAGCAATAATATGAGTCAATGGATAACCATTTGTAAACTTGATGACATTTTACCTGAAACAGGGGTGTGTGCACTGGTTGGCAATGAGCATGTGGCCATTTTTCGCCCTTATGATACCGCTGAACTTTATGCTATCAGTAATATCGATCCTTTTGCCGAAGCAAGTGTATTATCTCGAGGCATTATTGGACAGCATGAAAATGAGTTGTATGTTGCAAGCCCATTAAAAAAACAGCGTTTTCGTTTGAAAGATGGCTATTGCATCGATGATGCTAAATACTCAATTGCACATTATCAAGTCAAAGTGAATGCAGACGGTTTTGTTGAAGTTAAATCGTCTTGTTAAAACAGTTTTTAAGGTTTAGATAGTTATGTATACCGAAACAATTAATAAATGTGCTACTAATGCAGCACGTATTGTTCGTTTAGCCAAAACTAATCCATTTGGGTTTTGGTTAAGTTCTGCTATGGCGGGCGCTTATGTTGGTCTTGGCATTATTTTAATTTTCACATTAGGCAATTTGCTCGATCCTTCGTTAAGACCGTTGGTTATGGGTGCAACATTTGGTATCGCCTTAACTTTAGTTGTTATCGCCGGGTCAGAGTTGTTTACTGGTCACACCATGTTTTTAACTTTTGGTGTTAAATGTAACAAGATCACAAATAAGCAAATGTGGCTTGTTTTACCGCAGACGTGGTTAGCTAATTTATTGGGATCTATTTTTGTAGCCGCATTATATTTTTATGCCTCAACACCATTATTATCAGTCAATACCAGCTTAGTGCATAGCGCTGCACTGGCTAAAACAATGGCACCGGCGAGTGCGCTATTTTTTCGTGGCATTTTGTGTAACTGGTTAGTGTGTTTAGCCATTTGGATGGCAAATCGTGTTGAAGGGTCAGCCAAATTTATTGCCATTTGGTGGTGTTTACTTGCTTTTATTGCTTGTGGTTATGAACATTCCGTTGCCAATATGACGTTGTTTTCACTTTCATGGTTTGGTGATCATAGTGAAGCTTATAATTTAGTGGGTATCGGTCATAATTTACTTTGGGTCTCGCTGGGTAATATTGTTTCCGGTGCGGTCTTTATGGGATTAGGATACTGGTATTCAACGCCTAAAACAGAGCGACCAAAAGGATAACAGCGCCATTATGGATTATTTACCACTATTTTGTAAGTTAGAAAACCGTGAATGTCTGTTAGTTGGTGGTGGTGAAATTGCCGAGCGAAAAGCTCGGCTATTACTTGAAGCGGGTGCAAAGTTAACGGTTAATGCGCTTGAATTTAATGAGCAATTTTTATGCTGGCAAAAACAGAATCAGTTGGTACTTGAGCAAGGCGAATTTAATGCCCAATTGCTGGATAATAAATGGTTGGTTATAGCAGCAACAAATTGTCAGCAGACAAATCAAGCGGTCAGTTTAGCGGCGGAAAATCGCCGTATCTTTTGTAATGTAGTTGATTCGCCGAAAGATGCCAGCTTTATTATGCCTTCTATTATTGATCGTTCGCCGATTATGGTTGCCGTATCTTCTGCCGGGCATGCACCGGTTTTAGCTCGTTTATTACGAGAAAAACTTGAATCGATTTTACCCCAGCATTTAGGTAAATTAGCGCAATATGCCGGTTATTTACGTAATAAAGCCAAACAGACTTATAAAACACTGACTGAGCGTCGCCGCTTTTGGGAGAAGCTTTTTACTCATGATCGGTTAGCGCAAGCCATTGCCAATAATGATTCACAGCAGGTTGAAAAGTTAACCAACGAGCTATTTGAACTTTCGCTTGATGATCGGGGCGAAGTTGTTTTAGTCGGTGCAGGTCCGGGTGATGCAGGGTTATTGACATTAAAAGGATTACAGCAGATCCAACAAGCTGATATTATTGTTTATGACCGTTTAGTCTCCGATGAGATAATGAATCTGGCAAGGCGTGATGCTCAACGGATATTTGTGGGTAAGCGGGCAGGGTATCACTGCGTTCCTCAAGAACAGATCAATCAGATCTTATTAGAACAAGCGCAAAAAGGTTTACGGGTGGTTCGGTTAAAAGGGGGCGATCCGTTTATCTTTGGTCGTGGCGGGGAAGAACTTGAAACCCTATTTAATGCAAATATTCCATTTTCTGTCGTGCCCGGTATTACCGCTGCTTCGGGATGCTCAGCTTATAGCGGTATTCCATTGACTCACCGTAATTATGCACATAGTGTTCGTTTAATTACCGGACATTTAAAAGATGGTAGTCATCTTGATTGGCAAAGTTTAGCGGCGGAAAAGCAGACGTTAGTCTTTTATATGGGACTTTCACAAGCGCAAAATATTAGTCAGCAATTAATTCAGCATGGCATGAATGAGCAAACGCCGGTAGCAATTGTTGAGGAAGGTACCAGCACCAAACAGAAAGTGGTAGCCGGTTTGCTTTGTGATTTAGCCTCGTTGGCTTTACAAGCGCGTAGTCCAAGTTTAATCATTGTCGGGCCAGTTGTTGCGCTGCGAGAAAAACTCAATTGGTTTTCAAATCATTGATTTAAGCCGGCAAGGCTACTTTACAAAATGGTGGTCTTGCCGATTATCTTAACGTTAGCCGTTTAATAGCATCATTTAATAGGTAACGGCCTTTAAAAGCTTCAATTGAGTTCAGTATAATCAATTATCTTCAATTAATGCATTACTCTTTGCTCTGTAAATACCATACGGTCATTTCCATGCGTGATTTGAAATTTAATTTCTTAAAAATACTTTTTACATGAACTTTTACGGTACTTTCAACAATATCCAAATCTTTTGCGATCAATTTGTTAGATAGACCTTGCACCAGCAGATTAAATATCTCATGTTCTCTTGGTGTGAGTAACTTTACATCATGAATTTGTTTGGTCTGTGGCTTTGTGCTTTGGCGCATATAATTGATAATTATGTGCGAAATGGCTTCATCCATAATAACTTTTCCCTCCGCAATATCTTTTAAAGCGTTGAGAAAATCTTCTGGCTCCATATCTTTCAATAAATAACCGTCAGCACCATTTTTAAGGGCGGATATAATATCTTCTTTGTCATCTGATACGGTAAACATGATGATCCGGCTTGAGATGTTTTTTTCACGTAAATAACGTAAAATTTCTAAACCACTCATACCATGAATATTGATATCTAATAAAATAATTTCCGGTTCAAGTTTTTCCGCTAATTTAATCCCTTCAGTACCTAATCCTGTTTCACCTACAACTTCAAAGTGGTTAACAGTATTAATTAATTGCTTTACGCCATTTCTTAACATAGGGTGATCGTCAATTAGCAGTATTGAACTTTTTATCTGCTCCATTTGGTTACTCTTCTATTGTCTTAAATGGAATGGTGTTGTTGGCTTTAAATTTTATCATAACTTGCGTACCTTGTTGTGGTTGACTATTGATGATCAAATTGCCATTAAGTATTTCAGCTCTATCACGCATTATCACCATACCATAATGGTTGTCTTGTTTTACATTGTTTTGTATACCAATGCCGTTATCAGCAATGCTTAAGGTAATAATTTGAAGGTCATCAATTGTTAAATCAATGATGACTTGCGTCGCTTTTGCATGTTTGTAGACATTATTGAGTGCTTCACGAAGAAATTGCAATAAATGAAAAGCATGTTTACTTTGGATAATGTTGAGCGGTAATTGATATTTGAGTTGAATATTAAATTTTAGCTTTTGATTAAATTCTTCTATTAACTCCATTAAACTGGCATAAAAGCCTGTCTGGTTAAGGCGTAACCGGAAAGAGGTGATCAACTCTCTTAATTGCGAATAGGTGATATTGACCTCTTTACGCATGGTAGCCAATAGATCAATGCTATTTTGTGAAGTCAGATCCGATTGCATTTGTAAACAACTTAGGTGTATTTTTAGACAAGAAAGGGATTGAGCTATCGAGTCATGTAATTCTCTAGCCATTGCTGAGCGCTCTTTCATTAATAGATACTGTTTTTGTTGTTCTATCTGCCTATCGAGCATTATGGCTGTTGTCATCTGCTCAATTAACCCGGTAATTAGATTTTCTTGCTCGTCACTTAGGGTTACCTCTAGTGGTTGACTGGCAAATAAAACGCCGAGCTTTTCTCCATTATCTTGTAGGTACCAATAACGTTGAAAACCATTTTTTGGATAAGGTTTCGAAGGAATTAAGCAAGCATGGCAATGGGGATTTTGGCAATAAGGCAATTTTTGCTCATTATCATAACTGATCTGTTGATAGTGTTCAGGGTCTTTTGATTCATAAAAGCGAATCTGGAATTGGGTAAGTGGAACTAACTCTTCTAATTGGCGCAGTATGATTAAAAAACGTTCACATAATGGTTCTGATGTGTGGAGTTGTTTGGTTGCTTGATATTGAAACGAAATGATTTTATTGGTTTGTTGTAATTCGGCTGTTTTTTCGGCTACTCGCTCTTCGAGTAATAAGTATTGGGATTCAATTTGCTCAGACATATTGTTTAATGCTAAGCCCAATAAATCAAATTCGTTTTTTCTTGATCTAATAGTAAAACGTTCACTGAAATTGTGTTTGGAAATGGCTTCGGCCATATTAATAAGTTTACGCCAAGGGTTGAGAAGATAACGGCGTAAATAGTAACATTGTGCAATAAGAAATATCGCTATAATAATGATAAACAGTTGTTGTAAGCGGAAAATATATTGTATTTGATTTTCAGTTTTCTGATCTATTTTATTTACTAACTCATTAGTTTGTAGGACAAATTGTTCAATATCCTCTCTGATTGCATCCATTTGTTGGGCTTGATGTATTTTGGGTTTTATTGAGCTTGCCCATTTGTGTTGTAACTGTTCAAATTCACTTGATAAGTGATATTGTTTAAAAAGAGTCGAGTGTTGTTTTTCGCTGGTAATATCATTAAATATATCTAAGCGATAATTATCTTGTTGGCTTAATGGGATCATCGATAATAGCTGATAGCTTTTCATGCGAATTAGCCCTAATTGATTAATTAGGTAAGCACTACCTTTGGTATCATTAGCAACTTGAATGGAGATGGATAATGCGATTAACGCAATTATCCCGAGAAAAAACATCCATAATGAGAAGCGATTAATTGTCGAGGCGTGATAATTGGTCTTTTTTTTGGGTATTTTGCCGCTTGACATCTTATAAATAAATTACCAAGTAAATAATGATTTATCATATTGTAACGCTAAAACGGTATGTCTCAGATCTTTTTTATAACTTTTTGCGATCTTTTAGTAAACAGAGCTTGCAACAAGAATAAATTTTGCGTAAAATTCACGCCCTATAAGATTAATCAATGCAGACAAATATGTACAATCAAGTAATGGTCTGTTTTTTATTGCGGAGTTGAGTATGTACGCAGTTTTCCAAAGTGGTGGCAAACAACACCGAGTCAGCGAAGGACAAGTCGTTCGCTTGGAAAAAATTGAAGTCGAAACTGGTTCTGAAATCGTTTTCGATAAAGTTTTAATGGTAGCAAATGGTGAAGACATCAAAGTTGGTGCTCCGTTTGTTGAAGGTGCAACAATTAAAGCAGAGATTGTTGAACACGGTCGTGGTGACAAAGTGAAAATCGTTAAATTCCGTCGTCGTAAACACTATCGTAAACAACAAGGTCACCGTCAGTGGTTCACTGATGTGAAGATCACTGCAATCGCTTAATAGGAGTATCGAACAATGGCACATAAGAAGGCTGGTGGTTCATCACGTAATGGTCGTGATTCCCAAAGTAAACGTTTAGGTGTTAAACGTTATGGTAGTCAAGAAGTTCTTGCTGGAAATATCTTAGTTCGTCAACGTGGAACTCAATTCCACCCAGGCACAAACGTAGGTTGTGGTCGTGACCATACACTATTTGCCTTAATCGATGGACAAGTAAAATTCGAAGTTAAAGGACCAAAAAACCGTCGTTATGTTAGTGTAATTGCTAACAGCTAATTAAAAGCGGTTCAAAAGTTTATAGAAGCCTCACAGTTATTGTGGGGCTTTTTTCATTTCTTGAATTTTATATAATATTACCCATTATGATAACACCACAAAATGTCAAATTAGGTTTTGCATTAGCAATGTTAACCGCTGTTATGTGGGGCATTGTGCCAATTGCAATGAAATATGCTTTAGTGGTTGTCGATCCGTTAACCTTAGCATGGTCGAGATTGGCTATTTCAGCTGTTGGCATCACAATATGGCTGGCATATAAAAAACAGTTCCCTAATTTAGCGATGTTTAAAAAACGTCGTCGTTTTGTCTTATTGATGATTGCCGGATTTGGTTTGCTCGGCAATTTTGCTTTATTTGCCAGTGCAGTTCAGTACCTTTCTGCGACAACGGCTCAAGTTGTGGGGCAAATGGGCATTGTGGTATTTATGATTTCAAGTGCTTTTGTTTTTAAAGAAAGATTAAGACCAACCCAGATCATTGGGATTTTGGTATTATTAATTGGGTTAGTACTATTTTTTAATAAAAATATTGCAGATCTGTTTTCAAACATGTCTACCTATGGCATTGGCGTTTGGCTAGGGTTGCTTGCTTCGGTCTCTTGGGCATGTTATGCGCTTGCGCAAAAAGTATTATTGCGAAAATTACGGGCAGAACAGTTATTATGGTTGATTTATTTGATCTGTACGGTCGGTCTATTACCGTTCACCTCTCCAACCAAATTGGCTAATGCTGATGCTACTCAGCTATTTGCTATTGTATTTTGTGGTTTAAATACCATTATTGCTTATGGTGCATTAGTGATGGCAATGGAGCGTTGGCAGGCGGCGCAAGTGAGTGCGATAACAACATTAACACCACTGTTTGCGTTAATCTTTTCGGATTTGTTTGCCTTAATTTGGCCGGAAAAGTTTGCAATGCAATATTTAAATATTTTAGGTTATATTGGCGCATTATCGGTTGTAGCTGGTGCTATGTTTGCAACTATTGGGCATTATATATGGCACCCAAGAAAAGGTTTGCTAATTAACCGCAACAAAGAGGATAAATAATGAAATTTGTTGATGAAGCATCAATCCGAGTTGAAGCCGGTGATGGCGGAAATGGTTGTGTCGGTTTTCGTCGTGAAAAATATATTCCAAAAGGTGGACCAGATGGTGGCGACGGTGGTGACGGTGGTGATGTATTTTTTATCGCAGATGAGAATCTCAACACATTAGTTGATTTTCAGTTTGAAAAAAACTACCGTGCAGAGCGTGGTCAAAATGGGCAAGGCTCAGATTGTACCGGTAAGCGTGGTAAAGATATTACTGTTAAAGTTCCGGTTGGAACAAGGATCACTGACAAATATACTGGTGAGATCATTGGTGATTTAACGCATCACCAACAAAAGGTTTTAGTTGCTAAAGGTGGTTTCCATGGGCTTGGCAATGCACGGTTTAAATCATCGGTTAATCGAGCGCCTAGACAAAAAACCGACGGAACTCCCGGTGAAAAACGTGATGTATTATTAGAACTGTTATTACTTGCTGATGTAGGAATGTTAGGATTACCAAATGCGGGTAAATCTACCTTTATTCGTTCCGTATCGGCCGCTAAGCCGAAAGTTGCCGATTATCCTTTTACCACGTTAGTGCCGAGTTTAGGTGTGGTGAGAATGGATAACGAGCAAAGTTTTGTGGTTGCTGATATTCCCGGCTTAATTGAAGGTGCATCAGACGGCGCTGGGCTTGGTATTCGTTTTTTAAAACACTTAGAACGCTGTAGGGTTTTAGTTCATCTAATTGATATTGCTCCAATTGATGAATCAGATCCAATTGAAAATGCTAAAGTTATTATTCAAGAACTTCACCAATATAGTGAAAAATTAGCCAATAAACCACGCTGGTTAGTATTTAATAAAATGGATGTATTGGGTGAAGAAGAAAGCGCCAAACGTGCAGCGGAAATTGCAAAAGCACTCGATTGGAATGATAAATATTATGTGATTTCAGCGGTTAATCATGAAGGTGTAAAAGCTTTATGTTGGGATCTCATGGATTACATGAATGCGCATCCTCGTGAAGCAGAAGAAGCAGAAACGGCAGCAGAAAAAGTGGAATTTATGTGGGATGATTATCATCAACAGGCTATGGATGATGCTTTTGATGATGACGATGATGATTTCGATGACTGGGATGAAAGCGACGAAGAAGGCGTTGAATTCATTTACCAAAAATAATAAAGCGGTATTTATCGCGGCTATCTCATTTGTAATTAAAAATAATAATTTCTACAATGCAGGGTAACTTACCCTGCACTTATCTTAATTTCTTTTCATAGAATCAATTAGTTAGTATTTCCATGCCGGTTAATTAGATCGGTCTATCTTCTTTATTTGGAAAAAATCAAAAAAACTACTTGCTTTTATTAATGAGAATGATTATCATTCAATTGTACTTTGTTAGAGAGTTGAAAGACTTCTGAAAAAGTATGACATTGCTCACATTGCTTCCAATGTTTGCCAGCCTAGCCAACTATGCTGGCTTTTTTATTTTGTATGGTGAGTTAATCGCACTTTATTTATTATGCCTACTATAAAGTGATCTACTTACTTCAAGCAAAGCGCAAACAGCTTCAATCTAAACATATCTTTATTTATTCGTATGGTAGGCTTCAATATAATCTCTTACCTTCACCAAAATAGTATCGATTTCAGCACATTGATAATAAAAAGACATGAATTACACAGATAAACATGATTTGGTTCAGTAAAGCTTTATATGATAAGGTTGATACTATTCAGGTTTATTTCTACTCATTGATAACATCAAATAAAATGAGTAATGCGGCACTCCCACCAAATTCTTTCGGTGCTTGATGAAAACAGATAATGTTAGGATGTTGTGCTAACCACATCGGAGTCTGTTTTTTCAAAATATTTTTGCCATGCCCATACATAATACAAGCACATTGTGCTTTTTCGCGTAAACAGGCCGCAATGAGTGCGGCTATTTCTTTTTTCGCCTCTTTCTGAGTTAGTCCATGCAGATCTAAAAAGAATTCTGGCTCATAAAATCCCCGACGTAATTGTTTAATCTCATAAGGATCAGCATTTTCACGACTGTAGCGAATAGGATCTTGTTGTAACAGTGGCTGATAATTATCAGAAAAATAAAACTCAGCATTTATTTTTGCTAATTGCTGTTTTTGTGTTTCAATCACTTTTTGGGTGCGTTTTTGTGGTTTATGAATCACGGTGTCTTGTTTTATTTTTTTTGTATTACCAATACTACTTTTAAACAAGCTTAGGTCTTCTTCACTTAAATTAAATTTATCAGACATTGGTTATCACTCTGGGTAAACTTTTTGTTTAAATTCACATAAATCTTCAATAACACAAGCCCCGCAACGAGGTTTTCGGGCAATGCAGGTATAACGCCCATGCAAAATTAACCAGTGGTGACAGTTAATTTTATATTTTTCGGGGACAACTTTTAATAATTTTTCTTCAACAGCTTCAACGGTTTTTCCGGGCGCAAAACCAGTACGATTACTTACCCGAAAGATATGGGTATCAACCGCTATAGTTGGCCAACCAAAAGCCGTGTTTAAAACTACGTTAGCGGTTTTTCTGCCTACACCGGGTAGCGAAATAAGCGCATTAAAATTCTCCGGTACTTCGCTTTGATATCTTTCAATTAATATCTGACAGGTTTTAATAATGTTTTCAGCCTTGCTATTATACAGTCCAATTGTGCGTATGTACTGTTTAAGCTTCTCAACCCCAAGTGCTAAAATTTGTTCAGGTGTGTTAGCAACAGCAAATAAAGGCTTAGTCGCTTTATTAACGCTCACATCGGTTGCTTGCGCTGAAAGCACAACCGCAATAAGTAATTCAAAAGGGGTTTGATATACCAGTTCGGTTGTTGGATCTTTAATGTGTTGTTTTAACTTTTCTAAAATCTGAATGCGAGTTGATTGTTTCACGTAATAATTATATATAAGAAAGATTATTTATTATTATATACTTTAATTTTGGTATTATCTTTAGATTAAACTGAGTTTTTATATTGATATATTCTATCAAAAGTATCGTGCGTATTTATAGAAGCGCTGTGTAGTGATTTGATTAAGGTGATTTTTCCTTTTTTGTTGTTGAACATCTCTCGATTGTCTGCTTTTTAGCAAGGGGTTTTTGTGATAAGCTAGTCAACCATTTTTTAATTTCATAAATACAAGGTTTGTTATAAAAATGTCGTTACCAATGATTGTCACCTTTGCTGTGTACATTTTAGGAATGATTGCGATTGGTTTTTTTGCGTTTCGTGCAACGCGAAACTTTGGTGATTATATTTTGGGTGGACGTCGTATTGGTAGTGTTGTGACAGCGCTTTCTGCAGGTGCTTCCGACATGAGTGGTTGGTTATTAATGGGACTGCCGGGTGCCGTTTTTTTATTTGGTATTTCGCAAAGTTGGATTGCAATAGGTCTAATTATTGGGGCGTACCTTAATTGGCTACTTATTGCCGGTCGGCTACGAGTTTTTACTGAGATCAATCACAACTCTTTAACTTTACCTGATTATTTTGCTCGTCGATTTGATGATAAAAGTACGTTGTTACGGATTATTTCGGCGGTCATTATTCTTATCTTTTTTACTATTTATTGCGCTTCTGGCGTGGTTGCTGGTGCAAAATTGTTCGAAAGTACCTTTGGTATGAGTTACGGCTGGGCAATGTTAGCTGGAGCCGGCGCTACCATAGCTTATACGTTTATCGGTGGTTTTTTAGCGGTTAGCTGGACAGATACCATTCAAGCCAGCTTGATGATGTTTGCACTTATTCTTACGCCGATTATGGTTATGGTCAATGCCGGTGGCTTTACCGATGCAATGGCTAATATCAAATCGCTTAATCCTGATTATACTAACATATTTGCCCATATGGATTTTGTTGCTATTGTTTCATTATTAGGTTGGGGGTTAGGCTATTTTGGGCAACCACATATTTTAGCTAGATTTATGGCGGCAGATTCGCATGAGGTGATGAAAAATGCTCGTCGAATCAGTATGACATGGATGATTTTATGTTTAGCTGGTGCAATAACGGTTGGATTTTTTGGTATTGCCTTTTTTGCTAATAATCCTGATCTGGCTTATTTAATTAATAATGGTAAGCATGAACGAATTTTTATTGAGTTATCTAAACTACTGTTTAACCCTTGGATTGCAGGCATCTTACTTGCTGCTATTTTAGCCGCAGTGATGAGCACCTTAAGTTGCCAACTCTTAGTTTGCTCAAGTGCTTTAACGGAAGATTTTTATCGTGCATTTTTTAGACCACAAGCTAAGCAACGTGAATTGGTTTGGGTTGGTCGCATTATGGTATTAATTGTTTCTGTTATTGCGATTTTACTTGCCATCAATCCTAACAATAGTGTACTTGATTTAGTAAGCCATGCTTGGGCTGGCTTTGGTGCGGCTTTTGGACCTATTGTGGTTTTTTCAGTATTTTGGTCTCGTATGACCCGAAATGGTGCACTAGCTGGCATGGTGGTTGGTGCGATAACCGTTTTACTTTGGATCAATTTTAATTGGTTCAATCTCTATTCACTTATTCCCGGATTTTTATTTGCTTCAATCGCTATTGTGATTTTTAGTTTATGTGATAAAAAACCTAACGAAATAGTGGAAGATCATTTTAAACAAGCGTATAAACGTTATCATAACAAAACTGAGTAAATCTTACTTTAGTAGAATATCATTGTAACAAAATTTAATAGGTAAAAATCATGACAAAAAATGTGATCAAACAACTACAAGAGCGTGGACTGATTGCTCAGCTTACTGATGAAAAAGCACTAATAGAACAAGTCGAACAAAATCCTATTGCGCTTTATTGTGGTTTTGATCCAACGGCTGATAGTTTGCATCTTGGTCATTTAGTTCCATTACTTTGTTTAAAACGTTTTCAACTAGCCGGGCATAAGCCTGTGGCTCTAGTTGGTGGCGCAACTGGTTTGATTGGCGATCCTAGCTTTAAAGCTGTTGAACGAAAACTCAATACCGAACAAACAGTTGTTGAATGGAGTGAGAAAATCAAACAACAAGTCTCGCCATTTTTAGATTTTAATTGTGGTGAAAATGCCGCAATTGTAGCTAACAACTATGATTGGTTTAGTGGCATGAATGTACTGACTTTTTTGCGTGATATTGGCAAATATTTTTCGGTTAATGCGATGATTAATAAAGAATCAGTTAAACAACGTATTGACCGTGACGAAGTGGGTATTTCATTTACAGAATTTTCTTATAGCTTACTGCAAGCTTATGATTTTGCTTGTTTAAATCAATCACAAAATGTTGTTTTGCAAATTGGTGGTTCTGACCAGTGGGGGAATATTACCGCTGGTATTGATTTAACCCGACGATTACATCAAAAACAAGTTTATGGTTTAACTGTACCGTTGATTACTAAGTCTGACGGGACTAAATTCGGTAAAACTGAAAGTGGTGCGGTATGGCTTGATCCGAAGAAAACCAGTCCTTATAAATTCTATCAATTTTGGATTAATACTGCTGATGCTGATGTTTATCGATTCTTGAAATTCTTTACTTTCATGCCATTGAATGAAATAGATGAATTAGAACAAGAAGATAAAAATAGTGGCGTTGCGCCAAGAGCTCAATATGTACTTGCCGAACAAGTTACCCGTTTAGTTCATGGGGAAGAAGGGCTTATTGCTGCTAAACGAATCACCGAAAGTCTATTTTCCGGTAAATTGACCGACTTGTCCGAGGCTGATTTTGAACAATTAGCGCAAGACGGTATGCCAACTTTAGCGGTGAGTGATGAAATTGATTTACAACAAGCAATTGTTAATGCTGAGTTTGCCCCTTCCAGAGGTCAAGCAAGAACAATGATTGAATCAAATGCTATTTCGATTAATGGTGAGCGTAATGCAACAACGGATTATCGATTCGCTGATAGTGATAAACTTTTTAACCGTTATACTTTACTTCGTCGTGGTAAGAAATATTACTGCTTATTAATTTGGAATTAATTTTATGAAAAATATATTATCGATTCAGTCACATGTGGTATTTGGTCATGCTGGAAATAGTGCCGCCGTCTTCCCGATGCGTCGATTGGGCGTGAATGTTTGGCCTTTAAATACAGTACAATTTTCTAATCATACTCAATATCGTCAATGGACTGGAACGGTAATGCCTGCATCTCATCTAACTGAGATTGTTGATGGAATTAATGCAATTGATGAATTAAAGCATTGTGATGCGATCCTAAGTGGTTATATGGGATCGCCTGAGCAGGGTAATGCAATTATTGAAATTGTAAAAAAAGTAAAAGCAGTTAACCCTAATGCAATTTATCTATGTGATCCTGTTATGGGGCACCCTGAAAAAGGCTGTTTTGTCGCCCCAGGGGTCGCTGAATTTTTATGTAATAGCGCTTTACCAATGGCCGATATGATGGCGCCTAATATATTAGAGCTTGAGGAGCTAAATGGTAAGCAGCAAATCAAAAATGTTGATGAAGCGATTGTTGCCTGTCGTGAACTTTGTAAAAAAGGACCGAAAGCTATTTTAGTAAAACACTTAAGTCGAGCCGGTTATCGTAAAGATCGTTTTGAAATGCTTTTAGTGACTGAGCAAGAAGCATGGCATATTGAACGCCCATTAGTTGATTTTGGTGAAAGACAACCAGTTGGTGTCGGTGATATGACAAGTGGCTTGTTTTTAGCTAATATTTTGCTTGGAAAATCACTGGTTGAAGCTTTAGAACATACTACATCAGCTGTATACGCAGTTATGCTAGAAACGTTGAAACGAGAGGCGTATGAATTACAATTAGTGGCTGCCCAAAATGAAATTGAAACACCAAATCAATGGTTCAAAGCGAAAAGAATTGATTAATTTTGTAAATATGTAAAAATATAGAAAATTTACGGATACAGTATTAAACGAGGGGATTAATGGAAGACAATATTTCATTGGGTAAGATTCTTTCCAATTCAAGAGATAATTTAGGATTAACTCAAGAAGATATTGCCAATAAACTTCATGTACGTAAGGCGGTTGTATCAGAAATTGAAAACGACCAGCTTGTTCATGCCCCTTTTGTTTTTGTTAAAGGTTATATTCGTGCTTATGCTGAAATTGTTGGTTTGCCAAATGAAGAGTATCAACCTTATCTTGAAGATTTGAAAAAACAGTATTCATCTCAGAAGATTGCTGAGCTTGTTCCGAAAGATAAAAAAACAAAAGGTAGTAGTAAAGTTCTATTTGCCTTCTTATTTATTTTCTTATGCGCGTTAGGTGCCACACTTTATTTTGTGACTAAGCAAGATAAAAGTAATCTTGTTGAAGTTAGCCATTATATTTCCCCACCAACATCAGATCGTGTTAACAGTTAGCAAATTTTCTTAATCTCATACAGACATTTGCTGTAATTCTTGTTAAGATTGCCAGCTAGTTATTTTGTAATATGATTAGGCAGGTTATGAGTCATCACGATTCACCAATTAACAGAAGAGAATCAACCCGAATTTATGTCGGCAATGTTCCTATTGGTGGCGGTGCGCCTATTGCTGTTCAGTCCATGACCAATACGCGTACAACTGATGTTGAAAAAACAGTTGCTCAAATTCAAGCGCTTGAGCGTGTTGGTGTTGATATTGTTCGTGTTTCAATACCGACAATGGATGCAGCTGAAGCATTCAAATTTATAAAACAACAAGCAAAAGTACCACTTATTGCCGATATACATTTTGATTATCGTATTGCTTTAAAAGTGGCTGAATATGGTGTTGATTGTTTAAGGATTAATCCCGGAAATATCGGTAATGAATCAAGGATTCGAACGGTTGTTGATTGTGCTAAAGATAAAAATATCCCAATACGTATTGGGGTAAATTCGGGCTCATTAGAAAAAGATATTCAAGAGAAATATGGTGAACCAACACCGCAAGCTATTGTTGAGTCAGCTATGCGCCATGTTGAGATACTGGACAAATTAAACTTTGATCAGTTTAAAGTAAGTGTTAAAGCATCAGATGTTTTTACTGCGGTTGATTCATATCGCTTGCTTGCAAGACAGATCAAGCAACCATTACATTTAGGGATAACTGAAGCTGGTGGTGTGCGCAGTGGTGCGGTAAAATCTGCAATAGGATTAGGGTTGTTGTTAGCTCAAGGCATTGGTGATACGTTGCGTGTTTCGTTAGCAGCGGATCCAACCGAAGAAGTAAAAGTTGGTTTTGATATTTTAAAATCGTTACGTATCCGCTCTCGTGGTATTAATTTTATTGCTTGTCCAACCTGTTCAAGGCAAGAGTTTGATGTCATTAATACGGTAAATATTCTAGAGCAACGTTTAGAAGATATTATTACGCCAATGGATGTATCAATTATTGGTTGTGTGGTCAATGGTCCAGGCGAAGCATTAGCTTCGACTATGGGTGTTGCTGGTGGTCATAATAAAAGTGGTTTTTATGAAGACGGCGTTCGTATTGGTCGTATCGATAACGAGCAAATGATCGATGAGTTAGAAGCCAAAATACGAGCAAAAGCATCACTATTAAAAAACAGAATTGCAGCAACTGAACTATAATTTTATTAGATAGCGAATAAATAAATGACAGAGAAAAAAATCCAATCTATACGGGGAATGAACGATTTACTCCCTAGTGATAGTGCGAGTTGGCAACAAATAGAGAAAATTGTAAAAGGTGTTTTAAACAGTTATGGTTATAACGAAATTAGAACGCCAATTGTTGAAGATACTGCACTATTTAAACGCGCTGTCGGCGAAGTGACCGATATTGTCGAAAAAGAGATGTATACTTTCAATGATCGTAATGATGAAAGTATTACTTTGCGCCCAGAGATTACTGCTGGTTGCGTACGTGCCGGTATTGAACATGGTCTATTTTATAATCAAGAGCAGCGTCTTTGGTATTTAGGTCCGGCATTTCGTTATGAAAAACCGCAAAAAGGTCGTTATCGACAGTTTCATCAATTTGGTGTGGAAGTTTTTGGACTTGAAGGACCTAATATTGATGCCGAACTTATCTTATTAACGGCACGTTTTTGGAAAGCGTTAGGTATTGAAAATCATACTTCACTTGAGCTTAATTCAATTGGTTCAGTTGAAGCAAGAGCGAATTACCGAAATGCGTTAGTTAACTTCCTTGAACAACATAAAGATAAATTGGATGAAGACTGTCTGCGTAGAATGTATACTAATCCACTACGTGTTCTGGATTCGAAAAATCCGGTCGTGCAAGAGCTTCTTAATCAAGCGCCGAAACTGTTTGATTATTTAGATGAAGAGTCTAAGCAACATTTTGAAGGCTTATGCCGGTTACTGGATAATGCAGGTATAAAATACAATATTAATCAAAGATTAGTTCGTGGCTTGGACTATTATAATCGTACCGTGTTTGAATGGGTCACCAGTAGTTTAGGTGCACAAGGTACGGTTTGCGGTGGTGGTCGTTATGACGGACTTGTTAGCCAGCTCGGTGGACAGCCAACGCCCGCAGTTGGTTTTGCTATGGGGCTTGAGCGTTTGGTTCTACTGGTTCAAGCAGTTAATCCGTCATTAAATCGAGATAATTCGATTGATATTTATATGATATCGTCTGGTGATGAAAATACCATATCTGCTGCGCAGTGTGTTGCTGAGCAATTACGTGACGGATTACCGGAAAGACGCATCGTTACAAATTATGGTAGTAGTAATTTTAAGAAACAATTTGCCAAAGCAGATAAATTAGGTGCTAAAATAGCAGTCATTATTGGTGAAAATGAAATCGCTAACCAGTCAGTGACAATTAAAAATTTACAAACAGGCGAACAAGTTGAAGTAGCACAAAACGATATTGTTCCGACTTGTATGGCGATACTGTAAAGTAAGGGAAATAGGAGAAAAATGTGAGTCATCAATTATCGAGTGAAGAGCAGCTTTCAGAGATAAAAGAGTTTCTTGCTAAAACGTGGAAATTGATAGTTGCGATTATTGTTATTGGACTTTTAGCCTTTTATGGCTGGCAATACTGGCAATCTTACAATTTAGAAAAAATAACGCAATCATCTGACAAGTATGAACAATTAGTTGCTAATTTAGATAATACTAAACCTGAGTCAGTGAATGAATTAGTCGCATTTGCTAAAGATAACACCACTGTTTTTAGTGTGTTTGCTAATTTGCAGGCCGCCAAATTTTATGTTGAAGTACTTAAAGACTATTCGGGTGCAAAAGCATTATTACTTGATGCATTAAAGAAGAATGATTCTGAAACAATTGCTTCAATTATTAATATCCGTATTGCACGATTAGAGTATCAACTTGAGCAATATCAACAAAGTTTAACAACATTAAATCAAGTCACAGAAGAGAGTTGGGCGCCAGTTGTTAATGATATTCGTGGTGATATATTAGTAAAAATGGCCGATTATACTAATGCGATTGCCGCTTATAATGTGGCGTTAACTTCATCACCAATGCCTGGGCTTGAGCAAAGTATTAAAATGAAGTTAAATCAAGTTGAATTTCTAAAAACAAAACAACAAGCTGAACAAGAGGCACAGGCAGCTAAAGAGAAAGCCGAACAGGCGGCTCAGACAGAAAATAAATAACTGAACTAAACAAGAATTAATTCATCCTGGTATAAGGGTCTATACAATGAAGTTATCAAAATATCTTTTTATTAGTGTTTTTATGTTTTCACTTGCTGGATGTTCTTTGTTTGGTGGAGAAGAAGAAGTTGTACAAGTCTCACCTTCACCAGCAGTAAATAATCAATTTTCTATACCACAAGTATGGCGAAACAGTACATCTGGCAATACTCAAATCTATTCATTATTAGGTCCTATAAACTATGATAATGTTGTTTACGCTGCTAGCCGCAGTGGACAAGTTAAAGCGATTGATTTAACCAGTGGCAATACGTTATGGGATGTCAATTTATCGCAAAGTTCTTTTTTTAGTAGCAAAACAGCCTTATTTTCTGGTGGTGTGAGTGCAGATGATAAATATGTTTATGTGGGTAGTGAACGTGCCGTTGTTTATGCTCTAGATCGTAGTAATGGTAAAGTAGTATGGGAAAAAGCGGCTAAAGGTGAAGTTCTTGCTCGCCCGGTATCTACCGATGATAAATTAATCGTCCATACTGCAAATGGCATGTTACAAGCTTTCGATCGTAATACTGGTGATGAATTATGGGATGTGTTACTTGAAGTTCCATTATTAACCTTAAGAGGAAATTCAACACCGACAATTGCACATGGTGCGGCAATTTTTGGTGATGATAATGGACGTGTTAATGCCTATTATGTCAATGACGGAGAAATGATTTGGCAACAACGCATATCAAATCCAACAGGATCGACAGAAATTGCAAAATTAAATGATGTTGATTCTACCCCAGTAGTTGAAGGTAGTCTGGTCTATGCAATTGGTTATAATGGATATGTTGCTGCGCTTGATTTAAGTAATGGACAAGTTGTTTGGCGCAAACAGTTAGGATCGACGCATAGCTTTGTGGTAGACTCTCAAGAATTATTTGTTGTTGACCAAGATGATAATATTCAAGCTGTCTCTAAAGATGGTGGCTCAGTATTATGGACTCAGTCAGCACTTTCACACCGTCAATTGACTGATCCAGTTATTTACCAAGATAATATTGTTGTAGGTGATTTTGAAGGTTACCTGTATTGGTTAAATAAAGAAAATGGTGAAGTTGTCGCTAAAACACAAGTGAGTAGTAGTGGGTTAATATCCCGACCATTAGTTGTTGATAATAAAATAGTTGTTCAAGCAAAAAATGGTGATATCTACGCTTTCACAAAAAATTAAGGTTATTAGAGAATAAACATGGTACCTGTAGTAGCACTAGTTGGGCGTCCGAATGTTGGAAAGTCGACTTTATTTAATCGCTTAACTCGAACTCGAGACGCATTAGTCGCTGATTTCCCAGGATTAACACGCGACCGTAAATATGGCCGTGCTGAAATCAAAGGTCATGAATATATTGTCATTGATACTGGTGGTATTGATGGCACAGAAGATGGGGTTGAAAGCTTTATGGCTGAACAATCCCTGCAAGCGATCGAAGAAGCTGATATTGTTCTTTTCTTAGTTGATGCCAGAGCTGGTGCAATGCCTGCTGATCATGCTATTGCTAAGCATCTCCGTTCACGTGAAAAAGCAACTTTTTTAGTCGCTAATAAAATTGATGGCATTGATGCCGATACCGCTATTTCAGATTTTTATGGTTTAGGATTAGGTGAAATTCATCCAATAGCAGCCAGTCATGGTCGTGGTGTAAGTGTCCTAATTGAAACCGCTTTAGATCCTATTTTCCAATTTGCAAATGAACAAGATGATGAGTTTGCAAGTCATGAGCCATTTGATGATGAATCTTTCTCTGATGATGAGCTCAACGATGAAACTCAATCGCTAATTGATCAACCAATTAAAGTGGCGATTGTTGGGCGACCAAACGTTGGTAAGTCAACACTAACCAATCGTATACTTGGTGAAGAAAGGGTTGTCGTATACGACATGCCCGGCACCACTCGAGACAGTATTTATATACCAATGACTCGGGATGAACGTGAGTACATCATGATTGATACGGCGGGTGTACGTAAGCGGGGAAAAGTGACGGAAACGGTTGAAAAGTTTTCAGTCATCAAAACTTTACAAGCTATTGAAGATGCCAATGTCGTTATTTTGGTTATAGATGCCAGAGAAGGGGTATCTGATCAAGACTTATCATTGCTTGGATTCATTATTAATAGTGGGCGCTCACTTGTTATAGCAGTGAATAAGTGGGACGGTTTGTCACAAGATATTAAAGAGCAGGTCAAAGCAACTTTAGATGATAGGTTAGATTTTATTGACTTTGCCCGAGTACACTTTATTTCTGCGCTTCATGGTTCAGGTGTTGGGAATTTATTTGATTCAATTCAAGAGGCATACGATTGTGCAACTCGTCGTGTCAATACTGCACTTTTAACTAAAATTATGCAAATGGCGCAAGACGATCATCAACCTCCTTTAGTTCGAGGTCGTCGAGTTAAGTTGAAATATGCGCATGCTGGTGGCTATAATCCGCCAATTGTTGTGATCCATGGTAATCAAGTTGAAGATTTACCGGATTCCTATAAGCGCTACTTAATGAATTATTTTAGACGTTCATTAAAAATTATGGGGTCGCCAATTCGTATTCAGTTTAAAGAAGGTGCCAACCCATTTGAAGGGCGTAAAAATAGCCTAACAGCGTCGCAACAACGCAAACGACGTCGATTAATGAAACATGTTAGAGGTCGTAAATAATTTATGCCAAAAAAAGTCACAGTTGATAGTGGAAAAGAAGGGTTTTGTCCAAAATGTCATAATAAAATGAGTGTATTATCACCTCAGCATTATGATTGTCCTAGTTGTAAGACGCACTATCTTGAACAGTATATATGTCCAATTTGCCAACAAAATCTACAAATGATTAAAGGCTGTGGCGCAATCAATTACATTTGTCCTACTGACGGTTTAATATCCAGCAGTAAGGTGATATTTCATTATTTACCAGAATAGAACAATCTATTTTTATTAGAGCCATACGAGGTTAGTTTATGCGAATTATTTTATTAGGAGCACCAGGGGCAGGGAAAGGAACCCAAGCACAATTTATTATGAAAAAATATGGCATTCCACAAATTTCAACCGGGGATATGCTACGTGCAGCAGTAAAAGCAGGAACTCCACTGGGATTACAAGCAAAAGAGCTAATGGATGCCGGTAAGCTTGTTACCGATGAACTTGTTATTGCATTAGTAAAAGAGCGCATTGCTGAAAGTGATTGTGTAAATGGCTTTTTATTAGATGGTTTCCCGCGTACTGTACCACAAGCTGACGCTATGAAAGCTGCCGGTATTAATGTTGATTATGTGCTGGAATTTGATGTACCGGATTCAGTTATCATCGATAGAATGAGCGGACGCCGAATTCATGCGCCTTCAGGTCGTGTTTACCATGTGCGCCACAACCCACCAAAAGTTGAAGATATTGATGATATCACTGGTGAACCATTAACCACCCGAAAAGATGATGATGAAGAGATTGTACGTAAACGTTTAGTTGAATATCATGATTTAACTAAACCACTTATTAACTACTATCAACATGAAGCTAAAGAAGGGCGTACCAAATATTTCCGTGTAGATGGTACTCAACCGGTGGCTGATGTAACCAACGAATTAATTAAAATTTTAGGTTAATTAGTTTTAATTAAAAAAGCGAGATAGGATAGACTATTTCGCTTTTTTTGTGCTTTGAATTATTTCGCGGCAGTAAGAGCTTGCGCTAGATCGGCAATAATATCATCGATGTGTTCGATGCCAATAGACAAACGAATCATCTCTTGGCTTACGCCAGCTTTATGTAGCTCTTCATCGTTAAGTTGACGATGTGTAGTAGATGCCGGATGACAGGCTAATGATCGGGTGTCGCCAATATTGACTAAGCGAATAATTAACTTTAATGCATCAATAAATTTAGCTCCGGCTTGCTTACCCCCTTTAATTCCAAAAGATAAAATACCCGCTGGTAGTCCATTATCCATCTGTTTTAGTGCTAAGGCATGTTCAGCATGATCACTTAAACCGGCATAATTGACCCATTCAACTTGTGGATGAGATTGGAGATACTGTGCAACTTTGAGGCTATTTTGGCAATGGCGCTCCATACGTAAAGAAAGCGTTTCAAGCCCTTGCAACAATAAAAACGTATTAAATGGCGAAAGTGCCGCTCCCATATTTCGTAATGGTATCACTCGGCATCGAGCAATATAAGCTGCATCACCAAAAGTTTCGGTATAAGCGACCCCATGATAAGATGGATCAGGTTGGTTAAGCATCGGGTATCTATCACTGTATTTTTTCCATGGAAACTTACCTGAATCCACTATCATGCCACCAAGGCTATTACCGTGCCCACCGATATATTTAGTTAATGAATGGACAACAATATCAGCACCAAATTCAAACGGACGGCAAAGCGCCGGACTGGCGACAGTATTATCAACAATCAAAGGGATCCCATGACGGTGTGCAATATCTGCAAGTGCTGCTAAGTCAACAAGATTACCCGCTGGATTACCGATACTTTCGCAATATATGGCTTTTGTTTTATCATCAATCTGTTGTTCTAATGCTTGAAGATCATCATGTGGTGCGAATTTTGTGGTAATACCAAAATTAGGTAAAGTGTGTGCCAGTAAATTATAGGTTCCACCGTATAATTTAGAAACCGATACAATATTTTCACCCGCAAAAGTGATCGCTTGAATGGCATAAGTAATGGCAGCCATGCCCGATGCGACAGCTAGTGCGCCAATGCCTCCTTCAAGGGCAGCTATGCGAGCTTCAAGTACAGCATTCGTGGGATTGGTAATTCGTGTGTAAATATTACCCGCAACTTTTAAATCAAATAAATCAGCACCATGCTGAGTATCATCAAAAGCATAAGAGGTTGTTTGATAAATTGGTACCGCAACGGCGTGGGTTGTTGGTTCTGGCGTATAGCCTGCGTGAAGAGCGATCGTTTCTGGTTTCATGGTAGAGCCTCAAAAGTAAAACAATAAGGCTCTATTTTGTGCAAAAAATGATAAAAATGTAAAGCGTTATAAAACCATTCTCACAATATCAATTTCACCTAATTCTTTATATAAATTCTCGACTTGATCAATATGTGTTGCATTAATAGTAATAGAAACTGAATGATAATTACCTTTACTACTCGGTTTTATAGAAGGTGTATAATCCCCGGGAGCATGTTTTTGAATCACACTCACTACTTTATCAACAAGTTCAGGTTTTGCTTCTCCCATGACTTTATAAGTAAAAGAGCATGGAAATTCTAATAATTCATTTAATTTGGTCTTTTGTTGCATCATTTTATTATTCTCATTTAATCTAACTGTTTTAATTGGTATTACTAATTATAATAGCTCATATATAGCCTCTTTATTATTCTTCAAGTGATGAGAAATAAACATTTCTTTTTAAAGGTTATAATTTGATCTATGATAATAAAATTCTAACACAGCTTGCTAACTGTGGCTTGCTTTCAATTAAAAAGGTCAAAAAATATGTCATCCCAGTCTACTATTAAAGAGCCTTTTGGAACATTATTAGGTTATGCGCCTGGTGGCGTTGCGATTTATTCATCTGATTATGAAACATTAGATCCTTGCCAATACCCTAATGATGCCTCATTTCGTAGTTATTCCGGTCACGAATATATGGGATACAAGTGGCAATGTGTTGAATTTGCCAGACGGTTTTTATTTCTCAATTATGGTATTGTGTTTACCGATGTAGGTATGGCTCACGAAATTTTCTCCTTGCGTTTTCTTCGCCAAGTTATCAATGAAGCCATCTTACCTTTGCAAGCATTTGCTAACGGTAGCAAAAAAATGCCAGAAGCTGGCTCTTTGCTTATATGGGATGATGGTGGCGTGTTTGATAGAACAGGACATGTTGCCATTATTACTGAAGTGTTCGAAGATAAAATCCGCATTGCTGAACAAAATGTAATTCACACACGTTTACCAATTGGCCAACAATGGACACGTGAATTAAAGATGACCGTTAACGATCAAGGTTATTATATTCATGACACCTTTGACGATACCACTATTTTAGGGTGGATGATTCAAACCGAAAAAAACCAACACAGTTTACCTCAACCTAATGTTCCAGCGCCATTACTTGCTATTCATAGTGTACATATTAAAAACAAAGGTCAATTTGATAAGAAGTGGTTAAATGAGCTTGACCCGCTCGAGAGTGCATATGTGCTAGCTGCCGGGCATGCTATTAGCCATGATGACCATTATCGTTACTTCACTATTTCAGAAAGTGCTGAGCAAGAACTTATTCGCGCAACCAATGAACTGCATTTAATGTATTTACATGCTACTGATAAAGTTTTAAAAGATGATAAATTATTACTCAATTTTAATGTACCGGAAATTCTCTGGCCAAGGTTAAGACTCTCTTGGCAACAACGGCGTTATCAAATGATAACCGGTCGTTTAGATTTTTGTATGGATGAACGAGGTTTTAAAGTTTATGAATATAATGCAGACTCTGCATCGTGCCATACTGAAGCCGGGCAAATATTACAAAATTGGGCGATACAAGCTGAACTAAATGTTGGTGTGAATCCAAGTGCTGGCTTGCTCAATTCTTTAGCAAACTGTTGGAAACATAGTGATGCTCAAGCCTTTGTTCATATCATGCAAGATAATGATAGTGAAGAGAATTATCATGCATTATTTATGCAAAAAGCGCTAACGCAAGCTGGTTTTGAGAGTAAAATTTTACGTGGCCTTACTGGTTTAAAATGGGATAAACAAGGTAGATTGGTTGATGATGAAGATCGTCAAGTTACTTGCGTATGGAAAACATGGGCATGGGAAACCGTTTTAGAGCAACTGCGTCAAGAAAGTGAAGCACAAGTTGCCGGATTGCCTATTCGTACTTGGCATCCTGAAAATGCTGTGAGACTAATTGATGTTTTGTTACGTCCCGAAGTATCTGTTTTTGAACCTTTATGGACTGTGATCCCAAGTAATAAAGCGATATTACCTGTGTTATGGTCTTTATTTCCTCATCATCGTTACTTGTTAGAATCAACGTTTGAGCTCAATGATGATCTAATTAAAAAAGGTTATGCTATTAAGCCAATTGCTGGTCGCCGAGGTAGTGATATTGAATTAGTTAGCAGTAAAGAGCAAATCCTTGATAAAACGGTTGGTAAATTTGCTAAGCAAGAGAATATTTATCAAGAACTATGGTGCTTACCAAAAGTTGATGATCGCTATCTACAGGTTTGTACCTTCACTGTTGGAGGCCATTATGGTGGCGCCTGCTTACGCTCCGATCCTTCTTTAGTGATACGAGGTGAAAGTGATATGCAACCATTACGAGTATTAACCGATGAGGAATTTTTAAAACAAGTTGCCAAAAAGAATAATTAAAAATTGATGATATCGATTACATTAATAGTATTTTCTGTTAAACTTAGCTTTAATATATAAAATAATATAATAATCAATAATAATATAATTATTAAAAAATTAATAAAAATTAAAAATTAAAAATTAATAAGAAATAATACATAGGGAATAGAAAGGAACATATGGCAAGTGCATTGCTCAGAAGTAGTGATATCAAATGTTTCAAAAAGCTAGAACATGATAGAACAGCCTTCTATCTTGTTGGCGTGCAAAATTGTGAAATATTTAAACTAAAAATTGGTAAGCAATATGCCAATGATTTAGCTATTTTGCAAAAAAATGCTATAGCCAATAGGATTGATTGGTACACACCTTCTGATGCAAGTAACAACGATATTGCTTGCAGTTCGGTCAGTGAAAAACTAAAAACCGCTCTTAATATCCTCAATAAATTAAGATTAAAAGTAGATTCTAAATTCTTTTCTCAATCTAAATCATCGCTAACAGTCAAACCCTCCACCCGATTATCAATCCACTCAAAGTTTATAAAATCGCTTTCTTTTATAGTGAAACAACTCATTACTGCTATTGGTAGTATGAAGATCCAAGCAAATTTAACCCTTGGGCTTTTCAAAAACAATTATACAAGCCGTAAACGTGACGATATGGCGTTCAGACAAGCTGGTACTGCCCATACTTTATTAGCAGATTTTATTGTTTGGTATGTTTTTGTTAAAAATCGAGCAAGTGATAAATTTATAAAAAGATTAAATAATAATAAACCGATTTTTTCTTCACCAAACGGTGAATTTAATATTCAAGTAACGCATTCATTAACAGGATTAAACAATATAACTAGAAATTATTCTCAGAATGCAATATTAAATCGGCTTATTACATTTGTGAATACAAACATAGCACATTATAGAGATTGCGAAATCAATCAAGAAAACAATCACCAATCAGGTAAAATTGTGAATTGTTTCGAGCAGTATCATATTCTTTAAAATAAATAATAAAATTGAAGTAACAACGTCTTTTGAGCGAAAGGCATTTTTCTACTTCATAAATTAAATAAATAAAGCTCATAAATTTTTGAGTATAAGGTAGAGGATATCATGGCATTACGCATTGAATTAATTGGAGATAACCCCGATAGTATTAAGTTTTTAGTACATGAATGGATTGGTAGTTCTGATGTTGAGATACTAATACAACGAGCTCAGGATAACTATTATCTATTGGAACACAATCAATGGGGCCCAGAAGAGTGTTGGCATACAATTGAAAAGATCACACTAGATAATGAACAATTAATAGGTCAAATTGATGAATGGTTGATTGATTCATTATTATCCCAAGAAGGTCAGATTCAATTTTCAATGCAAATCCGTGATAAACAAAATGTAAATTGTGTTTGTGGCGGTGTAATCAATTTTTCAGAAACGGTCAGTCCTTCAACAGCATCGAGTATGCAAGATACATTACCCGACGATGAGCAAGTAGACATGCAACAAGCGTCAGAGTCTGTAAAAGAATCGGCTAGTGAAAATGAATCAGCATTCATTGAAGAGCCGAATATTGATTCTCAAAATGAAACAGTTGCTGAACACGACGAGTCTACATCTGAAGGCGAAACGGTACAAGATCCGCAAAAACCTGAAGAAAAGAAAGGACAGAACTTAAAGACTGTTAAGAAAAAAAGCCGTTTGGGAATTATTTTTATTCTATTTTTTATTCTTATGATGTTTGGTGGTGCCGCTTTTGCAACATGGTATTTTATGATCTTCAAAAATGAAACAGAGCAAACGTTGCAAACACAACAAGAGTCGGTAAAACCAGAGCCAAAAGTAGAGCAGAAGAAGCCGGTAGAGTCTGATGCGAAGCAAGAGCAGGCGGCATTAGTAAAACCGGAGCCAAAAGTAGAGCAGAAAAAGCCTGTAGAATCTGATGCGAAGCCAGAGCCGACGGCGTCGGTAAAACCGGAGCCAAAAGTAGAGCAGAAAAAGCCGGTAGAGTCTGATGCCAAGCCAGAGCCGACGGCATCGGTAAAACCAGAGCCAAAAGTAGAGCAGAAGAAGCCGGTAGAGTCTGATGCGAAGCCAGAGCCGACGGCGTCGGTAAAACCGGAGCCAAAAGTAGATCAGAAGAAACCGGTAGAGTCTGATACGAAGCCAGAGCCGACGGCGTCAGTAAAACCGGAACCAAAAGTAGAGCAGAAGAAGCCGGTAGAGTCTGATACGAAGCCAGAGCCGACGGCATCGGTAAAACCGGAGCCAAAAGTAGAGCAGAAAAAGCCTGTAGAATCTGATGCGAAGCCAGAGCCGACGGCGTCAGTAAAACCGGAGCCAAAAGTAGAGCAGAAAAAGCCGGTAGAGTCTGATACGAAGCCAGAGCCGACGGTATCAGTAAAACCGGAGCCAAAAGTAGAGCAGAAAAAGCCGGTAGAATCTGATACGAAGCCAGAGCCGACGGCATCAATAAAACCAGAGCCAAAAGTAGATCAGAAGAAACCGGTAGAGTCTGATACGAAGCCAGAGCCGACGGCATCAGTAAAACCGGAGCCAAAAGTAGATCAGAAGAAACCGGTAGAGTCTGATACGAAGCCAGAGCCGACGGCGTCAGTAAAACCGGAGCCAAAAGTAGAGCAGAAGAAGCCGGTAGAGTCTGATACGAAGCCAGAGCCGACGGCATCGGTAAAACCGGAGCCAAAAGTAGAGCAGAAAAAGCCTATAGAATCTGATGCGAAGCCAGAGCCTGCGGCATTAGTAAAACCGGAGCCAAAAGTAGAGCAGAAGAAACCGGTAGAATCGGATGCGAAGCCAGAGCCGACGGCATCAGTAAAACCGGAGCCAAAAGTAGAGCAGAAGAAACCGGCAGGATCTGATGCGAAGCCAGAGCCGACGGCCTCGGTAAAACCAGAGCCAAAAGTAGAGCAGAAAAAGCCGGCAGAGTCTGATACGAAGCCAGAGCCGACGGCATCAGTAAAACCGGAGCCAAAAGTAGAGCAGAAAAAGCCGGTAGAGTCTGATACGAAGCCAGAGCCGGCGGTATCGGTAAAACCGGAGCCAAAAGTAGAGCAGAAAAAACCGGTAGAGTCTGATGCCAAGCCAGAGCCGACGGCATCGGTAAAACCAGAGCCAAAAGTAGAGCAGAAAAAACCGGTAGAGTCTGATGCCAAGCCAGAGCCGACGGCATCAGTAAAACCGGAGCCAAAAGTAGAGCAGAAAAAGCCGGTAGAGTCTGATACGAAGCCAGAGCAGGCGGCATCAGTAAAACCGGAGCCAAAAGTAGAGCAGAAGAAACCGGTAGAGTCTGATACGAAACCAGAGCCGACGAAACCAGTAGCGTCAACGCCAACGGCACCGACGAAACCGGTAGAGCCGACGAAACCAGTAGCGTCAACGTCAACGGCACCGACGAATTCGGTAGAGCCGACGAAACCAGTAGCGTCAACGCCAACGGCACC
>NZ_JAFNNZ010000006.1:0-64789 GCF_026536565.1 Gilliamella sp. B2923 | reverse complement strand
CGCCGACGAAACCAGTAGCGTCAACGTCAACGGCACCGACGAATTCGGTAGAGCCGACGAAACCAGTAGCGTCAACGCCAACGGCACCGACAAAACCGGTAGAACCGGATTCTAAAATCAGCAGTAAATGTAGTTTAAAAAATGCAACAAGTGATGATTTAACGTTTATTCAACAATGTTTACAGACTAAACCCGATATAGATGCAATTATTGAGATAATTACTGAAGCTAAAAATGCAGGAAAATGTAATATCGCGCAGCGTTTATATGCAAATAAGGCGCAAAAAAATACTAAAATTGCTCTGCTGTATGCAAAAGAGTATGACGAAAAATTTTATAAAGCGAATAAATGCTTCAAAGCCGATAAAGAAGCAGCCATTTATTGGTATGAAACATCTTTAATTAATGATCCAAATAGCGAGTTTGTTAAAGATCGTTTATCTCAATTGCAGAAATAGTAAGGAGCAAAAATGAATAAAATAGATATTTCCAAACTCTTTTTTACAATAGGTTTAACGTGTTTTCCTCTATTGGGATTTGCAGCAGAGCCACTTAAACAGGCTGGTAAAACAACCTTGTATCAGCGTGTGTTAAGTACGCCAAGCTGCCAATTAAAGAGTAATTTCACCGATTCTAAAGGTAAATCTGTTCCGGCTTTTTCGCGTTACTATGTTTATGAGCGTAAATATGAAAATAATCAGAAATGGCTAAAAGTAGGTCCGGATTCATTCGGTAAAACAATCGGTTGGATTAATGATTCATGTGCTATCGATTGGAATATGCAAATGACTTTAGTATTTACTAATCCGGTTGATCGTGAACCTTTATTATTTTTTAAAGATAAAGCAGATCTAACTAAAATTGTCGATGCTGAAAATCCCGAAACGCTATTAAAACCTATTCGTGATGCACTCAAAAGTAATAAATCAGTATCACAAGTGCTTGCACAAGAGCCTAAAGAGTATGTCGATTTCAAAAGTAACTTCTATTTATTACCGATTTTACAAGGTGAGGAAGTTATGAATGGGCAAGGGTTTTATGAACGAGTATTAGAAGTTGCTTCACTGAGCAAACAAGATGAGCTAGTTAAAAAAAGATCATCAAATTCTCAATCTAATGATAATGCTAGCAATCAAACCCCTTTTAATGCGGCAATTGTATTTGTGATAGATTCAACGATTTCAATGGATCCCTATATTTCTCGCACTAGAGAAGCGGTTAAGCGAGTTTATAAGAAAATTGAAAAAGAACATTTACAAGATCAAGTTAAATTCGGTCTGGTTTCTTTTAGATCGAGTTTAAAAACTTCCAAAAAACTTGAATTTGTTTCTAAAATTTTTGTCGATCCTAATCAAGTTAAGAGTAAAGATAGCTTTCTAAAAGCAAGCGCCTCACTTAAACAAGCTAAAGTTTCAACGGCTTATTTTGCCGAAGATGCATTTGCAGGTATAAATCAAGCTTTAAATGAGATTAATTGGGATAACTTTAGCGCCCGTTATATAATTTTAATTACTGATGCTAGCGCTATTCCAGGCGACGATAAACTATCAAGTACGAAAATGGATGCAGCTCAATTGCGACTTGAAGCGCAACATAAAGGTGTTGCTATCTATGCTTTACATCTCAAAACAGCAAATGGTATAAAAGATCATCCTATTGCTAAAGCGCAATACTCTGATTTAACTTTTAACGATTTCATCCATAAATCACTCTATTATCCGGTTAATGCTGGTAATGTACAACAATTTGGGCAGAAGGTTGATTTATTAGCCGAAGCATTATCCACACAAGTGAAACTTGCTTATAAAGGTGAGGTTTCCGTTGGAAGCGCATTGAATTCAAAAGATGAAAATGCTGATATGATCAAAGATGCTTTATTATTAAGTAAAGCCATGCAGCTTGCATATCTTGGGGATACTAAAGGCGCTAAAGCCCCAACAGTTTTCAAGGCTTGGATTGCTGATAAAGACTTTGTTAAACCAACCATTCCGACAGCAGAGCCACGCATTTTGTTAACCAAATCGCAACTAAGTGATTTAAGTGATGTTGTTAGCAAGATTGCTAATGCCGCCAATGATGGTTTGATTTCTGCCGATGATATGTTTTCCCAACTTCGTTCTGTTGCAGCGGCTATGGGGCAAGATCCAAGTAAGTTAAAATCTGATTCTGTGACTAAAATTGCTGATTTAGGTTTATTAGGTGAATATTTGGATAATATTCCTTATAAAAGTGACGTAACAGGACTTGATCAAGATGCTTGGAAAAGTATGAGTGGGCTTGAACAAGAAAAATTTATCCGGAATTTAAACAGTAAGATTCGTTATTATCAAAAATGTAATGCCGATGTCGATCGCTGGATCTCATTATCCGAAGGAAGTGATCCGCGTGAAAATGTTTATCCTATTCCATTAGAAATGTTACCGTAAAAATGTTAGTCATTAATCAATTGTCCATTTCAAGAACAACCGGCAAATCCTTTTTTAGTGTTTGCCTGCCACAACTGAGAGTTAACGCGGGTCAAGTTGTGGTTATTCAAGGTGATAGTGGTGCTGGAAAAAGCACCTTACTTGAAATGGTGGGTATGATTCTAAAACCTGCCGAAGTGGGTTGCTACAACCTGCTAGTAGGGGATAACGATATTGATATTGCTAAATTAATTAAGCATGATAAATGGGAGCAATTAGCCGATATACGAGCTCACTATTTAGGTTTTATGTTGCAAACAGGTGGATTGCTGCCATTTTTGACCGTTCGTGACAATATATTAATGTCCTTTAAGTTATTACAAAAAAGCGTTGATAACCAACGCTTTGATTACTTAGTGCAGAAGCTTAATATTGCACATTTAATCAATAAGTATCCTAATCAGCTCTCTATTGGTGAAAGACAACGTGCTTCTTTTATTCGTTCTATTATTCATAAACCGGCGTTATTACTGGCAGATGAACCAACGTCAGCGTTAGATCCTTATAATGCTAATTTGCTTTTTGAATTAATTATTGAACAGGCTTTGCAAGATAATATTGCAGCAATGATTGTTACGCATGATTGGAAACGAATAGCAAATAAAGGGCTTTATACTTTATCAGCTAAGTTAACTTCCCCGCAATCATCCGTTTTTCTGCCATTACAGGATAGGGCGTAAAAATGATTAAAACGTTTTCAAAATGGCTTTTTATCGCTCGTTTATCCTTGGCAGACTTATGGTACGACAAAAAAGTTTCATTTTGTATTATTGCGTCGGTAATATCGGTCATCACACCGTTACTATTACTATTTAGTTTAAAATATGGCATTGTTTCACAACTTAGACAACAATTACTTAATGATCCGCAAAATTTAGAAGTAAAAATTGTGGGTAATTTACAACTCGATAATGAAATGTTTCAATGGATAGAGCAACAACCAGAGACCGCTTTTGTGATTCCATTGACACGTTCATTAAATACACAAGCAGACTTAATGAAAGATGCCAGTCATTTTGTTAATAATGCCGAAGTTATTCCCACTGCGAAGGGCGATCCAATAACCGAAAATTTACCGTTACTCAATCACAAAAATCAAATTTTATTGAGTTCATTATCTGCCGAAAAAATGCAGGTAGACGTTGGGAATCGTGTGAAAATGGTAATTACCCGACAGCTAGACGGGAAGCTGGAGAAAGGCATTGCAGAATTAGAAGTTATTGGTATTATTCCCGAAATTAATTATAGCCGAGCAGCCGCATTTGTTACATTAGATTTACTAATAGAAATGGAAAACTATTATGATGGTTATGTCAGTAATGTTTTTATAACATCTAAAGGAAATATTAACCCTCCCTCTCATACTTCCTTTGCTCGAGCCCGAATATATGCTAAAGCACTTGAGAATGTTGCACCATTAGCATTTAAATTACGAGAAAAGAATATTGATACTCGCACCCAAGCTAAAGCAATTGAAAATATGCAAGCGATTGATCGCGTACTTAATTTTATTTTTAGTGTGATTGCAATGACAGCCGTATTTGGATGTGTTTTATCATTTACCGGCTCGTTTTTATCCAATATTGAACGGAAGCGTAAAGATATTGCTTTTATGCGATTACTTGGTTTTCGCTCCCGAGATATTATGCTTTATCTACTCAATCAAGCTATGATGCTTAGTTGTTTAGCTTTTATTCTGTCCTGCATACTTTTTATGGCAGGAAATTATGCGTTCAATTTAGTTTTAGGTGAAAATTTGGTTTCACAATCTGTTGTGAGTCAATTACAATTTTACCATTTTATTTTTGCATTTTTATTGACTTTACTCATTTCAAGTACCGTTGTGGTTATAGGAGGGCGTCGTGCTGTTAAAATTCAACCAGCAGAAAGCTTACGTGAAGCCTAACAGTCTCAGATTTGCTAGTTGGGGTTTGGCTGCAATAAGCTTATTTCCGTCCTTCGGTTATGCTCAAGCTTGGGATGAAAAATTCTATAATCCTAAACCAGCAAAAGATGATGTTATTTTACCAATGCCTTGTGACGGTAGTTTGGTAATGAAAAAGGTATTTACACCAACAAACAAGCCGTTAGATGATGTCAAAATTATTTTGGGCAGTAATCAAAAAGAGCTTGGTTTTGCTGAGTATGCAACACCAAACTATATTGCAGGCAGTTTTTCAGATTCTGGTAAAGAGCGTTATTATTTAATAGGTAAGTATGAGATTACCGCATTACAATATCAATCGGTAATGAATGATACCTGCCCAAAACCTAAGATCAATCTTTCTTTTCCTATTACAGATATTAGCTGGTTTGATGCAGTCGCTTTTACCGATAAATATAATCGCTGGTTGATTGAAAACGCTGCTAAGTTGAATGAAAAGGGTTTACCTAACGGCTATGTCCGTTTACCTAGTAACACCGAGTGGGAATATGCAGCACGGGGAGGAGCGAAAGTGACGGAATCAGAATTTCGTGAATCACGATTCCCGATGACCAGTAATGTTGAAAGTTATGCCTGGTTTTCCGGATCTAAGTCAGCCAATGGAAAATTACAGCTTATAGGTCGGCTTGAGCCTAACCCTTTAGATCTTTATGATATCTTAGGTAATGTACACGAAATGATGTTTGATTCATTTAAAATGAATAAATTGGATCGTTATCATGGTCAGCAAGGTGGCATCATTGTTCGTGGTGGTAGCTATTTGACACCGGAATCATCAATTACCAGTTATTTTCGTATTGAGAAACCTTTTTATGATGATAAAACTGCCTATAAAAGTAAGGATGTTGGGATCCGTTTAGTCTATACCACAAATGTGATGAGTTCGAATGAAAAAATCAAAGAGCTTGAAAAAGAATGGAACGAGCTAGGTAACGAAACAAATAATAACCAAAATGGCAATGTAGTTAATGAGCTTGAAAAAATCACTAAACAAGTTGAGGATGAGAAAACTAAACAAGAATTAAATCAACTCAATATACTTTTAAGGAGTGCTAATCAAGCCCGTGATGAGCAACGTGATCGCTCTATTCAATCTGCTTTGCAACTCGGAGCCTTTTTATGTGCCAATGTATCTGATTTACATAGTAAGTACGAATATAATAATAATCTCTATGAAACAATGGTCAATGAAGTTTGTGATGCAAACGAGACTAATACTTTGAATGACGATAATATGTGTTCAAAAGTGAAGTTGGAAAATTTAAAACAGGTTGTTGATGAGTCCAAAAGTGCTCGGGATTTTATCTTGAAATACTATTCCGACACCATTGTTAACACAGCCTCGAACTACGAGAAAAAAACAATCAACGATCAATCCAAATCGACTCAATTTATTCTTGAGAATAGTGGAAAAGCAAATATGAGCGACTACTTGGCGCTCTATTTCAAACACATCAACGAATATATTGAATCAGGAAAAGTTGAGCGAACAGCTTGGCTACAAACTTGTAATGAAATAAAAGGAAACAAACGATGAATAAAATTTTAGTAGTCCTTAGTTTATGTGTATCTCTTGTTTTAGCTGGATGTCAAGGTGTTGGTGGTGTAAATACTCGAAATGTTGATCCCGCATTGACTAAAAGTCATACAGCTAAATTTTTTAGTAAATCTGCATGGCAAGCTTGTGCAGTCGGTGCAGGTATAGGTGGTGTTGGTTGTTTGTTACTAGGTGGTAGAGCTGGTACTTGTGTCGCTTCTGCGGCTGTAAGTTGTGGTTTAGCGATGGGCGTAAATTATTATCTTGACTCTAAACGCGCAGACTATGCTAATACTGAAGCGCGTCTTGATATCTATATTCAAGATATTCAGAAAGATACTTACGAGGTGCAAGCTGTGACACAAGTAGCTAAAGCAGTATTAGACAAGAATTTGATGACACTTAACGCATTAAGAAATCAAATTAAAAACGATACGGTAAATAAAAAACAGGCTGAAAATGATTTGACCCAAATTGATGCCAATATTACTTATCTAAACGATAAGTTACAACGTATGAAAAAAATCGAAAGAGATTGGGTGACAGTATCTTCTGAAGAAAAACAAGCTGGTGTCAATGTCTCTCAACTAGATAAACAAATCAATCAATTAAATAAACAAATTGCAGTACTTGAAAATCAAATAAATATTGTGTCTAAACAGCGTTCAGCAGTTAAGGTAAGTTAATTATGAAAAAAAGATATCTGTTATTACTTTGTCCGTTTATATTTTTAACTGGTTGTTCAACTACAGTTGAACAATGTGATCCAACTAATGAAGACATTAGTTTTTTCCATAAAATGGGTTGTCATAATTCGGGCAATTATCAAGCTCGAGTTGATCGAAAAGTGCAAATTCTAGAGAATGAAAAAAGAGCTAATCGTCAGTTTAGACAGATTTATGCCATTATTGAGAAACAGAAAAATGATACTTCATTAACGATAAAACAAAGACGGTCACTACAGCAAAAATTGGAAACTGAGGTATCTCAGTTAACTGATGAAGTGAAACAAAAGGCAAAAGGTCGTGATGATTTGCAAGCTCAAGTTAACGATATTGAACAGCAACTCATTAAAAAAGTGAATAGTTCATATGGCTCAGAACTTGAAAAGCAAATTGAGTTGGAAAAATTACATAAAAAACTTCAACAATTACAAAAAGCATTAAATATATAATGATTTAGTTTGATAAATTAGTGAAGTAAAAACGGGAAGTTAACTATGATCAATGATTGAATAATAAGAAATAAAGATCATCATAATGGGAAACAAAGTGTTTTTATTCGATTAATATTTTCTTGTTACTATTATTCAAACCATATTTAACTGAATGAGCTTTTCCTATCTTAAACATGGCAATATATTGGTTATTATCAATATATTGCCATGGTATTATCCTAAAAGCGCCAAAATCAGCCTTGCCACGTTGTAAACTAGTTGGCATATTTGCCAGTAGAAACTTTCAATATATAAGAAAATTATAGGTATCTAGGATTATTGTCGAATTTTGGGCAATAAAATTATCTGAGATTTTAATAATAAAAAAACCAGACATTAAGTCTGGTTTTTTGTTGTTAAATGCTGTATTGAAATGCTTTTAGAAGTCTAAATTAGCCGCTTTTAATGCATTTTCTTCAATAAACATTCGACGAGGTTCAACTTCATCACCCATTAAGGTGGTAAACAACTGATCCGCTTCTATCGCATCTTTTATGGTGACTTGCAACATGCGACGGCTGGTCGGATCCATTGTCGTTTCCCATAATTGTTCCGGATTCATTTCACCCAGACCTTTATAACGTTGGATAGTTAATCCTCGACGCGATTCTTTGATTAGCCAATCTACAGCTTCTTCAAAAGAGCTAACAGGTTGTTTGCGTTCGCCTCTTTGAATAAATGCACTATCTTCAAGTAAATCTTTTAGTTGCTTACCTAAATGGCAGATATTACGATATTCATTACTATGAATGAAGACTTGATCGAGCGCATAGTTAGTATCAACACCGTGTGTTCTGACTTTAATGATTGGCACATATAGTTGTGTTTTATCATTGTACTGCACTGAGTACGAATAACTACTACCGTGTTGCTCTTTATTTGTTAACTTTTCAACAATGGTTGTTACCCAATGTTCAGCTTTTTGCTGATCCTGCAAAATGTTTTCGTCTAATACATCTTGATACACCAATTCAGCAAGTAATGCTTTAGGATAACGACGTTCCATTTTGGTGATTAATTTTTCAACTTTTTGATATTCAGCAATCAGTCTTTCTAATGCTTCTCCTGCCAGTGCAGGCGCATGATCATTAACATGCAATGATGCATCTTCAAGCGCCAAAGCAATTTGGAATTGGGTCATGGCATCATCATCTTTAATATATTGTTCTTGCTTACCTTTTTTCACTTTATATAGTGGTGGTTGAGCAATATATACATACCCACGTTCGATAATTTCTGGCATTTGACGATAGAAGAATGTTAACAGTAGTGTTCGGATATGTGATCCGTCAACGTCGGCATCAGTCATGATGATGATACTGTGATAACGCATTTTATCCGGATTATATTCATCACGACCAATTCCACAGCCTAATGCCGTGATTAAGGTTGCCACTTCCTGAGAAGAGAGCATCTTATCAAAACGGGCTTTTTCTACATTTAGGATTTTTCCTTTTAACGGTAAAATCGCTTGGTTTTTGCGGTTACGCCCCTGTTTTGCCGAGCCGCCCGCAGAGTCCCCTTCCACCAGATACAGTTCAGATAAAGCAGGGTCTTTTTCTTGGCAATCAGCAAGTTTACCCGGTAAACCACCTAAATCTAATGCACCTTTACGGCGTGTCATTTCACGTGCTTTTCGTGCCGCTTCACGTGCTCTTGCTGCGTCGATGATCTTACCAACAACAATTTTAGCATCGGTTGGGTTTTCCAGCAGATACTCAGACAGTTTTTCACCCATAACAGATTCAACCGCTGATTTAACTTCAGATGAAACGAGTTTATCTTTGGTTTGTGATGAAAACTTAGGATCAGGTACTTTTACCGATACTACCGCAATCAAACCTTCACGAGCATCGTCACCGGTTGCACTGATTTTAGCTTTTTTACTATACCCTTCACTTTCCATATAGTTATTTAAGGTACGTGTCATTGCACCACGAAAACCAGCTAAATGCGTACCGCCATCTCGTTGTGGAATATTATTGGTAAAGCAGTAGATATTTTCTTGATAACCATCATTCCACTGCAAGGCAATTTCAACGCCAATCCCGTCTTTTTCAGTACTAAAATAGAAAATTTTGGGATGAATCGGATTTTTATTCTTATTCAAGTATTCAACAAAAGCTTGAATACCACCTTCATAGTGGTAATGTTCGCTTTTACCTGTGCGTTCATCAATCAGTTTAATTGAAACACCGGAATTTAAGAATGAAAGTTCACGCAGCCGTTTCGCTAAATGCTCATAGACAAATTCAATATTGGTAAATGTCTGTGGACTTGGCCAGAAACGAACGTATGTACCCGATTCAGTTGTCTCACCTATGACTTTAAGGGGTTCTTGCGGAACACCTAAATGATAGGTTTGTTTATGAATTTTTCCTTCACGGTAAATCACGAGTTCTAATTTATCTGATAGTGCATTTACCACTGAAACACCAACGCCATGCAAGCCACCAGATACTTTATAGGAATTATCATCAAATTTACCGCCTGCATGTAACACGGTCATAATCACTTCGGCAGCAGAAATTCCTTCTTCTTCATGTATTCCGGTAGGAATACCACGCCCATCATCACGTACCGACACAGAGTTATCGGGATGAATGATTACTTCGATATGGTTACAATATCCTGCTAATGCTTCGTCAATGGCGTTATCAACTACTTCAAAAACCATATGATGAAGGCCTGTTCCATCATCGGTGTCTCCAATATACATACCAGGACGTTTTCGGACTGCATCAAGTCCTTTAAGCACTTTAATGCTAGATGAATCATAAGAGTTAGACATGGATTTCTCGACCTATTTAATTTCTTTTATCATTTCGTATATTTATGAAATTATACCAGATTTTATGTGAAAAATCTTATCATTTTCATCAATCATGTGGCTAATTTGCTCTTCACTGACAGCCGTGATAAAAACTTGTGAATGGGCTGATTTTAAACGTTTTGCCAATAAGTTACGTTTATTTTTATCCAGTTCGGAAGCAAAGTCATCAATCAGGTAAATACATGATTGGTTTGTTTGTTTAGTGTAATACTCACCTTGTGACAAACGTAAGGCACACATTAACAATTTTAATTGGCCTCGTGATAGAAGATCTTCAACCGGTATATTATCAACACGTAATTTGATATCGGCTTTATGTGGACCTAGCGAGGTATAATTAAGCAATTTATCTCGTTCAAATTGTCTTTGTAATATCTCTGCATAATCTACACCATACTCCCAACCTTGATAGTATGAACAGTTAAGTTCATACTCAGGTAGAAAGTCTTTCGTTGTTTTTATAATTTCAGGAAAAATATTTTCAGCATAGTCAGCTCGAATTTCACTTATTTTTTCAGCGATGGGGACTAATTGTTTATCCCAAGGTAACAGTTGATTATAGTTTTGGGATTGTTTTAATAATGCATTACGTTGTTTAAACAGACGTTTCAAATTATTCCAAAGCTGGACAAACTCCGGATAATGATGAAAACACCCCCAATCAAGAAATGAACGTCGATATTTAGGGCCGCCTGTTAACAAATCAAAACCTTCCGGCGTAATGAGCTGAATGGGTAATAATTTTGCTAAATCAGTTAACCGAAAGCCTTCATCGCCATCGATTTTTATCTTGTTTTCATTGTTACGAGCTTTTGCCAATCCTATTGTACGACATTGCTGATTTAATGATTCTAATTGGCTATATAACACCAGCTCTGGTTGTTCGTGTTGTATAATTCGATTTGATTGTATATGCCTAAATGCACGTCCATGACCTAACATGTAAATCGCTTCAAGTAGGCTAGTTTTACCACTACCATTATCACCAACCACATAGTTAAAATGGCGAGATAAAGATAATTGAGCGTGGCTAATGTTACGGAAATGGTGAATATTAATTTGTGCAAGAGTCATAGGGTTAAAATACAATCTCCGGCCGAAGCCGGAAGTTGAATAGGCGTATGTTATAAGCGCATTGGCATCACAACATAAGTTGCAGATTGATTATTAATATCTTCAATTTGCACGCTTGATGTTGCATCGGTGAATAGCAGTTGTACGCTATCACATTTCAAAGTATTTAATATATCTAATAAATAGGTCACATTGAAGCCAATTTCAAGCTCTGAGGACTCATATTTTACATCAATGACTTCTTCAGCTTCCTCTTGCTCCGGATTATTAGCAGTAATTTTTATTTGATTATTGTGTACATATAATCGGATCCCACGGAATTTCTCGTTGGATAAAATTGCTACACGAGACAATGCATTTCTCAGCTCATCACAGGATACTTCTAGTGGCTTATCAGGGTTACGTGGCAATACACGTTTATAATCAGGAAATCTACCGTCAATCAGCTTAGAGGTAAAAGTAAAATCACCAAGATTGACACGCAGATTATTGTTACCAATTTGCATATTAATCGGATCGTCGCTATCACTTACCAATTTCGCCAGTTCAATAACCCCTTTTCGAGGTAATATCACCGAGCAAGTTTCAGTAATATTTTGCCCAACAGGTTGTGCACAAACTGCTAATCGGTGACCATCGGTGGCAACAGATTTTAATAACCCGTCTTCAATTTCAAATAGCATTCCATTTAAATAATATCGCACATCTTGATTTGCCATTGAAAATTGAACAGCATCGATAAGACGTTTTATCGTTTTTTGTGGAACAGAAATATCAACATCACTTTGCCAATTTTCTAAATTTGGAAAATCACTCGCCGGCAAAGTTGCTAAAGAAAATTTACTCCGACCAGACTGGATTATTAATCGATTATCATCAACGCTGATCGAAATCTGAGCATCATTGGGAAGATTACGACAGATATCGAGAAACTTTCTTGCTGGCACTGTTGTTGCACCCGGTTCACATGCTTGTGTTAACGGTAAATGCGCTATCATCTCTATTTCAAGGTCAGTACCTGTCATTGATAATGTATTGTCACTGACTTGTAGTAATAAATTGCCCAAAATGGGTAATGTTGGTCGACTGCTTAGTGGTGCACTAACAAGTTGCAATGGCTTAATCAGTTTTTCTCGTTCTATAATAAATTTCATAGTGTTTATTCTTGTTAAGTTGATAATGTTCGAATTAAATTGGAGTAATCCTCTTTAATATCATTGCTTTCTTCTTTTAAATCGGCAATTTTACGGCATGCATGTAGTACCGTGGTATGATCTCTTCCACCAAATCCATCTCCAATTTCAGGGAGGCTTTTATTGGTTAATTCTTTAGCAAGAGCCATTGCCACTTGTCTAGGTCTGGCAACTGAGCGAGAACGGCGTTTAGATAATAAATCTGAAACTTTGATTTTATAATACTCAGCCACCGTTTTTTGAATATTTTCAATAGTAATCAATTTTTCTTGCAAGGCAAGTAAATCTTTTAAAGCATCTTTTACAAAATCAATGGTAATTGATTTACCAGTAAAATTTGCATTCGCTATGACCCGGTTAAGCGCGCCTTCTAATTCACGCACGTTAGAACGTAATCGTTTAGCTATAAAAAAAGCCACTTCTTCAGGTAATTTTATTTTATTCTCTTCTGCTTTTTTCATTAAAATAGCAACGCGAGTTTCAAGTTCTGGTGGTTCAATGGCAATGGTTAATCCCCAGCCAAAGCGTGATTTTAAACGATCTTCAACGCCATTAATTTCTTTCGGGTAACGGTCAGATGTTAAAATAATTTGTTGATTACCTTCTAATAATGAATTGAAGGTATGAAAAAATTCTTCCTGAGAACGTTCTTTATTAGCAAAGAATTGAATATCATCAATGAGTAAAGCATCAACTGAACGGTAATAATTTTTAAACTCTTCAATAGCATTATTTTGCAATGCTTTTACCATATCTTGAACGAAACGTTCTGAATGCATGTAAACAACTTTGGCATTCATTTTTTCATCCATGATTTGATTACCAACTGCATGCAATAAATGGGTTTTTCCTAAACCGGTTGAACCATATAAAAATAGCGGGTTATAAGCTTTCCCCGGATTTTCAGCAACCTGTTTAGCTGCCGCAACGGCAAGTTGGTTTGATTTACCTTCTACAAAGCTACTAAAAGTATGCTTATGGTTAATACCGGAATGATAAGTGTGATTGTTCGTTTCTTTCGTTGTTTTCCATGTCGGAACAATATCGGTTTTAGGTTTGCTTTGTTGAGATTTTTTCTCTAAAGATAAAGTCGATCCAACTTCAAGATATAATTTCAGTGAATCATTATCAAAAAGTTTATTTAATAGTTGAGAAATAGCAGATAGGTATTTATTTTTTACCCAATCTAACACAAATCTATTAGGTGCATAAATATAAAGTTTGTCATCGACCATTTCCGCTTGCAACGGGCGTATCCATAAGTTGAATTCCGTTGTAGGAAGCTCTTCTTGTAATTGAGAAAGACAATCTTGCCAAATAGCGGTAGGCACAGTAACTCCTTTAACTTTATATTACTAACAACGTTGGTAATAATTATAATCTGTTTTGTGGATAAATTATAGATCAAAGGTAAGATATTATTTAGTTGCTAACAACAATAGCGGAACAAAAAACCCGGTGAAAACCGGGTTTTTGAGAAATAAACAAAAATTAATTTGTTGTATTAGTTACTTGAACTTCTTGAACGTTACGTGCTTTAACTTCGATTTCAACACGACGATCTGGTGCTAAACATGCTTTTAATTCAGCGCCACGAAGTGCATTACATTTAGTACCAGTAACTGGTTGAGATTTACCCATACCACGTGCACTGATGATTTCTGCAGGAACGCCTCTAGCAACTAAATATTTCATTACAGAGTGAGCGCGTTGTTCAGATAATTTTTGGTTGTAATGTTCTGAACCGATACGGTCAGTGTGACCAATTACAACGATAGCACTTTGAGATGGATTAATTTTCACTAAAGTAGCTAATAGATTATCTAATGCTTGACGACCTTCTGCTTTTAAGTCAGCTTTAGCGTAAGCAAATAGAACGTCTTCATTTAATACATAACGATTTACTTCAGTTTTGATTTCAACTGGTGCCGCAACAGCAGGAGAAGCTAAACGGTAAGTAATACCTAAGCTAACAGTACCAGCGTCTGGAGATGCGTCAGTTTTAGTATGAATATGTTGAACATATTGGTACTCTAAACGAGTAGAGAAGTTTTCATCAAGACGATAGTCAAGACCTAACGCATAAACTGGAGATACGTCAGTTTTTGTACCGCCACGACCATAAACATCTTTAACATCGCCGCCATTTTTCCATTTAGCGATAGTTACCATTGCACCTGCACGACCGTAGATATCAAAATCATCAGAGATGAATGATAATGGGTAGCTTAATTTACCAGTTAAAGATACGCCTTGTGCATTGATTTTGCTGTTACCAGCAGCATGACCATTACCTGTACGGTTGTAAGATCTTTTATATTTAGCAGAACCTAACCAGTCGTAACCTAATTCAAATGCTAAGTATGGGTTAGCTTGGAAACCAAGGAATGCACCACCAGCAACATTGCTGCGGTTAGAAGTTTTGATACCAGTATCATCAAATGCACGAACTTTGTTCGCATCTAATCTGTAAAGTTCTGACCAACCTAATTTAGCACCTGTATAAAAAGTGTTATCTTCATATGCTGCATTAGCTGCAGTAGCAGTTAAACTTGCAACAGCAATTGCTAGAGCTAGAGTTGTTTTTTTCATTTTTTGCCTCAACTTATTATGTTGTAATAGACGTTGTTTAATTTGTTTTTATTTAATTATGATACACATAATCTAATATCGATTATAGCACATATAATATACAAATCCATAACAAAAGATACTAATGTGTTAAAAAGATATTATCTTATCGTTAAATTATTTGATTAATTGTAATATAAAAATCGTTAATTGTATTTGCTAACGTATTAGCCATAATGAAAAAATCAGCTTCGAGTCGTTTATCCATTTCATCAGATCCGATATCTTCATTTTCATCTAAAATAGCTGAGTCAAATTTGATTCGCTTCAAAGTTAAATCACTATTAACGATAAAATTAACGCCTCGTTCATCAATGATTTTGATTTTAGATATCCATTTTCCCGATTCAAAGTGAACAAGCATTTCATCACTGGTAATATCTTGATTTTTACAACTGATAATGCCGTTTCCTTCCAGCGGATCTTTTAATTCGGCTTGATCGCCTAATAAAAATGGAGCGAAGTTGAGTTTTTCTTTAACCCAAGTTGTCATTACTTGCTCAAGAGGGGTATCAATAGATAGTGGTGTTAGTGCCAACGCCCCTAATTGTTTACGCAAAATGGCTAGAATATCTTCTGCTTGCTTGAAACTACTACAGTCGATAATGATTCGTTTATTATGCGTATCAATCCAAAGCCAATAATGATTATATTTGCTAAATGCTCTGGGCATTAAGTCAATCATCACTTCATCTTTTAGTGTTGCTTTTTCGTTTTTGGTTAATTTTCGACTTAACGCTTGTTCTTGTTTATCTATTTTTTCTAATAATGCTTGTTTGATTACCGGAGCGGGAAGAATCTTAGACTCTTTTTTAATCCGTAGTAGTAAATGCCCCTGCATATCAACAATATAATCTTCATTATTATTATCATTATAAGGAGACACCCAACCAGTTTTAGAGGTATCTAAGTTGCCACATGGCGTGAAAGGTGCGGATTTAAGCGCCTTTTCAATGACAGCTTTATCAAGCAAACTATCACTATTAAGCTGGTAAATAATGGCATTTTTAAACCAAAGCATATTTAACTATTTCCTAAATTTTGGGTGAAATTCATTTTAACATGAAGCGTTTCAAATAAAGGTTTATCAAAAATTAAGTCGTTATCATTTTATTGTTAAAGTTAAATAAAACTAAAATAAAATGATTAAAATTTATAAGATAACCCCATATAAACTGAAGTTAAGATACTATTGTCAACCATTGGGCTATCTGCTGCATCACCGGTTAATTTTTCAATATGGACGCCGCCAAAAGTGGCAATATTATCGGTTAATGTATATTGTGCTACTACTTCCAGATAAGGTGTAAAAGAGCTGTTCGCACTAAAATGATGTAAACCTGATCGGAGCGACTCTTTATTCGACACACCATAGTAATAATTATTATGTTTACTATTAGCCCAACTGACACCAATGGTAGGTGCGATAATTAAATCGCCTTGTATATAAGGTACGGTATAATCAGCATTAAACAAAATGCTATTACTTTCATTAAGTACATCAGCCCCAATACTGGTCGAAAAGCCTCCCCAATCGGTTACGATCGAGTATTCAATTTCAGCCAGTACTGTTGTATGTCGAGTATCAAGTTGTTTGAGTCGATGATTATCTGAATCATGTGGTTTAAATTCATTTGATAAATAGCGGGCACCTAGGGAAATACTTTGGTTATTCTCATTATAAAGATAAAAACCGGCAGATAAATCATCAATAAAAAATAGACCATTATCGTAATCTATATGTGGCACCGGATAAAAACTGGCGCTATAACTTTTATAAGGTGAATTTGACCAACCAACACCGACACCAATTGAGGTGGGATCAGCAAAGGTAAATTGAGTGTAGCCTAGAGTAATGATGGATAATATCGCAATCACACAGCGTTTGTTAGTAAATTTATTAATCCTCATAAACTGACCTATTTATCATCAAATATTATTATGGTTTTGTTAGCTGTGATTTGTCGTCACACAATCTATACATTAAATGTACATTGTAACAATCAATTTTCTTGAATAATAATGCCACATTTTATCGTGTTTGAATATGGATTAGTGAGATAAATTATGAGTAAACCAACTTTAGAAATGATTAATCGTCGTCCTGATGATGCAACACTACTTGCCGACGAAGCAAAATATTGTTCTTTTGGTGATACTGTACACTATGTTGAACCGCCAAAGATTTTTGATGGTTGTGAAGGTAGCTACATGTATGACAAAGAAGGTAAACCTTACCTTGACTTACAAATGTGGTACTCGGCATGTAACTTTGGTTACGCTAATGAGCGTTTAAATAACGTTCTTAAAAAGCAAATTGATACCCTACCACAATGTGCTAGCCAATATTTACACCCAACTAAAATTGAATTAGCTAAAACCATTGCCCAAGGTATGGAACAGCGTTTTGGTTACCAAGGACGAGTCCATTTTAACGTTGGTGGATCACAATGTATTGAAGATTCATTAAAAGTTGTGCGTAATGCAACTGGCGGTAAATCGTTAATGTTTGCTTTCCAAGGTGGTTACCATGGACGTACTTTAGGTGCATCTTCTATTACCTCAAGTTACCGTTACCGTCGTCGTTATGGTCATTTTGGCGATCGTGCAATGTTTGTACCATTCCCTTATCCGTTCCGTCGTCCTAAAGGTATGACAGCAGAAGAATATGGCGAACACTTAGTAGCTGAGTTTGCCCGCCTATTTGAAACAGAGTATCACGGTGTGTGGGATCCGAAAGTAGGACAAGCAGAATACGCAGCATTTTATGCAGAGCCTTTACAAGCAACCGGCGGTTATATTGTTCCACCACGTAACTACTTTAAAGGACTCAAAAAAGTTTTAGATCAATATGGTATCTTATTAGTTGTTGATGAGATCCAAATGGGCTTTTATCGTACAGGTAAACTTTGGTCTATTGAACATTTCGATGTTAAGCCTGATGTTGTGGTGTTTGCTAAAGCATTAACCAATGGTCTAAACCCATTAGGTGGTTTATGGGCTCGTGAAGAGTTGATTAATCCAGAAGTCTTCCCGGTTGGTTCAACGCATTCAACATTTGCCTCAAACCCACTAGGTACGGCTGTTGGTCTTGAAGTGTTAAAAATGACCTCTGAAACTGATTACGAAAAAATGGTTATGGAGAGTGGAGCTTACTTCCTTGAAGGTCTTAAAACACTTGAGAAAAAACATAAAGAAATTGGTGAAGTTGATGGCTTAGGTCTTGCGCTTCGTGCTGAAATTTGTACTGAAGATGGTTTTACAGCTAATAAGGCTTTAGTTGATAAAATGGTTGATATCGGTATGTCAGGCGATCTTGATTGGAAAGGTAACAAAATGGGCTTAGTGCTTGATATTGGTGGTTATTATAAAAACGTCATCACTTTTGCACCGTCTCTACATATTACCCGTCAAGAGATTGATCAAGGTATCGAATTACTTGATCAATTAATTACACGAGCGAAAAAAGAACTTTAATTATTAAATTCTGATCATCCCGTCAACATTCGTTGGCGGGAACACAATTTACACCAATCATTAAAAAAATATGAAATATATCAATCAGCTAGAACCTAACGAAATTGTCGAAAATTTTTTATTGCATCCGCCAAAGGATTTTTCGGCATGGATAAATCAAGATGACGTGCCGATGTTTAGTGCTAAGTTTGATTTGTTGACGACTGCTGATGATGATTTTAAACATAAAGTACAAAAAATACCTTTCTACAAAAAATGGCAGCATTGGTTACAACCGAAAACCTGTTTTGTTGGAACAACAGTTTCTGAATATGGATTACTGACTAACAAAGTTACGGCAAAACAGCTGGCAGATGATTTAAAAAAAGCTTATACCAAACAATATCCGTTTGTTATTGTTAAAGATCTACCTTTAGATTCTCCTTTACTTAGTGAACAAGATAATCAATATTCAACGGCGCTTATTTCTGCTTTAAAAAATTTAGGATTTATTGAAGTTGAAGGGCAGGCTTTGGCTTGGCTAGCTATTGATTTTGATAATATTGATGAAGTTTTCTCGCGTTTTTCTTACAGTCGTCGTAAAAATTTTAGACGTAAATTAAAATCACGGGAAAAACTAGAGATTAATGTTTTAAATAGCGGAGATGACTGTTTTTTTGATCAAGCCATTTTAGATAAATATTATCAACTTTATCTGAATGTCTATGAACAAAGTGAAATTCATTTTGATCAATTAACCAAACCGTTTTTTATGCAATTATTACAAAGTAAATCAGCACAAGCACGTATTTTTACTTATTATCATAATAATGAATTAATTGGATATAATATCTGTTTTGTTGTCAATAATATGCTGGTCGATAAGTATATTGGTATGGTGTATCCGCAAGCTAGAGAACTAAATCTCTATTTTGTTAGTTGGTTTGTCAATCTACAGTACGCTCTTGAACAAGGGTTTAGCCACTATATAGCCGGTTGGACTGATCCTGAAGTGAAAGCATCATTAGGCGCTAATTTTACGCTAACTAAGCATTTAGTTTATATCCGTAACCCATTATTAAGATTCATATTAAGTAAACTGATTGGTCACTTTGAAAGTGACAAGGAGAAAGTAGCATGACATGTCCTGTTATACTTGACTTCGATCAGAGTGTGGGTGAAATAACGCCTGCAACGACTATTGATGTGACAAAATGGCAAGACACTATTCGATTTGGTTGTTCAAAGAAGGCTTTTCGAAAATTTGATGCACAACTTCAACAACTTTTACCGGCACATTATGGAACAGTTTTGCTGGGAAGTGGTGATTATCATCATATTTCACTGTTACTCATTGAGCGTTTAGCTAAGCAATATTCCGCCGACAATCCGATTCAAGTCGTCATTTTTGATAATCATCCGGATAATATGCGTTATTTGTTCGGTATTCATTGTGGTTCATGGGTTAGCTATGTTGCCAGCTTACCCTTTGTTAGCCATGTTCATGTCTTAGGCATCACCTCTAATGATATCGGTCTATCTCATTTTTGGGAAAATAGATGGAAACCACTTTTTCACAAAAAACTGACTTATTGGAGTTTGGATGTCAATGTTAAATGGGCTAAAAAAATTGGTTTGGGCCATGCCTTTCGCCATTTTGACACGCCTGATGATCTGATTGCCGGTTTCTTATCTGAACAGTATCACAGTGCTGAGCCGATCTATCTATCCATTGATAAAGATGCACTAAGTGAGAAAGTCATTCATACCAATTGGGATCAAGGACAACTACAAACCTATCATTTGCTTGATACAATATCATCAATTAAGCAGCGTATTATCGGCAGTGACATTACCGGTGAACTGTCAATTTGGCAACCGACTAATTGGTTTAAACGTTTGCTTAGTTCGTTAGATAAACAACCCGCCATCTCCCCGGATAAATTAAACGATTGGCAGCAAGAGCAGCATCAGCTTAATTTAACGCTATTAAATGCATTAGCTTAAATAGTAAGGTAACAGCAACAATAAGTCGCGGCATTGTGATGGTATGCCGCCGACATTATTATCTTTAAGATTTGAATTTAGTGTGCATGGTTATCTTTATTTTGCTTAGCTATCTGACTTTCAGCTAGGGCTAAAAATAAAATTCCCGAAATAATCAGTATGGTGCCAATCAATTTATATAAAGTGATTTGTTCATTAAACAACCAAATCGACGCAATCATTACCGTAACGACTTCAAAATGAGAGGCGGCAAAAGCTGGTCCTACCGGCGCCTTTTTTAATAACGTCATCCAAGTGAAAAACGTTAGTACATACCCGGCAATGGATATATATATCCATGGGTTGGTAAATACTCTTACTAACCATTCAATACTCATTGCCAATGGTTGAGCGTGGATAGCTGTTAATTTAAAGCTACATTGCGCAATAGTGTCAAAAAATAGAAGGACGGTAAAACCAATCAAATAGAATCTAGCCATATTAAGACATCCCAACAAAGATCACACCGGCTGTGATTAGTAACATACCAATGATGCGATAAAACGTGAGTAATTCTTTAAACAGCACTCGACCGACTAACATTATGGTAATAATATTAAACGAGGCAAGCAGTACACCTTGTGATAATGGCACTAAGGTCAAAAATGCTAGCCACAATAAAAATTCTGCAACATACGAGACGATACCGATCCAAATCCAATGATTTTTAGCCAAATCAATCCAATAATACCAACCATCTCGATTGTTTGGCGATATCGCTGCATATTTAAAGGCAACTTGCCCCAAAGTATCAAAACAGATATTGCTGACCCAAAGGAAGATAACTAAAGGTGTCATTATGCTGTTGTTCCTTGCGCAATTTCATTGAAAAATGAAGCACATTCTTTGATAACTTCACGGCGCTGACTATCGATAGTAATTAAGTGATAACTATCATTGAGTACAACTAATTTTGTGGATCCCGATACCTTTTTTTCAACCAATCTGGCATTAGTATCAATATTGGCAATATCATCATTGCCTGAGTGCATAATCAAACAGGGCGATGTAACTTTAGGCAGTGCTTGACGTACATTTTTAGCTAATAATTGCATTTCTGCTAATGCCGGAAAAGGATTGCCCGCAAGTCCTGCTGATGCCGCATCACCACTTAGCATACTTTCTGAAACTACCGCACGAATTCTTTCATCTTTCAGACCGTAAGGCGGTTTTTCGATAAAAGAGACTTTTTGAAAGAGGCCGAATTTTTTTAAATAGACCAACAAAAAGAAGAATTTTTTTGCCCAAAAAGGCATACTCCAACCGTCATAATAAAATGTTGGAGCCAACACGCCAACACCTTTAATTTGGTTTGGTCTATCAGCGGCAAGTTTAAGTGCCAGCAGTGCGCCCATGGATAATCCTGCTACAAATAGGTTATCTACGTGTTGAGCCAAATAATCTGCGCCATCTTGCACGCTTTTATACCAATCTTGCCATGTTGTTTTACAAAGATCTTCTTCGGTACCACAGTGGCCAGCTAATTGAACGGCATAAACTGTGAATCCTGCTTTATGTAAACCATTAGCTAATATTCGCATCTCATTAGGTGTGCCGGTTAATCCATGAATTAAAAGCACGCCATTTTTATTGCCTGGTAAAAAATAAGATAAATCTTCAATTGTACTCATTATTGTTCCTGTATCATTTTACCATCATAACTGGGATAAGCGCTTGCTGAGACTGTTTTAACGCTTCAGTTACATCAGCAAAACTTTTAATAGCACAGTGCTCAATGTTATTGTTTTCACAATATTGAATAAGTTTGTCTTTGGCAAAAACTAAATCCACATGATGAGACACACAATAGTCAGATGTTCCGTCGCCAACATACAGAATTTGTGGAAAATATTGCTGTTTTTTGACATGATTACATTTGCAATTACCACTTTGTTTGATACAGTCCTTATTTGCATAAGGAAATTCTAAACGCCAGCTTCGCTCATTATCATGCAATAATTTATTGGCAAAAATCGGTAAATTCTCAATACCGTGGCGTTTTAACACAAATTCGATTGCATAATCTAAGCCGTCACTGACAATATGCACCGGAATGTTATTTTTTTCGGTATAATCAACAAAGGATTTAAACGCCGGATCAATTTCAATTTGCGACAAAACTTCGTTAAGCTCTTCTAAACTGGCATCCATTAGTGCGATCTGTTTACTCATACACTCTTGTGAACCAATTTTGCCACTAACCCATAGTTCTTCAAGCTCATCACAGCCATCTTGACCAAAATGGCTTAGCAAAGTATCAGTGACATCTTTAACACTGATTGTGCCATCGAAATCACACAATACAATCGGAGTTCGATGTTGTGCATAAGCTGGAGAAAAAAGATGATTTGCAATTGATGAAAAATTATTCATGTTTAAAATAAAAATAGCCTATTTAAATATATTGGCGCAAATTTTCTCATAGAGTTGCATTAAACTTTGTAGCCTCTTTGTATATATTTTGTAACGAGCAGAAAATTGCCTGTATAATAGAGTCTCTCTAAGTACAAGCTACGGTAATGAGAAAGACTAATGAGTGAACATATATTAATCATCGAAGATGACGAAAAGCTAGCCAATTTAATTCAAGTTTATCTAATTCGACAAGGGTATCTTGTTGATTGGCATAATAGTGGTAAAGGTGCTGAAGAAAAAATCCAGGAAATCAATCCCGACTTGGTCATTTTAGATGTGATGTTACCCGAAAAGTCTGGCTTTGATATCTGCCGAGATATACGAACATGGTTTACCAATTATATTTTGATCATGACAGCTAGCGAAGATAATATCGATGAAATTGTCGGTTTAGAGTTAGGTGCTGATGATTATCTGGCAAAACCGATTGAGCCAAGATTACTGCTGGCCCGTATTCGAGCATTACTGCGTCGCAAACAAATTGAATCTGATAAAGAGAACGCAAAAGATCAAGTTATCACATTAAACAATAAATCCATAATCTTTGATAATCTGATTATTGACGGTGAAAACCGCAAAGTACTACTCGATAATCAAGAGATCGATCTGACTACAGCAGAATTTGATCTACTTTGGTTATTAGCCAGCAATGCCGGCAAAATCTTGTCGCGCGATGATATTTTTTCGCAAGTCAGAGGAATCGATTTTGATGGTAGTGACCGATCGATTGATGCACGTATTTCAAGATTACGTCGCAAACTGCTTGATGATCCGGATAACCCGTCACGAATCAAAACTGTTCGGGGTAAAGGCTATTTATTTATGCGAGAGGGAGATAATCATTGAGACAACTATTAGCTAAACCGCTATTTTTCAATCGTCGTATCGTATTTTATCTTATTATCTTACTTTCATTACAATGTATCATTGCCTATGGTGCATTATTAGTTTTCGACTCATTGCCTTCATCATTAACTGATATGCCCGATGACCATGTTGTGTTTCGTGAATCACAGCGTGGTACCGTTAACTTGATTCGCAAACAAATTGATGAAAACAAAGATAAACCTCTGCAAGAAGTGGTAAACGAATTACAGCCCTATTTTGGTTATCCAATAAAAGTGTTATCGGCCAAAACGCCATTACCTCATTCGATAAAAAAAGAATTAGAGCAACTCGATTTTGCTTATGATGGCGACAAAGAGGTGGTGTATATGGATCTCAATAATGGCAATATACTCCAATTGGGGCCAATTTTAATGCGTGATATTTTAGAATCAAATACCATGTCATTAAGTGTCTTTCTTATTATTTGGGCGCTGTTTAGCGCAATTGTCTTTTTTATTTTAATCTATTTTGCTTTTAGCGCAGTATGGAAAGATTTAGTCCATATTAGACAAACCGCTGAGCAACTCGGACAAGGTAACTTAAAGGCTAGAACTCATAATGTTAAAGGCTGGTTGTTTAAACCACTCGCCAATGTTCTCAATAACATGGGAACCCATATCGAACATTTAGTGAGTACCAATCAAACCATTTCTCATGCTATGGCGCATGAGCTAAGAACACCTTTGGCACGAATGCGTTTTGAATTAAGTATGCTTGAAGAAAGTGATAATGAGCAGGAAAAGCGACAGCTTCAAAAAGGGATAAGTGATGATATTAATGAACTTGAAACGCTGATTAATGCCAGCTTAAGTTACTTTAAGATGCATCAAAATAATATCGAATTAAATTATACAACTGTCTGGTTAAAACAGTTAGGCGAAAAGATTTGCCAGTCGCTAGAATTATTTAAACCGCAAGGTTTTGAATTAGTCTGTAATTGCCAAGATGCACGGGCTAGCGTTGATATAAACCTTGTTGAAACGATTGTTAAAAATTTATTACTCAATGCGTTTAAGTATGCAGCGCATAAAGCGGTATTAAATATATCTAAACAAGAAAATAGAGTCATTTTTGAAATTGATGACGACGGTGCCGGGATCCCATTTGATGCCCGTGAAAAAATCTTTATGCCATTTGCCAGACTCGATACCAGTCGAACTCGTTCAACGGGTGGATATGGTCTTGGGTTAGCTTATGTAAAATTAATGGCAGAATTTCATGGTGGTAAAGCCTTTGTCGTCACCAGCCCGCTGGGTGGTGCCAGATTTGTTGTTTCTTTAAAATCGGGTGATGAATAAGCTATCGTTATTGTCATGAGTCTAAAATAGCTCATTAACCAAACCGAGTCAAAATAGTTATTAGCTGACTATTTTGTAGGCTTAATGACAAATAAAAACGCAAAATTAAATAGTGTTTTTTATTATCGCCAGCTATCAACTCAGTTAGGATTGCAGCCATGCGCTTTGTCAAAAAACGTCACTCATATGCGATTGTTATCGCTTAGTAACACTCAATCGTTTTGAGTAAAAATAGCCAGTTACACACAATTAAAAGTATGATCAACAATATTTAAAAATGATGCATTAGATATTATTCTTGACAAGAAGTTTCAGAAAATGGGGGTGTTTAAGCAAAAAATATTTGAGCGAATTTAAATACCCGGTTTTCCCATTTCAGAAAAACAAAAAATTTGTTATATTCTTTGGTCAAAATGATAAAGATGACAAAACTAAGTTTAAATTCGTCATTAGTAAACAAATAATCAGAGGTTTTTTATGAGCGGTTCACTACCGACAGAGACTGAAACTCGTCCAACTAACTTTATACGTCAAATTATTGATGCCGATCTGGCTGCTGGAAAATATAAAACCACGCATACCCGTTTTCCGCCTGAACCGAATGGTTATTTACATATCGGTCATGCTAAATCAATCTGCTTAAATTTTGGCATAGCCCAAGATTATCAGGGTAAATGTAATTTACGTTTTGATGATACCAACCCGGCTAAAGAAGATATTGAATATGTTGAATCTATCAAAGAAGATGTACGTTGGTTAGGTTTCCAGTGGGACGGTGAAATCTGTTACTCATCTGATTATTTTGATCGACTTTATGAGTATGCCATTGAGCTAATAAATAAGGGGCTTGCTTACGTAGATGAACTTTCAGCCGATGAGATTCGTCAGTATCGCGGTACGCTTACTGAGCCGGGTAAAAATAGCCCATACCGTGATCGAAGTATCGATGAAAATTTAGCGCTATTTATTCAAATGAAAGAAGGCAAATTTGCTGAAGGGAAAGCTTGCCTAAGAGCCAAAATTGATATGGCTTCGCCGTTTATTGTGATGCGTGATCCGGTGCTCTATCGAATTAAATTTGCTGAACATCATCAAACCGGTAATAAATGGTGTATCTACCCAATGTATGATTTCACTCACTGTATTTCTGATGCGATTGAAAATATCACTCACTCACTTTGTACACTTGAGTTTCAAGACAATCGTCGCTTATATGATTGGGTATTAGATAATATTACAATTGAAGCTCGACCTCATCAATATGAGTTCTCACGATTAAATTTAGAGTACGCAATTACTTCAAAACGTAAATTAACTCAATTGGTATCAGAAAAAATAGTTGATGGCTGGAATGATCCACGTATGCCTACGGTATCGGGTCTTCGTCGTCGTGGTTATACACCTGCATCGATTCGAGAGTTTTGTCGTCGTATAGGGGTCACTAAACAAGAAAATACTGTCGAAATGAGTACATTAGAATTTTGTATACGTGAAGACCTTAACGAAAATGCACCTAGAGCAATGGCAGTCCTTGATCCGGTTAAGGTTGTTATTGAAAACTTCTCCGATACTATTGATGAAGTCCTTAGCTGCCCAAATCACCCTAATCGTCCTGAATTAGGTAACCGAGAAGTGACATTTACTCGTGAAATCTATATTGATCGTGCCGATTTTAGAGAAGAAGCAAACAAAAATTACAAACGCTTAGTGTTAGGTAAGGAAGTGCGTTTACGTAATGCCTATGTCATTCGGGCTGATCGAGTTGAAAAAGATGCGCAAGGCAATATTCAAACTATTTTTTGTAGTTATGATCCCGATACCTTAAACAAAAATCCGCAAGACGGTCGTAAAATTAAGGGGGTTATTCATTGGGTGTCGGCTAAATTTGCTAAACCGGCTGAAATCCGTCTATATGATCGCTTATTTAATACGCCAAATCCGGGAGCTGCGGAAGATTTCTTATCCACTATTAACCCAGCTTCTTTAGAAATCAAACAAGGCTTTGTTGAGCCAAACTTACAAAATGCTAAAGTTGGTCAAGCATATCAATTTGAACGTGAAGGTTACTTTTGTTTAGACAGTAAATATGCAACTGAAGATCATTTAGTCTTTAATCGAACAGTAGGTTTGAGAGATAGCTCTAACGTAGCATAATTTATAATCATTGCCGACCGATGTCGGCAATTTTTCTTTTTCAATTTTTTATTAAACAAATTTAAAAAAATTTTGTTTGAGATAAAAATTGCTGATCGCATAAGACCTTTGCGGTTAATCTTCCATTGACGATATCTATTGGGCAGACACGTTAATAAGGCATCTGCCTCCTGTTGATATACTTTATGATTAATTTTATTCTTTATCCTTAGCGTTGTTTTCGGAAGGTAATGGTGCACAATAACCAATAATCAACATAAACAAAGCGAGGCCAATAAAGGCTAATGCATTGGCCAATCTATCGAGTTCGTTGTAATCAACAAATATCGATTTTATGATAACTATCGCTTGAATACTTACCCCGGTATACCAAATACTCCGCTTTGAAAAATGATTGCCAATGATGACTAATATCACTGCACTTAACATCCAAAATAGTGAAATTGATACCTGTATGAAATTATCTTGCCATAAATAAAGAGCTGGCCAAACGGTATCTGTTGCTTGAGCTAAAGCATGCAGTAAAATACTATTTACCCAGAAAAAAATAAGCAAGTTAAGTAGTATCTTTGAAGTATTCAAAGAAATATTATCCGTATCTAACTGTAAAATATGTTCCTTAACTTTTATCCAAATGCCGAGCATTATTATGCCAAAAATGGCACAGGCCTCTAATGGATTAAATATTGGGATAACATAACCGTGAATGATATCTCTACTCAAGATAAGTCCTACGGACAACTGGTATACTATCAAGATAACGACAGGCAGTAGACCGACTGTCCAATAATATTTCAAAAGTGATTGTTTTGTCGTGGTTTGGTACTTAATGAGTAGATAGAAAATTAAAATAATACAACTTTCACAAGTAATGATAATGCACCATTTCAGCGAATAACATTCTACTAATTGATTAATTAAATGCATTATCTCACGATAGAATCCAATGAAAATCATAAAAAATAAACTAAGATGCAATAAAATAAGTAATGCATGAATAGTTTGATTTTCTGATTGAACATTATTATTGGAGGTCAATTTTTTAAGACTATCTAAATAATAGTAACAACTAATTAGGGCAATAACCCAAACTAAATTCCAAATATCAAAATTTAAATAGTAGTAGTGATAGAATTTACTAAACAACAATATTGAAGGTATAACAAACCATAAAATAAAGACTGAATACCTGAGCGCTTGCCAATTAAGTATCTTGCCAAGTAAATACCATAACCAAGTTGACACTGTAAAGCCTAACAGATAAGGCATAAGTATTGATGGCATATTATAATTGGTAATTTTAGGTGCGCTAATTGATATCATTGCAATCCATATTGCTATTGTAAAAACTAAATACCCTATTTTAATAAACATAACATAATCGATATTCTTTGCATAATAATGCCATAAACATCCGTTAATTAATAAAGTTAAGCTAGTAATACTCAAGATTGAAATGGTTAAAATATTATTAGACTCTATCGTTTCAATAGCCCCACATGTATAAATGAAACTTATGAAAATAATAATGATATTTAATGCAGCCATACGATAGCTTTTTTTAGATAACATTATCCAGCCCACTGCGCTTCCACCGAGTAATATAAACAAAGAAGTTAAAGACATATCGACGACGAATAGTATGATGAGTGAGCAAAAGGTAACACCAATAGCAAGCCATGATAAAAAGAGTTTTTTTTCAGATGTTAACCACAGACGAAATATAAGATAAGCGCCAATAATATAAAAAAGGCCAAAAGCTAATGCTGAGACTAATGGTCCAAACTGCCATTGACAGGTAATGGAATATTGCAAAATAAAACCTAACAATGGTGTACCAAATAGTAAAATAAAATCACCCCAATTTGGATGACGTTGATGCGTCTGCGTTTTTGTCAAAGGTAATAAAGTCGCCAAAATACCGTAAATTAGCATATTAACAATGATATATATCTGCCATTGTGTATAAATTTCAGGACGAAAGTGCTCTTTTAATATGAAAATTTGTGGAATAAAAGAGAAGAAAAAACCAATTAAAATAAGGATTCGCCAGGATTGAATAATATTAATAACCAAAATAAGACTTGATAATATTAGATAATAGCTAAATAACACAATCAAATTATCCAAGCTATTGGATAAAACCATGGGCGCCAGATAGCCACCGATAAACGCAATGAAAGTTAAAGTTTGCGCTTTTTGTAAAACAGCAAATAAAATATTCACTGCACAAATCAGTACTAACAATAGAAAAGCCAGTGTTAATGGTATAAATCCATACAATAGGTAGGCGGCAAAGGTAATAAGGTATAAAATAGCAATGGCACCACCTTGTAAAATAGCGGCATATATTTTACGTTTATGTCTTAATTTCCAACCAATTATTAATAAACCAAAACTGATAACTAACGCACCCAAAATTATTAACTCAGGGGTAATTTGTTGATGTTGAAAAATATAATTAAATAAAGAACTCAATCCTAAAAAAAGTATCGCAATACCCAGTTGAGTAATCTTATTTCCGATGATAAACCAACTAAAGAGCTTATAACTGAAACTAGTTTTAACTACTCGATGAGATTTATTGAGCTTATTTGCCGCTTTATTATTTTGATCACTATTTATAGATGAGGCGTGATGATTAATCTTTGTCTCTGTGGCTATTTGACTGGATTTGTTAGTACTATCTATTTGTGAGGTCATTGATAGTGATTGTTTATCTAAAGTTGCACAATCTAACGGCTTACAATTGTTTCTATCTGCAACGATATTCTCTAGCGTAAGCTGTGATAGCTTTTTTTGTAACTCAGCCACTTGTTCTTGTTGAACAGTAATATACTGTTTCAAAAAAGCAATAATACAAAGTAAAACAATGATGATTATAAAAACGAGTAAAGCAAAAATAAACTCCACTTTATTATTCCTTATATTTTAGAATGGGTACTAATGAATGATCTTTGTTTTAATTATTAGTTAGAAAAGAGGCTAATTTTTTATCTTAATCTACAGTAAATCCTTAATTACTCAATAGGATGATTAAATTTCATACTTACCTAATAATATTAAGCCGCTTAAAGAGCGTAACTAAAAGTATTTTGACTACAAAATATTGCAAAGCAATATATACAATATTGTATTGGATTTATCAGCAACGATTAATAAAACCAGACACTTTTTAGAAAAAATATCTGTTGTTTTAATTATAGCCAGCTCATTGACTTTCTTTTATAATATTGCTCTATTTTTACCTGTTTTGGCTTAAAAAGAGTACTTAGCATGAAAATTTTAGCTGGTTCTTCTGCTTTATCTGCATTTCGTATTAGTAAAATCCTATCCGCATGCCGTGAAAAATCGATTCCTGTTATCAATATTGAGGCGCAATATTTGCATTTTGTTGATTTAGTTGAGGAATTAAATTCAACTCAACAAGCAACGCTCGAAAGATTATTACAATATGGTCCTAAAAGCGCTCAAATTGATATTTTGGATAAATCCAACAAAACGCTATATTTAGTTACCCCAAGAACAGGAACTATTTCACCATGGTCTTCTAAAGCCACCGACATTGCGCATAACTGTGGTTTAACCCAAATCCATCGCATAGAACGTGGTATTGCCTATTATGTTCAAGTTGATTCATCATTAACAGCGGCACAAAAAAGTGATTTTTTGGCACTCATTCATGACCGCATGATGGAAACGGTATTAACTTCTTTGGAACAAGCAGAATTATTATTTAAAGTTGAATCACCAGCACCTGTTACTACCATTGATCTGCTCGCGCAAGGTCGTAAGGCTTTGGAATTAGCAAATGTTAAACTAGGTTTAGCATTAGCACCTGATGAAATCGACTATTTAGTTGAAAGCTTCCAAAAACTTAATCGCAATCCAACGGATGTAGAGCTTTACATGTTTGCGCAGGCTAACTCAGAACATTGCCGACATAAAATATTCAATGCTGATTGGATTATTGATGGTCAAAAACAGTCTAAATCGTTATTTAAGATGATCAAAAATACATTTGAAAAAACGCCAGACTATGTTTCATCTGCTTATAAAGATAATGCAGCGGTTATGAACGGCTCTCAAGTCGGGCGTTTTTTTGCTGATAGTGAGAATCAAACTTACCAATATCATCAAGAATATGCCGATATTTTGATGAAAGTTGAAACCCATAACCATCCAACAGCAATATCACCTTGGCCGGGAGCGGCAACCGGAAGTGGTGGTGAAATTCGCGATGAAGGCGCAACCGGGCGTGGAGCAAAACCTAAAGCCGGTTTAGTTGGCTTTTCCGTATCTAATTTGCGCATCCCCAACTTTGAGCAGCCGTGGGAACAAGATTTTGGTAAACCGGATCGCATTGTGACGGCGCTTGATATTATGATTGATGGCCCATTAGGTGGGGCGGCATTTAATAATGAGTTTGGTCGACCTGCATTGTTGGGATATTTCCGTACCTATGAAGAACACGTTAACAGTTATAACGGTTATGAACTGCGTGGTTATCATAAGCCGATTATGCTGGCTGGAGGAATGGGAAATATTCGTCGTGAACACATTCAAAAAGGCGAGTTTCCTGCTGGCTCTAAATTGATTGTTTTAGGTGGGCCAGCAATGAATATTGGGTTAGGCGGTGGTGCAGCCTCATCGATGACATCGGGTCAATCTGATGCCGATCTCGATTTTGCCTCCGTTCAACGTGATAATCCGGAAATGGAGCGCCGTTGTCAGGAGGTGATCGACCGTTGTTGGCAGCTAGGCAAAGATAACCCGATATTATTTATTCATGATGTTGGTGCTGGTGGCTTATCCAATGCTATGCCAGAGTTAGTAAGCGACGGTGGTTGTGGCGGTCAATTTGAATTGCGTAAAATTTTGAATGATGAACCTGGCATGACACCACTCGAAATTTGGTGTAATGAGTCGCAAGAACGTTATGTTCTGGCAATACATCCTGATAGTCTAGATTTGTTCGATAAGCTTTGCCAACGTGAACGAGCGCCTTATGCCGTTATTGGTGAAGCCACTTTTAACAAATCAGTTAAGTTACATGATGAATATTTTAATAATAATCCGATCGATTTACCGCTGGATGTATTATTGGGTAAAACACCTAAAATGTTAAGAGACGTCAAAACTTATCAAGCGTCTGGTGATAATTTCTCAACTACTGACATAAATCTCTACGATGCTGTCAAGCGTGTATTACATTTACCCACTGTTGCCGAAAAAACATTTTTAATCACCATTGGTGACCGCTCTGTGACTGGCATGGTTGCTCGAGATCAGATGATTGGTCCTTGGCAAGTTCCGGTAGCGGATTGTGCCGTAACAACCGCCAGTTTAGATAGTTATTATGGTGAAGCTATGTCAATGGGTGAGCGTGCACCGGTTGCATTACTAAACTTTGCCGCATCAGCAAGGTTAGCGGTAGGCGAAGCCATTACCAATATAGCGGCAACCAATATTGGTGATATTAAACGCATCAAGCTTTCAGCAAACTGGATGGCAGCAGCGGGGCATCCCGGTGAAGATGCGGGGCTTTATCAAGCGGTTAAAGCCATTGGGGAAGAGCTGTGTCCGGCTTTAGGATTAGCGATCCCTGTTGGCAAAGATTCCATGTCAATGAAAACAACATGGCAACAAAATGGCGAACAAAAATCAGTGACATCGCCATTATCATTAGTTATCTCAGCTTTTGCGCGAGTTGAAGATGTCCGTAAAACAGTGACACCACAGCTCAGCACAAATGTTGATAATACGTTATTGCTAATCGATCTCTCTAAAGGTCATCAGGCGTTAGGTGCCACCGCACTCGCTCAAGTTTATCGAAGTTTAGGACAAAAAACGGCCGATGTGCATGATGCCAAAGAGCTTGCCGCTTTTTATCAAGCAATACAAAGCCTTGTTGCTCAAGATATGCTCTTGGCTTACCATGATCGTTCTGATGGTGGATTAATTGTGACATTAGCAGAAATGGCTTTTGCAGGCCATTGTGGCATTGATGTTGATATTACTACACTAGGCCATGACTTTATTGCTTCGTTATTTAACGAAGAGTTAGGTGCTGTTATTCAAGTTGCTAATGATCGTTTAGATGATGTCATGGCTTGTTTTAATCGCTTTGGTTTATCGCATGCAGTTCATCTTCTGGGGCAAGCAAAAGTCGGACAACAATTTATTGTACGAAATAAATCAGCGGTCATTTATAGTGAATCACGTTTAACGCTTCGTACATGGTGGGCACAAACGACGTGGCAAATGCAACGTTTACGAGATAATCCGCAATGTGCTGATCAAGAGTATCAAACAAAACAAGATGAAAGCGATCCGGGGCTAAATGTAAAATTAACCTTCGATTTGCAAGATGATATTGCCGCTCCTTATATTGTTAAAGGCATAAAACCAAAAGTTGCCATTTTACGTGAACAAGGGGTTAACTCTCATGTTGAAATGGCAGCAGCGTTTGACAGAGCAGGTTTTGAAGCAATTGATGTCCATATGACGGATCTATTAAAAGGTCGAGTATCGCTAAATCAATTTAAGACGCTAGTTGCCTGTGGCGGCTTCTCTTATGGCGATGTTCTAGGTGCAGGTGAAGGCTGGGCTAAATCAATACTGTTTAATGAACAAGTGCGTAATGAGTTTGCACAGTTCTTTGAGCGAAATGACACATTATCGTTAGGGGTGTGTAATGGCTGTCAAATGATGTCCAATTTAAAAGATCTTATCCCCGGCGCTCAGTTATGGCCACGTTTTGTGCGAAATGTGTCAGAGCGCTTCGAAGCACGCTTTAGTTTAGTTCAAATCCAACAAAGTCCTTCTTTACTGTTTAGCGATATGGCTGGCTCACATATGCCAATCGCTGTTTCGCATGGTGAAGGGCATGTTGAAGTGAAAGATGAAGCGCACCTAGCTAATTTAGAAGCGTCAAACTTAATTGTTTTACGTTATATCGATAACTTTGGGCAAGTTACTGAGCAGTATCCTGCTAATCCAAATGGCTCACCAAATGGTATCACAGCGGTAACGTCGCAAGATGGGCGTGCAACGATTATGATGCCTCATCCTGAGCGGGTATTTAGAACTGTGACCAATTCTTGGCATCCTGATAATTGGGGGGAAGATAGCCCTTGGATGCGCATATTCCGTAACGCGCGTAAACAACTTGGATAATAAAATCGCCGACATTTTGTCGGCGATACTATATCATTGGTCATAAAACCATTAAATTTTAGGTGGCTGTTTTTGCCTGTCAGTAAGTGGCTTAGCTAAAAGGGTATCCATTTTTCGTAATAACTGATCAGTTGTTTCCCAACTAATACAAGCATCCGTTACTGATACCCCATATTTAAAGTTTTCTTTGGGTTGCTCAGAAGACTGATTCCCTTCATTCAAATTACTTTCAATCATCACACCTATAATTGAGTTATTGCCATGTTCAATTTGCTCAATAATTGAGTTGGCCACAATTGGCTGGTTGCGATAATCTTTATTTGAATTAGCGTGGCTACAATCGATCATTAAGTTTGGTAATAGCCCGGCTTTTTGCATTTGAATTTCACACAGTGCGACATTTTCAGCATCATAATTAGGTGTTTTGCCACCACGTAAAATGACATGACCATGTGGATTGCCTAATGTTTGTAATACAGTTACTTGACCTTGTTGATTGATGCCTACAAAACGATGCCCCATTGAAGCCGATTTCATGGCATTAATTGCGACATCTAAGCTACCGTCAGTCCCATTTTTAAAACCGACCGGCATTGATAGACCCGATGCCATTTCTCGATGTGTTTGCGATTCCGTTGTTCGTGCTCCAATAGCTGCCCAACTAATCAAATCGCCAATATATTGGGGAGTATTAGGATCTAATGCTTCTGTTGCAATAGGTAAACCAATTTTTGTGATATCAAGAAGTAACTTACGCGCTTTTTTTAAACCATGCTCAATATCAAACGAACTATCCATATGGGGATCATTTATCATCCCTTTCCAACCAACTGTCGTTCTTGGTTTTTCAAAATATACTCGCATAACGATAAATAGGTTATCTTTAACTTCATCGGCAAGCTTCTTAAGTTTATGAGCATATTCTATTGCTGCCTCAGGATCATGTATCGAGCAAGGACCACAAACAATAAGTAATCGGTGATCACGACGTTCTAAAATATCGACAATCGTTTGACGAGAAGATGCAATTTGATTTTCTAATTCAACTGACAGTGGGTAAAGCTTTTTTATTTCTTCTGGTGTTACCAACATATGTTCGTCATGGATTCGGACATTATTCAGTGTATCTTTTAACATTTTTATTTTCCTTGTTAAAATCATTCAAATATTTTATATGTAAAATATTAATTACATAAACGCTCATTATGTAAACACAAAAATACATATCAGTAAACTAAATTTTTGGAATTTTACATAATTTCGAATTTCTTATAGATTAAACTATATAATTAAACTCTTTTTTATAGATGATAACCTGATAAAAATAACTTAGAGATATTGGGTGTAATGATATATTTACATTTTGATTGGCTAATTCTTTGTTTAGTTCATTTATTCTAATCGATCGCTTTTACTATTTTATCGCTATAATGTGTTGAAAGATTAATTTTAGGAATCAGTAAAATGAATCAAGATAAGCGTGTGCTTAATTTGATGGGCACAAAAATTCAAATCTGGCTACAGCATGACAGCCCACAACGGATATTAAACGAAGCTCAAAAGCGATTAATTGACTATGAGCGCCGATTTAGTGCTAACAATTCGAGTTCAGAACTGATGCAAGTTAATCTTAATGCCGGTATCAAACCGGTAAAATTACAATCAGATCTTTTTACCCTCATCAAAATAGGTAAAACGCATAGTTTGGCTGAAAATAGTTTTTTAAATATTGCTATAGGTCCGCTAATTCAAGCTTGGCGGGTAGGATTTGCAGATGCACGTTATCCTTCAAAAGCAGAGATCGACGAACGATTACAACTCATTGATCCTAATGACATTATCTTAGATGACACAAATCAGTCGGTATTTTTAACAAAACCAGGCATGGCAATTGATCTTGGTGCATTAGCCAAAGGCTATTTTGCTGATAAAATTATTGCGTTTTTTATACAGCAACATGCCAAATCAGCTTATATCGATTTAGGAGGCAATGTATTAACTTTTGGCGACTGTCCTTTTCATGAGGATGGATATTGGCAGGTTGGCATTCAAAATCCATTTTTAGCCAGAGGCAATGTCATTGCTGCTTTGAAAATCAAGAATCAGTCGGTGGTAACTTCGGGCATTTATGAACGAACATTTTGTTATAACGGTAAAACTTATCACCATATTTTTGATAGCAAAACCGGTTATCCTGTTCAAACTGATGTAGAAAGTATAACTATTGTGAGCGAGCATGCGCTTGATGGCGAAATTTGGACAACACAACTGTATGGCAATGATGCCAGACAAGTTATTCAGCGGATAAACAAAATGGCAAATATCGAAGGAATGGTTGTGACCGTAAATCGTGAATTTGCGAGCTCAAAAGGGTTGTTGATTTAAATTTAATTAACTGGTTTTATTTAACTTTTAAATTATTGGTCTGTTCCTTTTTATCAAAAGATGATACAAAAAGTTTGATCAGCTCCTTTTCTGCAACACTAAGCGTTTTATTGGCAGAGTATGCAATAAAATAACTCAGTGAAATGAGTTCCAAAGGTAATGGAATCAAGTTGTAAGCAACATCATCCGGTTTATTATTGATGCTGACACTTTCCGGTATAAAAGTCACACCAACCCCTTTTTTGGCAAGCTCAACAATCGTAAAAATATTACTACTTTCCAATATGATGTTTGGTTGGATTTTATATTTTTGAATGAGATATTCAATTTGATGTCGAATGGTGGAACCGTGTGAAGTTAGCAGCAGCTTTTCTTGTAATAAACCTTTCATAAACTCATGATTATAAGCAATGTTTTTGGCATTTTTTTGATACAATTTTGAGCTTTCCGGTATCAGTGCATAGTAACAGTGTTTACCACATTTATGACTGATTAAATTCGGTGAAATCGTTTCAGCGTTTTGCCCGATAAAAAAATCGAGTGTTTGATTTTCGGTTTTTTCTTCACTATTTTTGGGGACATATTCGTGCAATTCGATCTTTATATTGGGAAACTTTTGCATAAAAGTCGGTAAAAACAGCGGTAATAAATAAGTACCCAGGCTGGGTAAGACGCCGATTTGAATAACAGTATAGTTATTGTCAGTATATTTTTGGATTTTCTTTCTAAATGTTTCTTGTTTATCGACTAATGAAGCAAGATACTCATAGTAGATTTTTCCAGCTTCGGTCAATTGTAACGGTGTTGTCTGCCGGTTGATAATTTCGGTACCCAGATCACTTTCAATTTTTTTGATAGTTTGGGTTAAATATGATTGTGATATATACAGATTTTGGGCGGCTTTAGTATAATTGCCGTGCTTTAGTAAAACATCAATATATTGCAACATAATAAGTGAATTAATTTTAGCCATTCTAGTTATCTCGCTCTATCCCACTTAATTATAACAAATTACTTATAAGTCTATAATTAATCAGCTATTTCACAAATATTTTTTTCTGTTCTACACTAGCTTACATAATCATTTGCACATTAGTCAACATAGTTAAAATAACAATAATTGATTCTATCATTTTGTGCCATTTGCGAAAGAATTTGTATTACAAAATATTGATATTAAAAAATTGTGCCGAAAGGTACTAAGTGAGGTTTTAAAGTGAAATTTGTTGGTATAGTTGGGACCAATTCCGATCGTTCCACTAATAGAAAATTACTCCATTTTATGAAAACGCATTTTGCCGATAAAGCAGAAATTGAAGTGTGCGAAATTAAATCATTACCTGCATTTAATGAGCCAAGTGATAAAACACCACCGGCCGCAGTTCAAGCGTTATCCGATAAAATTGCGGCGGCTGACGGAGTCATAATTGCAACGCCAGAATATGATCACTCAATAACAGCAGCATTAAAAAGTGTTATTGAATGGCTTTCTTATACAACTCGCCCTCTCATTAATAAATGTGTCATGATTGTTGGTGCCTCTCATGGCATGCTTGGCTCTTCAAGAGCACAAGCGCATTTGCGCCAAATTTTAGATGCGCCGGAATTAAAAGCACGTATTATGCCTAGCTCGGAATTTTTGCTAGGGCAATCGTTACAAGCTTTTGATGAGCAAGGTAATCTTGTTTATGCCGATAAAGTTAAAGAATTGGATGAGTGTTTCGATGAATTTTTATTATTTGTGGAATTAACAAATAAGTTACTGCAAACAGGTAAATTTAATACTGAACAAAATAAAAAATTTAGTTGGAAACAAGCGGCAGAAGAAGGAGCATCATCATGAAATTAATCGGAATTGTAGGCACGAATGCTAAAGAGTCTTATAACCGTATGTTGCTGCAATTTATGCAACGACATTTTGCCAACAAAGCTGAAATTGAACTATTAGAATTGACCGATGTGCCAATGTTTAATGAAACAGATGATCAATCTAATAGCCCTGTTATTCAAAATTTTAATGAGAAGATTATGCAAGCAGACGGTGTAATTATTGCCACGCCAGAGCATAATCACTCTATACCTTCAGCCTTGAAAAGTATTATTGAATGGTTGTCTTTCAATTTACATCCTTTTGACGGTAAGCCCGTTATGATTGTAGGTGCATCTTATGATGTGCAAGGATCATCACGAGCACAACTTCATTTGCGTCAAATTCTTGATGCGCCAGGCGTGAATGCTACAGTGATGCCGGGATCTGAATTTTTACTCGGGCGCGCTCATCAAGCTTTTGATGAAGAGGGCAATTTGAAATCTGAACGTACCATTGATTTTCTCGATAGCTGTTTTTTACGTTTCTTACGTTTCACACAAGTTGTTAACTTACTTAATGTTCCTGAAGAAATCAGCTATGAGCCGGGAAAATATAGCGTGACAGCACCGGGACATAATGGCGATTTGCCGATGATTGTTACCCTATCGAGCGATCGCATTGAATCGATCGATATTGATACGCAAGGCGAATCAGAAGGTATTGCCGATGTCGTATTTAAACGTATTCCGTCTCAAATTCTGGAAGGTCAAACGCTCAATGTTGATCTTATATCGGGTGCTTCGGTAACCAGTAATGGGGTGATTGATGGGGTTGCCAAAGCAATTAAAATGGCTGGCGCTAATCCTGATGTGTTACGAAAAAGACCGAAAGCCCCAAGTGCAGTTGATAATAGTGATGCGCTATATACCACCGATGTGGTTGTCGTGGGTGCCGGAGGTGCCGGTTTATCAGCCGCAGCCAGTATTTTACAAGAAGGTAAAAAGGTCATCGTGGTTGAAAAATTCCCGGCTGTTGGCGGTAATACCGTTCGAACAGGGGGACCAATGAATGCGGCAAATCCTAAATGGCAAAACACGTTTAATGCTATTGCTGGAGAAAGCCATACGCTATCAGAAATCGTCGCTATTGATGAAACGACGATTGATCCGGAGTATCTGGCAGACTTTAAAGCTTTAAAAGATCAAATTAATGCCTATTTAGCAGAAAATAAAGATAAAACCGGTTACTTGTTTGATTCGGCATTGCTTCACCGAATTCAAACTTATCTGGGCGGTAAACGAACAGACCAGCTCGGTAATGTGATTTATGGTCAATATGACCTTGTTAAAATCTTAACTGATGAAGCGCTAGAATCAGTTAAATGGCTCGAAGATATTGGCGTTGAATTTGATAAACATGATGTGACTATGCCCGTTGGCGCGTTATGGCGTAGAGGTCATAAACCTTTAAAAAGCGAAGGTTATGCGTATGTTTCTGCGTTACAAAAATATGTCGAAGATCATGGTGGCATCATCATTACTGATACAGCCGTTAAAGAGTTAATTGTCGATAATGGGCATGTTTGTGGTGTGATTGGTCAAGGTCTGAATAATAAAAAAGTTACCGTGGAAGCTAAGGCGGTTATTCTGGCTTCTGGTGGCTTTGGCGCCAATACCAAAATGCTCAAACAGTACAACACGTATTGGACTGAAATTGATGATGATATCAAGACCTCTAACTCTCCTGCGATTACTGGTGATGGAATTCTATTAGGACAAAGTGTTGGTGCTGATTTAGTTGGTATGGGATTTTCACAAATGATGCCTGTTTCTGACCCTGATACCGGTGCACTGTTTAGTGGATTACAAGTGCCGCCGCAAAATTTTATTATGGTTAATAAACAAGGTAAACGTTTTGTTAATGAGTATGGTAGCCGGGATAAGCTAACCCAAGCAGCTATTGATAATGGTGGATTATTTTACTTAATCGCCGATGAGGCCATTAAAAAGACAGCTTATAATACCTCGCAAGAAAAAATTGATAAACAAATTGCCGCTGGCACACTGTTTTGCGCCGATACTTTAGAGGAATTAGCCGAAAAACTGGGTATGGATGCGCAAGTGTTTAAACAGACAATTACCAATTATAACGCCTATGTCGATGCAAAATATGATCCTGAGTTTGGTAAAGATGTGTTCGATTTAAAAGTCGAAATTGCCCCATTTTATGCCACGCCAAGAAAACCGGCAGTGCACCATACCATGGGCGGACTAAAAATTGATACCCAAACACATGTGCTTGATGAAGCCGGGCATAAAATCTCTGGTTTATATGCTGCCGGAGAAGTCGCAGGTGGAATTCATGCAGGTAATAGACTCGGTGGTAATTCATTAACAGACATATTTACGTTTGGTCGAATTGCCGGAAAAACAGCATTAAAGGATTTAAGTTCAAGAATGGAGTCTAATTATGGTGACGGAAAATAAGTATACTAATCGATGGCTTATACTCATTGCATCAACCTCTATTTTACTTTGTACCGGTGCAATTTATGCTTTCAGCGTGTTTGCAGGTCCTTTAAGTATCGAAAAAGGTTGGAGTATGTCAGAGGTCATGACTGCCTTTGCAATTAATTCGGCAGTCGGTCCGATCCCAATGATTCTCGGTGGCTTTTTGACTGATAAGGGACTGGCAAAATGGTCGAGCGTTTTAGGTGGATTACTCTTTGCGCTTGGCTTTGTATTGACTGGTTTTGTTACCTCGCCTTTCATGCTTTATATTACCTATGGTTTATTAAGCGGTTTTGGGCAAGGGCTTGCTTACTCGGGATGTTTAAGTAATACCATTAAATTTTTCCCGGACAAAAGGGGGCTTGCTTCCGGTATTATTACCGCCGGTATGGGCGGTGCAGCAATAATTGCTGCACCTATCGGAAATGCTTTAATTGAACACTATGATGTGCTTAGTGCATTTAAGTTTTTAGGCTTTGCTTATATGGTTGTCATTATCATAGCAAGTTTATTCATTAAAGTTGCGCCCGCCAACTATCAACCTGCGGGTTGGACACCGGCCAATAATCAACAAGCTAAAGCTATTGTGAATAAAAATTGGCAACAGATGCTTAAAACGCCATATTTTTACCTCATATTTTTTATGTTAGGTGCCGGCGCTTTCTCCGGACTAATGATAGCCTCAAATGCATCTGGCATTGGGCAAAAAATGTTCGGATTAACGTCAGCTATTGCGGCATTTTATGTCAGTTTGTATTCATTAAGTAATTGTGCCGGGCGCGTGGTATGGGGAACGGTATCAGACAAACTAGGGCGTAACAAAACGTTAGATATCATTTTTTCAGTTATCATCCTAGCTTTTGTTTCATTCTTATTTATCCCTTCTCAAATTGGCTTTGCCATAGGTATTATTGCACTCGGTTTATGTTTTGGTGGTGTTATGGGCGTTTTTCCGCCAATGGTAATGGAAAATTATGGCCCGATTAATCAAGGCGTGAATTATGGTGTTATCTTTATTGGCTACTCATCGGCTGCTTTCTTTGCGCCAAAATTAACAGCAGATATATTGGCCAATAACGGCGGAAATTATACTAACGCCTTTTATGTGGCAATTGGGGTTGCATTTATTGGCTTAGTCTTAAATATGATTTATAAATGGGTTAAAAAAAGATAAAGCAATTTTGCTTAGCAAAATATAAACTAAAAGGAGTACATCAATTGTACTCCTGTTTTTTTTATTGCAGATAAGCTAATTTCAACGTAGCGTTTAAGTACGTGCAATTGACTCTAACACGATAGTTTTATCTATGCCGTCAATCACTTCCACATGACCAATTTTAGTTGGAATAACCAATCTAAGTTTGCCAGACAAGACTTTTTTGTCACGAAGCATATGCGGAATATAGGACTCAATTGACATTTGCGCCGGTTTAGTAATCGGTAATTTCGCTTTAATCAGTAAATTTTTGATGCGATCAATATCCGTTACAGAAAGCTTACCCAATAGGGCAGCAGTCTGAGCTGCCATAACCATTCCCACACTAACTGCTTCACCATGTAACCAGTTACCGTAGCCAAGTTCAGCTTCAATTGCATGACCATAAGTATGGCCAAGGTTTAAAATTGCTCGCATATCTTGTTCAGTTTCATCAGCGGCGACAACTTGCGCTTTAAGTTCACAGCAACGATAAATACAGTAGCTTAATGCATTAACATCTAAATTTAATAGATCATCAATGTGCTGCTCTAACCAGCTAAAAAACGCACTATCTAAAATAATGCCATATTTGATCACTTCAGCTAAACCGGCTGACAGTTCACGCTGAGGTAAGGTTTTTAAGCAATTAAGATCAATGACAACAGATTGCGGTTGATAAAATGCCCCAATCATATTTTTTCCCAACGGATGATTAATAGCCGTTTTACCGCCAACAGAGGAGTCAACCTGTGAAAGTAACGTTGTTGGAACTTGAATAAACTTGATACCACGTTGATAAGCAGAGGCTGCAAATCCCGCTACATCGCCAATCACACCGCCACCGAGCGCAATAAGTGTGCTACTACGGGTATGATTATTAGCTAATAAGGCAGTTAGCATGGTATTCCATGTTTCCATGGTTTTATATTTTTCACCGTCAGGAACAATTACAGAATCTGTTTTAATGCCGTTTTTTTCCAACATTTCAGTTAACGTAGCTAAATACAATGGGGCGATAGTTTCATTGGTTGCAATAAGAACTCGTTGACCTGCTTTGAGTTTAAATGGTTGAAACTGGGACAGGAGGTTTTCACCGATAGTAATAGGATAACTGCGGTTTTCGAGGGCAACATTTAAGATCTTTTGCATGATGATTTCCGGACAATTCAAAGTCGATATATTGTTGCATGTTAGCGATAAAAATGTGGCAGCGCAACATAGAATCATTTAAAATTAATGCCAATTTTTAAAAGCGATGTTGAATTTTATATGTCTTTATCTATTGTTTTAGCGCAAAAAAACTGGCGTGTTGGCGATATTGAAACAAATACCCAACAAATTATTGAGCTGATGCGCAACCATACCGCTGATGATCTTATTGTGTTTTCTGAGCTGGCAATTTGTGGTTACCCGCCGGAAGATTTAATTTACCGTGTTGATTTCAAAGATCGTTGTCAAAAAGCGTTAGACTCTATTTTGCAAGCAAGTAAGCAGTGCGCAGTTATTGTGGGTCATCCACATTGGCAAGACGGACATATTTATAATGCTCTTTCATTATTTTCAAATGGCAAACAATTGGCTTGTTACCATAAGCAGTGTTTACCAAATTATGATGTATTTGATGAAAAACGATACTTTACCGCAGGTAATCAAAGTTGTGTTGTCGATTTTAAAGGAAAAAAACTGGGATTATTGATCTGTGAAGATCTTTGGCAAGATGAACCGATTGATCAGCTAAGTTCAGCGCAAGTGGATATTATCATTACCGTTAACGCTTCCCCTTATGATATTGAGAAGCCAAGATATCGGCATGAACTGGTTAAGCGCCATGCAATAAGAACACAATTACCGATTATTTATGTCAATCAAGTCGGTGGTCAAGATGAGCTGATATTTGACGGTGACTCTTTTGTTTGTAATGAGCATGGCGATATCGTTTGCCAATTAAAATCTTTTGAAGAGCAAGTCGCTCGTTTTCAATTAGGGCAAGCTTATAAAGCAATTGATAGCCAAGAAGATAATGTGCTTGCGTCTGTTTATGATGCGCTTGTACTGGCAACGCGAGATTATATCATCAAAAATGGTTTTAACGGTGCTGTCTTAGGGCTATCAGGTGGTATTGATTCAGCTTTAACACTAGCTATTGCTGTTGATGCATTAGGTAAAGATAAAGTTCAAGCGGTGATGATGCCGTTTCGTTATACCGCTGATATCAGTGTTGCTGATGCTAAAGAAGAAGCCGAAATTTTAGGCGTTGAATTTGATATTATATCGATTGAACCAATGTTTGATGCATTTATGTCATCTTTAAGCCCAATGTTTGCTGGTACCCGAAAAGATACAACAGAAGAAAATTTACAAGCACGTTGTCGGGGTGTTATTTTAATGGCGCTTTCGAATAAGCGGGGTCGATTAGTACTAACAACCGGTAATAAAAGTGAAATGTCGGTCGGATATGCAACACTTTATGGCGATATGGCTGGTGGTTTTGATGTACTTAAAGACGTGCCAAAAACAATGGTTTTTGCGTTATCAAAATATCGTAATTCTCGTTCTTATGTAATTCCACAAAGAGTGATCACCCGTCCTCCTTCAGCAGAGCTTGCACCTGATCAAAAAGATGAGGACAGCTTACCGCCATATGATATTTTAGACGGTATCTTAAAAGGTTATGTAGAGCAGGATCTTTCCGTTGAACAACTTATTGAGCAAGGTTATGATGAATCAACAATAAGACGTGTCATTAAATTGGTGGATATTAATGAGTATAAACGGCGCCAGTCAGCGGTAGGACCAAAAATTACAGCACGCAACTTTGGTAAAGGCAGACGATATCCAATTACATCTGCTTTTGGATTTAAGAACTGGTAATCTCGAATTAAGGGCAAAACTATGAAAAAAATTGAAGCTATCATCAAACCATTTAAACTCGATGACATTCGAGAAGCACTAGCCGATCAAGGTATTACCGGTATGACAGTCACAGAAGTTAAAGGTTTTGGTCGTCAAAAAGGGCATACAGAGCTTTATCGTGGTGCAGAGTATATGGTCGATTTTTTACCTAAAGTTAAAATTGAACTTATTGTGCCTGATGATATTTTAGAAATGTGCATTGAAACAATTATGAAAACGGCTCAAACAGGCAAGATCGGTGACGGTAAAATCTTTGTTTACAACGTGGAGCAAGTGATACGAATTCGTACCGGGGAAATGGATGAATCCGCTATTTAACTTAGTAGCGAATATCCGGTCTTTCCTGTTTAAGTAACTCTTGGGTTACAACCCCTTGAATAGAACAGATTAAAAGGCGCATATTATCACCTTTCTCAAGTAACAGTAGTTTTTCAGTGGTATTCGGTGCTGGAATGGTTTTAACACCAACAACGGCGCCAGTGTTTTTACGCCAAACTTGAATATCATCGTTGATGTTGCGAATCATTGGATTAGCAATATAGAGCAAATTATCTTCCATATTTTTCCAATTGAGAAAATTTAAAGCATCTTTAATCTGATCGATATCATTATCAATAATAAATCCCCAAAAATAGTATTTACCCATTTTATCCAGATTCATTGCGCTATCATAATAACCGATAATCTTAAGATTTTTATATAAAATTGGGGTTTTAAAGTAAATATAGTTTTTGGTTGTATCGGCGCGATTTTCAACAGGAATATAAGCTTGATTTTGATTAAAAACTTCAATATTGGTATGCGCTTTCAATTCATCTTTAGATGCATAAACATCCTTAAAAAACTCAGGCGAGCAAAGCGCTAGTGACTCTATTAACGGTACTTTATCGGCTGAAGCGATAAATGAACAAAACACAAAAAATAAAGTAATAAGGTTTTTGATCATATTGATTATATCTGACAAAAAAGCACCATTAAACGAATAAGTACTGATTGTATTATTATTTAAGCAGAATAACAATGTAAAAGCAGCTTTTCTTTTTAAAGATTTATTAAGAACAGTCTACTTAATAAACAACCAAATATCATAAATGAATTTAGCCCCACAAAAATTCAATTTATCAAGCACAAATATTTTTTATATTCATTTATGGAAGGAAGATCCCATAATGATGAATTTATAAAAAAAATAGTTTGTGGATTAGAAATTTTAAGATAGTTTAAATTGAGTAGTAACTTATGTAAGTTATTTGTTTTATTAAGTTTAAATGGAAGTAAATTATGAGTTCTATATTTGCAAATGAAATCTTAAAACAATTTTCTTGTCTTGAAGATGTGTCGATTAAAACGTTTTTTGGTGGGTTTAGCATTAACAGCAAACAGATCATGTTTGGTTGGATTGATAAACAAAATTTTTATTTAAGAGGGCACGCTTTTTATCGCTCAATTTTTATTGAATTGGGCATGCAACCTTTAAATTTACCTGCAGGGATTGCAACTAAGCAGCTTGACTATTATAAAGTTAGCGATGATTTGTTGAAAGATCATCAAAAATTACTTCCCATTGTAAAAATGGTAATTGAATATGCTGAACTTGATCTGCATGAAAAAATAGAACAAAAACAGAAGCGTATTAAATCTCTACCGAATATTACTTTTTCATTGGAAAAATTATTGTACAGTGTTGGGATTACAGATTTAGAAAAATTTATCGAAATCGGATATTTAGAAGCTTTTTACCGAATAAAGAATAAAAAACCAGATATTTCAAGCAATCTGTTATTTACGTTATATGGTTCGCTAAATGGTCGGCATGTTGCATCGTTATCTGAAACATTAATCAAAGAAATTGAAAAAGATTACCAATCTTTTTTAGAAAAAAAAGAGTAGGTATTAATAGCTTATAATTAATTGTTGATTAAGATAATACCATCACAGGCATAAGCACCTTAGTGATGGTATTTAATTGTTTTAGCTAACGTTGTAACTATTTATGAGGTTCATCTTTTTATGACGTTCTTCTTCGTGTTGTTCTTTTAAATGTTTTAGGTACAGGTAAATTGGTTAGCAACGCATTAGGATCATATTGGCTTACCGGAATGGCATGATCGATAGCTTTTTCAATTGCAGGTAAATTCTGTGAATAACGTTCACAAGCCAATGAAATAGAATAGCCTTCAGCACCCGCTCGGCCGGTACGACCAATCCGATGTCGATAATCATCACAATCATCAGGTAGATCATAGTTAAATACATGTGTTACATTTGGAATGTGTAATCCACGTGCAGCAACATCAGTTGCCACTAAAATATCTAAATCACCGCGAGTGAACTGCTCAAGAATCGATAGCCGTTTTTTTTGTGCGATATCACCGGTTAGTAATCCAACACGGTGACCGTCAGCGACTAAATGGCGCCAAATCTTTTCGCAAGCAACTTTGGTATTAGCAAATACAATACAACGATCAGGCCACTCTTCCTCAATAAGCGTCTGTAGCAAAGCCAGTTTATCTTCGTTAGAAGGGAAAAACAGCTCTTCTTTAATACGGTGACCGATTTTTTGTTCGGGTTCAACTTCTACATATTGTGGATTGTTCATATGCTCAAAGGCAAGTTCACGCACGTTGTGGGTTAAGGTTGCTGAAAAGAGCATTGTTAAGCGCTTTTGTGGCGGTGTCATGTGTCTGAAAATCCAACGAACGTCACGAATGAATCCTAAATCAAACATCCGATCTGCTTCATCTAACACCACAACTTGAATCGATTCCAGATTGATGTAATTTTGCTTAGCATAATCGATTAATCGTCCGGTAGTGGCTATCAAAATATCCACACCTGCTGATAGCATTTTTAATTGTTTATCATAACCATCGCCACCATAAGCAAGACCTAATTTTAAACCGGTTTCCTCAGATAATATTTGCGCATCATTGTAAATTTGTACAACTAATTCACGGGTAGGTGCAATAATAACTGCTCGAGGTTGATTAATACTATGATCAGCAAGCGGTTGGTGATTCAATAAGTGACTAAAGGTTGAGGCTAAAAAAGCGATAGTTTTGCCTGTTCCTGTTTGCCCTTGTCCTGCAATATCAATACCTTTTGTAGTAAAAGGTAACGTTTGTTCTTGAATAGGCGTACAATAAGTAAAACCCTTTTTTTCAAGTGCTTTGATAACTAAAGGATGTAAAGGAAACTGACTAAAAGTCGTTTTTGTAAGATATGATTGAATCATTGTGGTTGTCAAAGATAATTATCAGAATTTTTCGATTATAACATATTAACAGCTAGTGCATCACTAATAATTATGTCCTATTAAAATAATTACTAGCACAGAGCGGTAAAATGTCCTAACATTAAAACCATAAAATTTATATTATTGGAGATTACGACTATGAGTCATAATATCGTTGCACTTTCAGAAAGTATTTTTGATAAAACTATCAACGAATCAACAAAACCTGTTTTAGTGGATTTTTGGGCTGAGTGGTGTGGACCATGTAAAATGATTGCCCCAATTTTGGAAGAAGTTGCATCAGAATATAGTGATAAGATTGTTATTGCCAAATTAAACGTCGAAGAAAACCCAAATATTGCGCCTAAATTTGGCATTCGTGGAATACCCACTTTATTAATTTTTAAAAACGGTAAAGTGGTCGCAACACAAGTAGGTGCAGTATCTAAAGCACAGCTAAAAAGCTTTATTGATGCGCAACTTTAGTTTCTTATTCTATCCACCATCACAATAAAATAAGCGTAATTATTGTTACGCTTATTTTGTTTTTCTACACTATTTCGCTTAAAAATGGGCAAAATCTATAATTTAATATAGACATGCCCGTTTTTTTAGTGTACATTGCTAGCTTCTTACAAGAACCCCTTTCAGCAATCCTTTGTTTTTCTTGGTAAAGTGGTGAAAATTCTATAAACCTATACACATAATTATCATCAAAAGTTTAACAATAGATTAAGTTTGTGAATTGTTAGAAAGAGAATTTTTTATAAGTAAATGAAAGAAATATACAAATTTAGCAGTAATTGCAAACATATCAATTTTATCCTCAAGAATTTTTAAAATTATGAATTTAACTGAATTAAAAAACACTTCTGTCTCTGAGCTTGTAGCGCTTGGGGAAAAAACAATGGGGCTTGAAAACCTTGCCCGCCTTAGAAAACAAGACATTATCTTTGCAATCTTAAAACAACATGCCAAAAGTGGAGAAGATATCTTTGGTGATGGTGTGCTGGAAATTTTGCAAGATGGATTTGGCTTTTTACGCTCGGCCGATAGTTCTTATTTAGCTGGTCCGGACGATATCTATGTTTCTCCTAGCCAAATTCGACGGTTTAATTTAAGAACGGGTGATACCATCGCCGGTAAAATTAGACCACCGAAAGAAGGTGAGCGTTATTTTGCTTTATTAAAAGTTAATGAAGTAAATCATGATAAACCTGAAGACGCCCGCAATAAAATTCTTTTTGAAAACTTAACTCCACTTCACCCCAACTCTCGATTACGCATGGAACGCGGAAATGGCTCAACTGAGGATATTACAGCCAGAGTTCTTGATTTAGCATCGCCTATCGGTAAAGGTCAACGTGGTTTGATTGTGGCCCCACCTAAAGCGGGTAAAACAATGTTGCTACAAAATATTGCACAAAGTTTAGCGGTCAATCATCCTGAATGTGAATTAGTTGTTTTAATGATTGATGAACGCCCGGAAGAAGTGACCGAAATGCAACGATTAGTGAAAGGTGAAGTTGTTGCATCAACATTTGATGAGCCAGCGGCTCGCCATGTTCAAGTCGCTGAAATGGTAATTGAACGAGCAAAACGTCTTGTCGAACATAAGAAAGATGTCATTATTTTATTAGATTCAATTACTCGTTTGGCGCGTGCATACAACACTGTTATTCCTTCATCTGGTAAGGTATTAACGGGTGGTGTAGATGCAAATGCTTTACATCGTCCTAAACGCTTTTTTGGTGCTGCCCGTAATGTCGAAGAGGGCGGAAGCTTAACCATTATTGCTACTGCGCTGATTGATACCGGCTCTAAAATGGATGAAGTTATTTACGAAGAGTTTAAAGGTACGGGTAATATGGAAGTCCATTTATCGCGTAAAATTGCTGAGCGCCGTGTGTTCCCTGCTATTGACTTTAACCGTTCCGGTACGCGTAAAGAAGATTTAATGACCTCACCTGATGAACTACAAAAAATGTGGATCTTACGCAAAATTCTTAACCCAATGGGTGAGATTGACGCAATGGAATTTTTAATCGATAAACTTGCCATGACTAAAACCAATGACGAGTTTTTTGAAATGATGAAGCGTTCATGATTTGCGCAGTCAGTACAAAATATTATTAAAGTAATGAAAAATAGCCGTGTTATATACTGATACGGCTTTTTTTGTGGCAAAATATAGCGTAATTTATAATTTATAGAACTTTTTAAATTAAAGATGTTGTAAAAACAACCTTATTAACAGGGTTATTTGAGATTAAATTAAGGAGCCAAATCATGTCTAAACAACAAATCGGTGTTATTGGAATGGCCGTTATGGGGCGAAATCTAGCGCTGAATATTGAAAGTCGCGGATTTTCTGTCTCGATTTATAATCGTTCTAAAGATAAAACAGAACAAGTCATGGCTGAACATTCTGATAAGCACTTGGTTCCTTATTTTACCATTGAAGATTTTGTGAACTCTTTAGAAAAGCCTCGCCGAATCTTAATTATGGTACAAGCTGGTAAAGGTACTGATGCTGTTATCAATGAATTAAGACCACTATTAGATAAAGGTGATATTATTATCGATGGCGGTAATGCCTATTTTGAAGATACCATTCGCCGCAATAAGATGCTTTCTGATGAAGGGTTTAACTTTATTGGTGCAGGTGTCTCTGGTGGTGAAGAAGGTGCATTAAAAGGACCATCTATCATGCCAGGCGGTCAAAAAGAGGCATACGAATTAGTTGCCCCAATTTTAGAGAAAATTGCCGCAACGGTAAATGGTGAGCCATGTGTAACTTATATTGGTCCCGATGGTGCCGGTCATTATGTCAAAATGGCACATAATGGAATTGAATATGGTGATATGCAGCTGATTGCTGAAAGCTATTGGGTATTAAAACATGTCGTCGGTTTGACTAATGATGAACTTGCTGATGTCTTTGCGGATTGGAATAAAGGCGAATTAGATAGCTATCTGACAGAAATTACCGCTGATATCTTCAGATTTAAAGATGAAAATGGTGATTATTTAATTGATAAAATCTTAGATGCCGCCGGGAATAAAGGTACCGGTAAATGGACAAGCCAAAGCGCTTTAGATCTTGGTGAACCTTTATCATTGATAACTGAGTCGGTTTTTGCACGTTATATTTCAGCCATTAAACAGCAACGTGTTGCGGCATCGAATATTTTGAAAGGTCCAAAACAGGTTGCTTTTACGGGTGATAAACAAGCGTTAATAGAGAAAGTGCGTAAAGCGCTATATATGGGTAAAATCATCTCTTATGCGCAAGGCTTTTCACAGTTAAAAGCGGCTTCACAGCACTATAATTGGCAACTTAATTATGGCGAGATAGCTAAAATTTTTAGAGCCGGATGTATTATACGTGCTCAGTTTTTACAAAAAATTACCGATGCATATACGGCTGATAATCACATCGATAATTTACTGCTTGCCCCTTATTTTTGCCAAACAGTTGAAGCTTATCAACAATCGTTACGGGATGTTGTGTCTTTAGCTGTTCAACAAGGGATCCCGGTACCAACATTATCTTCAGCTATAGCTTATTACGATAGCTATCGTTCAGCTGTGCTACCCGCTAATTTGATTCAAGCTCAGCGGGATTATTTTGGTGCACATACTTATAAACGAATCGACAAAGAAGGTGTTTTCCATACTGATTGGTTAAACATTGAGTCATAAATAGTGTTGTTTTGTTATTGAACTTTTCAAATTGAGTGCAATGAAAATTGCACTCTAATTCAGTTATCTTTTCTTGATTAATCTGTTTTATGTCGTTTCTTTTTTCGCTATGAAAAAAAATACTGGCGGCGATTAGCTTTAGCGTTGTCAAGCAAATTTATTTATTAAAAAATCTAGAAAAGCACAATATATGGTGTATAATTCATTTATATCCACTATATATAGTGTTGTTTAAGCGATGTGAAAATCCTAGTCTTTATCAAGTAAAACCAAATATTCTGACAAAAAATGAATTGTTCTCAATAATTACAATGAATATTTATGTTGATACCAAGCCTATGCCAAGCGCTAATTATTAATGAATGTTGAGGGGAGTATATATGCCTGTTGTAATCAAACGAGATGGCTGTCAAACTGCGTTTAATGAGACTCGAATTAAAGATGCTATTGTCAGAGCTGCTGTTGCAGCTAACGTTCAAGATCCTGATTATTGTGCAGCTGTCGCTCGAGTTGTTACCAATCAAATGGCAGAACGAGACAGTGTCGATATTAATGAAATTCAAAATGCTGTTGAAAATCAGTTGATGTCAGGTCCTTATAAAAAACTAGCCAGAACTTATATTGAATATCGTCATGATCGTGATCGTGCTCGTGAAGAGCGCAGTCGTTTAAATCAAGATATTCGAGGGTTGATTGAACAAAGTAACGTCGCTATTTTAAATGAAAATGCTAATAAAGACAGCAAAGTAATCCCAACTCAGCGTGATTTACTCGCTGGAATTGTTGCAAGGCACTATGCTAAACAATATTTATTACCGAAAGATATTTCTCATGCTCATGATTGCGGTGAAATTCACTATCATGATTTAGATTATGCGCCTTTTTTCCCCATGTTCAACTGTATGTTAATCGATTTAGATGGCATGTTAACAAATGGTTTTAAAATGGGAAATGCCGAAATCGAACCACCCAAATCGATTGCGACAGCTACAGCAGTAACCGCACAAATTATTGCGCAAGTTGCAAGCCATATTTATGGTGGCACAACCATTAATCGTATTGACGAGATTTTGGCAAAATTTGTCACAATCAGTTATCAAAAACATAAAAAAATTGCTGAACAATGGGATATCCCAAATCCGGAAGCTTATGCTGAAAGTCGTACCGAAAAAGAGTGTTATGATGCTTTCCAATCTTTAGAGTATGAAGTCAACACGTTACATACTGCTAATGGTCAAACGCCATTTGTGACGTTTGGTTTTGGTTTGGGAACAAGCTGGGAATCACGCTTGATTCAAGAATCTATTTTAAAAGTCCGTATTCAAGGTTTAGGTAAGAATCATAAAACCGCCGTATTCCCAAAATTGGTTTTTGCGATTAAAGATGGCATAAATCATAAACAAGGTGATGTAAATTATGACATCAAACAACTTGCTTTAGAGTGTGCAAGTAAGCGTATGTATCCGGATATTTTGAATTACGATAAAGTTGTCGAAGTCACCGGTTCATTTAAAACCCCAATGGGATGCCGAAGCTTTTTAGGCGTCTATGAGCAAGACGGCGAGCAAATTCATGATGGGCGAAATAATTTGGGTGTAATTAGCTTAAATTTACCACGTATCGCTATTGAAGCTAAAGGTGATGAAACGCGTTTTTGGGAAATATTAGATAAACGTCTTGCACTTTGCAAAAAAGCACTTATGACGCGTATCGCTCGTCTTGATGGTGTTAAAGCCCGTGTTGCACCTATTTTATATATGGAAGGGGCATGTGGCGTAAGGCTAAAAGAGGATGACAGCGTTTCTGAAATCTTCAAAAATGGTCGTGCATCAATTTCATTAGGATATATCGGGCTTCATGAAACCTTAAATGCACTTTATGGCAACCAAACACATCCGTTTGATAATGACACATTACGAGCTAAAGGTGTGGCAATTGTTGAACATCTGCGTAAAGCTGTTGAACAATGGAAAGCCGAAACCGGATATGGTTTTAGTTTATATAGTACGCCGAGTGAAAATCTATGCGATCGCTTCTGTCGGTTAGATACGGCTGAATTTGGTGTCATACCGGGCGTGACGGATAAAGGTTACTATACAAATAGTTTTCATCTTGATGTTGAGAAAAAGGTTAATCCATACGAGAAGATCGAGTTTGAAAAACCTTATCCACCCGTTGCCAGCGGTGGCTTTATTTGCTACGGCGAATACCCAAATATGATCAATAATGTTAAAGCATTAGAAGATGTATGGGATTATAGTTATACTCGTGTTCCATATTATGGTACTAATACTCCGATTGATGAGTGTTATGAATGCGGCTTTACGGGTGAATTTTCATGTACCAGCAAAGGATTTGTTTGTCCTAGTTGTGGCAATCATGATTCATCAAAGGTCTCTGTGACCCGTCGTGTTTGTGGTTATTTAGGTAGTCCTGATGCTCGTCCGTTTAATGCTGGCAAGCAAGAAGAAGTGAAGCGACGAGTAAAACACTTAAATAATGGTCAAATTGGCTAATTATTCATGAAAAACTTATGAATTATCATCGTTACTATCCAGTCGATGTGGTTAATGGCGAAGGGACTCGCTGTGTACTTTTTGTAGCAGGCTGTGTACATCAGTGTCCCGGCTGCTATAACAAAAGTACTTGGGGATTAAATTCTGGTTCGCCATTTACACAATCACTTGAAGATCAAATTATTAAAGATTTACAAGACACCGAAATTAAACGTCAAGGGTTATCCCTCTCCGGCGGTGATCCGTTGCATCCGCAAAATGTCCCGGCAATATTAAAATTGGTTAAACGGGTGAAATCTGAGTGTGAGAATAAAGATATCTGGTTATGGACAGGGTATAAACTTGACGAATTAACCGCTGAACAACAAGCGGTTATTCCTTATATTGATGTACTTATCGATGGCAAGTTTGTGCAAGAACTTGCCGATCCAAGGCTATTATGGCGAGGAAGTAGCAATCAAGTCATCTACCGTTTTAAAGATCCATCCTAAAATTATTGTTGTGATTTGTGTAGATTTAACAGGTAAGAAATCGCTTCACGATAATTGATTTCTAAATTTTCACTGCTGGATGAGCTGATGTGTAAATCGGTGATCTTGCCATTATCAATACCATAAACCCAGCCATGTAAGTTGATTTTCTTTCCTCGTTGCCAAGCCGATTGGATAATGGTTGAATGGCCAAGGTTATAGACTTGTTCAATAACATTTAGTTCACACAAAATATCCATACGGATATTAGCCGGAAATTCACCAATTAACGAACTGTAACGAAACCATAAATCACGAATATGCAATAACCAATTATTGATCAAGCCTAAGTCCGGATTTTCAACCGCCGCACGAATACCACCACAGCCTAAATGACCACATACAATAATGTCTTCTATTTCAAGCACATCAACCGCATATTGTACGACTGATAAACAATTTAAGTCGGTGTGAATGACTAAATTACCGACATTACGATGAACGAATAATTCGCCGGGCTTTAATTTGATCAGCTTTTCAGCAGGGACTCGGCTATCAGAACAACCAATCCATAAAAACTTAGGATTTTGAGCAATTGCAAGCTGTTTAAAAAAATCCGGATCTTCTAATTCTATTTTTTCTGACCATTCGTGATTAAAACGAATCAGATCGTTTACATCAAACATACTCATTATTTCCTTTTATTTCATTACTATTTGACAGAGTTAACTGCTAACACGTGTTACTAATTACTTTATTGTATTTATGTGTTGGATTTTGCTTGCCATGATTAATTTACGCCATAATGGTGTGGTTAAAAATTTGGCCTTAATGATTTTGCTATACAGTTTGATGCGTAGTGGCATGGTTTTTTGATAATAACGTTTATTCGGTTTGGGGTGCCGATCATTGAATATTTTGCTTAAAATTTCAGCGCTATCAAGCGCGTAGCTAATTCCTTCTAACGAACTGGCACTGATAAATCCTGCGGCTTCGCCGATTAGAAATATGTTTTCATTACCGGTATAAAAATCACGGAATCGATTTGGGTAAACGACTAAACATTTTTCGGTTTTTAATGGCTCACCAAAAACAAATCCTTGCTGAGTTAATTTCTCTTTTAATAACTCAAAATGTTCATTGGCTTCTTTTTTGGCAAAGGCACCACCAAAAATAAAGTATCCGTCTTTAGAAATGCTCCAGGCATAGCAATTAGTGGTCGCATTATCAAAAATACATGAATAAAAAGGATGCGGATTTTTTTCAGCAAACCATTGTTGAATGGCAACATATTGCCTTATAGAATGATTTGGATAACGCATTCTTCGGACAACTGAATTAGCACCATCAGCCCCGACAACATATTGTGCGGTGATGTTATGTTCTACTTTATTTTCGTCTTGATAAGTAACTTGATAGCCATCAATAACTCTTCTCACTTCTTTACATAACGTATTATGTAGAACCGTGACATTTTCCGGGATGAGAGATTTCAACCAAAGATCAAATTTGTGCCTATCAAAGCTGACATAACTGCGTTGATAATTACGCACAAGTTTTGATTGTAAATCAAATGTTTTGACACTGAAGATTTGAGGATCGGTCAAAATACTTTTTGGTAAATTTAAATTTTGTCTGACAAAAGCTTTTTGTGCATCATCGGCTAATAATCCACCGCATGGCTTATGAAACCCTTCATCACCAGTTTGATGTTTTTTATCTAATGCAATAACTTTGAAAGATGAGCTAAGTAGACGCGCTAGTGTACTGCCGGCTGGTCCAAGACCAATAATTGCAATATCGTAATCCATGCTTTTATTTCGTTAGTTTTGAGCTTTTGAATGGCGCTTATATTAACACAATTTATTGCAAAATGTGTTTATTCGTACAATGATTGATGAGATTCGTTATTTTTGTCAAGAACTTTCAGAAATACCCTACGTTTCAGTATAAAAACCAAATATTAAATGTGCTTTTTCAATCAAAGTGTTAATTGGCAACCGTTTTTAAAAATGCTTCATTTAAGGTTTCAAATGGTAATTTACGACTAATCACCACTAAGCGAGACACTTTTTGCGCTGGATCTTGCCATGGTGAGCCGTAGTCAAATCCAACCACTTTATGTACACCTTGAACAATCAAACGTTGTTCATTATCTTTAATTGCCAACACCCCTTTGTAACGTAACATGTCATTTCCGTACTGCTCGACTAAACTTTCCATAAAACTGCCAATCTTTTTAAGATCGAGTTCTCCGGCTTCAAACAGATAAGAACAGATATTATCATTCCAAGCGTTAGACGGTTTGGCATAGGGGATAGATTTGAAATTAACTTCTTGATTTTTTGAAGGGTTGATGACAAAAAAGCCTTGATTAATATTAAGCTCATCGTTCAAATCAAAGGCATGAATGTCTAGCCATTGTGATTTGGGGATTTCCCCCTTAATGGCTTGAAAAATTTGTGCTTTATTATTAATTTTATTGATTCTATTTAATACTTGAGATTTTTGCTCATCATCAATGCAATCTGTTTTTGTGATAATTATGCGATCGGCAAACCCAATTTGTGATTGCGCAACACGGTGCTCATCTAACTGTTGAGTAATATGTTGGGCATCAACGAGAGTAATAATTGCATCAAGTTCAATGGTTTGACGGATTAAATCATCAATAAAAAACGTTTGAATAATCGGTGCGGGATCGGCAAGACCTGTAGTTTCAATAATAAGCCGATCAAATTGCAGCTCTCCGCTGGCTCGTTGAGCATGTAATTGATGTAGTGCTTCGGTAAGTTCACCCTGCACGGTACAACAAATACAACCATTCGTCATTTCGACAATTTGAATATCTGTGCTGGTAGTTAATAATTCACTATCAAGGTTGACCGGACCAAATTCGTTTTCAATGATGATTATTTTCTCATCATGATGATGTTTCAACAGATAATTGATCAGCGTTGTTTTACCGGAACCGAGAAAACCAGTTAATAAAGTGACGGGCAGTAAAGAAGAAGGGAGCTGGTCTGTCATTACTTATCTCTCAACGGTTAACAGCATTTAAAACCACCTTTACCGCCGTAACGAGCATCTTGTCGCTCTTTGAAAAACTCTTCATAAGTCATTGGGGTCTGATCGGGATGCGTCAACTTCATATGTTGCACATAGGTATCATAATCGGGAATGCCCACCATGAGTTTAGCTGCTTGACCGAGGTATTTTCCTGCTTTGGCAATTGAATCAAACATAGGTTTTCTCTTACTCAGTAAAGTTTTATTGCATAATATTATGAATGATAACTTTTTAGTTTCTTATAAACTAGCAAAATTATTCAACTAAAGACATTTCACTATAAAATGTCAATTAATTAGAGTCAATCATTGATTAACAGTAACCATGGTTAAATACGTTATTTTATATCATTTATATTTGTTGTAACTTATTTAAAGCCTAAAGATAACAATATATTTAATAAAATGCATTTATCTATCTTAAAATAACTTTTATAATACCGACAATTTTTTACAATAACGAGTTAATAATGGAAAAGTTTCACGTAATCGGCCCAACATCTTTAAATGGCGAAGTTGTTATTTCTGGTGCTAAAAATGCGGCACTACCTATCTTATTTGCTGCAATTTTGGCGCAAGATCCTGTTGAGTTACAAAATGTTCCTAAATTAAAAGATATTGATACGACTTTAGCTTTATTAAGTCAATTAGGGGTGAAGTGTGAACGTAATGGCTCCATTAAACTTGATGCAAGCCAACTTAATAACTATTGCGCACCTTACGATTTAGTTAAAACAATGCGTGCATCGATATGGGCTTTAGGACCATTAGTTGCTCGTTTTGGTCAAGGACAGGTTTCATTACCCGGTGGCTGTGCGATAGGTGCAAGACCCGTTGATTTACACATTACCGGCTTACAGCAACTCGGGGCAACCATAACCCTTGATGAAGGCTATGTTAAAGCATCAGTCGATGGTCGATTAAAAGGTGCACATATTGTAATGGATAAAGTCAGTGTTGGTGCGACTGTGACAATTATGTCAGCAGCTACATTAGCAGAAGGTAAAACCATTATTGAAAATGCTGCTTGTGAACCTGAAATTGTGGATACAGCTAAATTTTTAAATACTTTAGGCGCGAAAATAACAGGTGCCGGTACTGTTCGTATTGAGATTGAAGGGGTTAAACGTTTAGGTGGCGGAGTGCATGAAATTGTTTCTGATCGTATCGAAACTGGTACTTTTTTAGTTGCAGCAGCCATATCAAAAGGTAAAATTACTTGTCGTAACACCGACCCTAGTTTACTTGACGCCGTAATATCAAAACTAAAAGAAGCCGGTGCAGATATCCAAACCGGTGATGATTGGATCTGTTTAGATATGCAAGGTAAACAACCTCAAGCGGTTAATATCCATACCGCACCACATCCGGGCTTTCCAACTGATATGCAAGCACAATTCTCTTTACTTAATATGGTTGCACAAGGTACCGGTATTATTAAAGAGACCATTTTTGAAAATCGATTTATGCATGTACCTGAACTTATTCGTATGGGTGCAAGAGCTGAAATCGAAGGTAATACCTTAATCACTCATGGCGTTGAAAAACTTAGTGGCGCTCAAGTTATGGCAACTGATTTACGTGCGTCAGCTAGTTTGGTGTTAGCCGGTTGTATTGCCGATGGCTTAACTATTGTTGATCGTATCTATCATATCGATCGTGGTTATGACAATATAGAAGACAAATTAAGAAAGTTAGGGGCCAAAATTGAAAGATGCGAATAATTTTGCGCTGTCAAATTTGTGTTAAATCATTAGGGTTAAAAGGAGTGTAATGATGACTAAAAAAGCATTAATCTTTTTATCAGAAGGCTGTGAAGAAACAGAAGCAGTGACTGTTATTGACCTTTTAACCCGTGCTGGCATTGAAGTGACCGATGCCAGTATCTCCCAAACACGTGAAGTTAAATGTTCACGAGGCGTAACAATTTTAGCGCAAAAAACATTTAACGAAGTTAAAGACCTTAATTTTGATATTGTGATTTTACCGGGCGGCTTAAAAGGCGCTGAAAATTTCAGAGATTGCCCGGCGCTGATTGAAAAATTAAAACAGACGCATCAAGCCGGTAACATTATCGCTGCGATTTGCGCATCACCAGCAATGGTGTTCCAATATCATAATTTACTTCCTGATGCATACATGACCGGTTATCCGACGACTAAAGATGCATTTAAACATTGGAAATCTGATAGAGCTTATTTTGATGTAAAACACAAAGTGATCACCAGTCAAGGCCCGGCAACGTCAATTGATTTTGCATTAAAAATCATTGATGCTTTATTAGGGGCTGAAAAAGCGGCGGAAGTTGCAAAGCAACTTGTTTTACCGCTTGGCATCGATAACTATCAATAGCCATTACATGCAATCTTCAGCATTGTATGAAAAGTTAGTTAAAAGAGCGACATTAAGTGCTGTTTTAATTTCTACTTTTCTGATAATCATTAAATTAATTACCTGTTGGCTAACCGGGTCGATGAGCTTATTTGCGTCATTGTTAGATTCCGGTATCGACCTATTAGCGTCTGGTCTTAATTTCTTTTTAGTTCGTTATGCATTAAAACCTGCTGATGACGATCATACCTTTGGTCATGGTAAAGCTGAATCGCTAGCTGCATTAGCGCAAGGTACCTTTATTATCGGCTCTGCAACGGTGTTATTGCTATCAAGTATCAAATCAATGATCTATCCAACCAGTATTCAAACGCCGTTACTAGGTATTGTGGTATCAACTATTTCTACTGTTTTTACTGCAACATTAATTTTATATCAAAGACATGTCATTAAAGTCACAAAAAGTAAAGCCATACAAGCGGATATGTTGCATTACTCTTCTGATTTGTTTATGAATATTGCTGTTGTTATTGCTTTATGTTTAAGTTGGTACGGGGTTGCTTATGCCGATGCTGGCTTTGCATTTTTTATATCGCTCTATATTTTTTATAATGCTTGTAAAATTGCTTACAATGCCATTCAAGATCTACTTGATCGTGCATTACCTGATAGTGATAACACTAGAATCGCTGAAATTGTTGCGATGTATTCAGATGTGCATGGTTTCCATGATCTCAAAACCAGACAAGCCGGCCCGGTTAAATTTATTCAGTTGCATATTGAACTGGATGATAATTTACCGTTAATTAAAGCGCATGCTATTGCTGATGCTATCGAAAAAAGCATCTCAAAAGAGTTCTCTCCGGCAAAAGTTATTATTCATCAAGATCCTCTCTCGGTTGTACCTACTGAAAAAAATCAGTAGAAAAATCATTCAAAATAGCTTTTATCTTCTATTGTTAGATATCTGTTAAGACTCTATAATAGCCAAAAGTCAATAATTTGGAGTTATTTTGTATGATAAAAAAAATAGGTATTTTAACCAGTGGTGGTGATGCACCGGGGATGAATGCAGCTATTCGTGGTGTAGTAAGAACTGCACTAACAGAAGGTCTGGATGTTTTTGGTATTTATGACGGTTATTTAGGTCTTTGTGAAAATCGAATCACACAGTTAGACCGTTCGAGTGTATCGGATATTATTACTCGAGGCGGTACTTTTTTAGGTTCTGCAAGATTTCCTGAGTTCAAAGATAAAGAAGTTAGGCAAAAAGCTATTGCTAACTTAAAACAACATCAAATCGATGCATTAGTCGTTATTGGTGGTGATGGCTCTTATATGGGAGCAATGCGTTTAACGGAAGAAGGTTTCCCATGTATTGGTCTACCAGGCACAATAGATAATGATATCCGTGGGACTGATTACACAATCGGTTATTTCACTGCACTAAGCACTGCCGTTGAAGCAATTGATAGATTACGTGATACTTGTTCTTCGCATCACCGTATTTCGGTTATCGAAATTATGGGACGTGATTGTGGTGATTTAACCTTAAATGCAGCGGTTGCTGGCGGCTGTGAATTTATGATTATTCCTGAAGTTTCTTATACTAAAGAAGACCTAATTGAAGAGATCAAATTAGGATTTGCAAAAGGGAAAAAACATGCCATCGTCACTGTTACAGAACATATGTGCGATGTGAATAAGCTAGCTGCTGATATTGAAGCGGCGGTTCATCATGAAACTAGGGCAACAGTATTAGGCCATGTACAACGTGGTGGCTCGCCAGTGCCTTACGATCGTATTTTAGGTTCTCGTATGGGTGCTTTTGCGGTAGAATTATTACAGCAAGGACACGCTGGGCGCTGTGTCGGTGTACAAAATGGCAAATTAGTACATCACGATATTATCGAAGCGATCAACACCATGAAACGACCATTTGATATGGATTTATATAATACAGCAAAACGCTTATTTTAATATTGATTGATTTTAAATTGCTCAAGCAATGTTAATCAAAGTAATATAACTAACAATTAGGTGAAATTTTGAAGTTTATAGCGCTAAAGTTATTATCGGCAAAAATTCACCTTTTAGATTTAAACTTCGTTTCTGCAAATTATTCGTTTATATTAAAGTAGTCTTTACCTTTCTTAATCATCTGTGAGCTTAGCAGTCGCTCGATAAATCTTAAAAACAGTCAATAAGGAAAGAACTTATGTCACTACATTATTTAGAAGATAAAAATCGGTTTTATGTTTGTGATGAAAATGATAATCAAGTTGGTGAAATGACCTTTACTCGTATTGGGCAAAATAAAGCAACGATTAATCATACTTATATAGAGCCGTCTTATCGTGGGCAAGGCATTGCTGATAAATTATTAGATCGGGTGGTTGATAAATTACAGCAAGAACAACGGGAAATTATTCCTATCTGTTCATTTGCAGCTAAAAAGTTAGCAAAATAGCGAAGCGAAAATATTTATTATAATGTAAGGATTTAAAGTCTATTTTTGTCAAGATTTATTTTGTTTTTTTATTTTTGTAAAAGCTAGTTTTCTCTGTAAGAATATGTGTTAATGTATTGCAAATTAAATCTGTTAACTATCCGTATTTGAAAATGACATCAGTAAAAGCTCAGAAAATTCATTCTATCCATGTATTACGTGGTTTAGCAATTATTATGATTGTATTTAGCCACAGCTTAGGGGTATTTAAAAATAGTGGTTTAATTGCTAATAGTTATCTGTTTTCTTTTTTGAATTTATTTGCATTTAACTTTACTACTTTTTTTGTTTTAATCGCCGGTTTTTTATTTCAACATCTCACTTATAAATTTGATACTAAAACCTACTATTTATCCAAATTTAAGACCGTTGTTTGTCCTTATATATCCGTATCGATATTCTGCTTCTTCTTTTTCCATTATCAATATTTATCCGGTTTACCATTTTATTCATCAACAGAAACAAGCATGGTTAGTGCCATAGTTAAAATGATGTTAACTGGTACTGCGCTTTTGCCTTTATGGTTTATGCCGATGATAATTATTATCTATTTAATGGGGCCACGACTTTATTCTTGGTCTAAAAAAAGTTTGATTATTGCCGGTTTAATTTGCATGTTTTGGGTTGTGATGTTTACTAAACCTGACTTTACTAAGCCATTATTGAATCTCTTACATTATGGACCAGTTTATTTAACCGGTATGATGATTAAGCAGAATTATGAAAAGATCATGAAAGCGGTTAAAGATAACTTAATTTTGGTTATGTTCTTTTTCTGCCTGTGTCTGTTTATACCCTATGCTTATCGTTATGTTAGTTATTTTGGGGTAGAAAACCTTTATTATGATACGCTACAAAAAATTGTCTTATTTATCTTAGCACTCTATTTTTTAGATAGTATCAATCATAAAACAAATGAAGGGAAAGTTTATAAATTCTTCTCTTATATGGCTAACATCAGTTTTCCTGTCTACTTTATACATGAAATTGTCATATTATTGTTAGAGCAACAAGTTATCGCCTCACCATTTGGCGACATCATTAAAACTGGTAATGGTGAGCTAGCTGCCTTAGGAGCAATAAGCTTTTTAATCTCAACACTATTAATAAGTGTGCTAATTGCTAATCTAATAAAATTTATTTTCAAAGATAAAGCCAAATTTCTCATTGGTGGTAGTCGATAGGATTCATTGATCTACATTCAAATCAACTACGATTAAAGAATAATTATCAGTTGACCGAAAAAGCCAGTGCATTCAAGTCGAAGCACTGGTTTTTTGTTTCCTCACTCTTTGTTATTGATCAGCAGCAAAATAGATTGAAAGATCAAATCTTATGATAAAAATAAATTGTTACTGCGTATGATTTGATCTCAAACAGTTTACGTTATTGATATTGTAAGTAGAGGGCTTGATTTTTATACAATTGAACCTATATAGACAATCCAAGACGGTAAAATATCATCGCATAACACGGCGCTTAGCCTTGAAATGGTGTGCAGCTTGATAGATATTCTCACTGTTTTATATGGCGCCTTAGTTTTATTCTGGTCATTTAGATAAATAATTTTGCGATAATGCTTGCCGTATGAGTTTATCAACAATTTTTCTGCTAATAATCTGTTTTTTCGTAATGTTCCTATTTATATTTGTAGAAAATCAAATCTGCCAAAAGCATTGATCTGAACAAATATAAGACAAACGAAAAAAAATGCCAATTTTTTGCTTGCTAAAAAAAATGAAGTGCCTATAATGCGCATCCACTGACACGGCGTCAGCGAAAGCAGACGGGAAAAGTGGTTAGTGAGCA
>NZ_JAFNNZ010000047.1:0-1080 GCF_026536565.1 Gilliamella sp. B2923 | reverse complement strand
ACCCTAACTTTACTCAGCGTAAGAAATGGTTAAGTTCAGACTATATGTTAAGTCGCTTAAAAGCCGATCCGGACTCGGTGCTTAAACGCTTAGGTGACGGTTATTATGAGCAACAACTGATTAAGGAACAAATCGTTGGTTTGACCGGTCATCGCTATTTGCAAGGCTATGAAAATGATTTAGCGCAGTATCAAGCCTTAATGGATGCCGGTATTAGCTTTGCTAATCAATACGGTATTGCGCCGGGGGTGGAGCTGTCTGCTGAGCAGATGAAAGCGTTAACGACCGATATGGTTTTGTTGGTGAAAAAGCAGGTGGTCATTAATAATCAAGCTATCGATGTTTTAGTGCCGCAGGTTTACATTGTTAACCGCACTGAGCTCAGCCATGACGGTGCGTTAATTGCCGGTGATAATGTCTTTATTAAAGGTCAGGCGCTTAATAGCAGTGGATTAATTAATGCGAAAAAAGATATTCAGTTATCCGGCAATAATGTCACCAATAGTGGCACGGTATTCGGTGAGCGGGTGGCAATCGATGCAAAAAATGATATTACCAATTACGGGAAATTAGTCGGTGATAAGCTGGTTTATTTATCTGCCGATAATGATATCAATCTTCTGTCCAGTACCCGCACGCAAATCCGTGGCAATAATGTCACCACCAATATCGACCAGGCCAGTATCATTCAGGTGAATAATGGCAATATTGTTATCGATGCCGGGCATGATATTCATGCTAAAGCCGGCTGGATTATTAATAATGCCGATACAGGCAATACGTCGTTGCACGCCGGTCATGATATTCGCTTTACTGCCGCTGAGATTGAAGAGAAGTTAGATTTAGGTGGCGGCAAACATTATCGTAAAAGCCATGAACACAATGTCGTTGGCAGTGAAATCAGTGCCGCCAATAATGTGACGTTAAGTGCCGGACATGATATTGATGCCAAAACGGTCGATATTTCTGCCGGTAAGCAATTAGGGCTTTATGCGGATAATGATATCGCTATCGGGACGTCGTCGGAGCGATTTGAGTTAGATGAGTTCCATAAGAGTTCAAGCAAAGGCTTTTTAAATA
>NZ_JAFNNZ010000046.1:0-1087 GCF_026536565.1 Gilliamella sp. B2923 | reverse complement strand
CGATTTATTATAGAATTTGGTGACAGAATGACTCGCCACCTCGACTTGTTACCGTTAATTGTGTTTCAATAGTTCCATTATCGCATTGTAATACTGCTTTCTCAGTTTCTTTTTGTGGCATTTTGTTTCAATTTAATCATCTAATAAAAATCGGGAAGTAAATCCATTTGGATCGTTTGGGTCTTTTTTATCATTTTTAGCCGATGAAATATTATTCTTACATGCATATTCTTCATATAATTTTTCTTCTAATTCTTCCCATTCTTTTTGGGAATATTCTTTGCCTTTATAGGTTTTATACACCGAGATGGTGTCTTTACTCTCTTCTCCCTCTATTGTTACCTCTCCCGTATCTCCATCTATTACATAAATTTTAGGTAAATAAGCCGGAGGTTCTCCAAACTTTGGAAAGTTTTTGGGATCGGTATTAGGGATTCCTTTAACTATGGATATGACCCAATATTTTTCTTTATTCTTTTCTCCAAAATATAGTTTAAATACGGGGCGCCCCTCCTCATCTACTCGTCCTTTACCTGTTCTCAGATTGATGTACCCTTTTTCCTGTAAAAATTCCAATACTTGTTGGGGTTTGATTTTTCCAAATTTTTGGTCTTCATCTGTTTCTTTAATAAGATTCCCTTGTTCATCGTAATAGCGGGAAATTCCTACTTTCACATTCCCCCCTATATAAGTTTCTTTCTTTTTTAAAAAGCCATTAGGATAAAATTCTTTGTATATGGTTAGAAAAGATGGAGCTGGAAGCCTTTCTCTTTGAAAGCCTATTTTATCTTTAAAAAAAACCATAGAAAATATTGTATTACCATTAGATAAAATATATTTATCAGATCCTTTATGGGTTTTTTCATAAATATCAAAATCAAATTTTTCTATCATGGTGGTGTCTTTTTTTGGAGTTACTAATTGGTTAAAAGTCGTTTTCTGTTGTTCCTGCCCTTGGCAAGTGATAAACATCCCTAGAGCAAATAAAATTAATATTTTCTTCATTTTTTAGACCCTATCCTAAATTTTGTGTATTTGCCAGTTAGAGGTGGCGAGTCATTCTGTCACCAAATTCTATAATAAATCA
>NZ_JAFNNZ010000045.1:0-1156 GCF_026536565.1 Gilliamella sp. B2923 | reverse complement strand
ATTCATCGCACTCTTCCAGTTTTGAATAGGCATAGTCCATTTTTTAGATGCTTGTTGTATCGCTAAATAGATGACCTTTTTAACTGAGTCATCAGTCGGGAATACCTTTCTTTTCTTGATAGCATGACGAATAACACTATTTAAAGACTCTATCGCATTGGTGGTATAAATCGCTTTGCGAATATCCTGAGGATAAACAAAGAAGGTACTGAGATTTTCCCAGTGTCTGCGCCAAGATTGACCAATATACGGGTACTTATCATCCCAATTCTCCTCAAAATGAGCGAGTGCCTGTAATGCCTGTTCTTCGGTTGAAGCCTGATATATCATCTTTAAATCTTTGGTGAGTTCTTTGTAATCTTTCCAACTCACAAATTTCAAACTACTTCGCACCATATGGATGATACAGAGTTGAATTTTAGTATCCGGATACACTGCATTAATCGCATCCGGAAAGCCCTTTAATCCATCTATACAAGCAATTAAGATATCTTCAACACCTCGATTTTTAAGTTCTGTGAGTACTGACAGCCAGAATTTGGCACCTTCATTTTCTGCCATCCATAAGCCAAGCAGTTCCTGTTTACCTTCCATATTGATGGCTAGAGCAAGAAAAACGGATTTATTGATGATACTTCCATCTTGTTTCACTTTGACCACAATACAGTCCAAATAAATAATTGGATACAGATTCTCAAGTGGGCGATTTTGCCATTCGACCACTTGCTCTTTTACTGAATCTGTCACTTTAGAAATCAGAGTCGGAGAGATATCAACATCATACATCTCTTTGAATGTGTTGGTAATTTCTCTTGTTGTCATACCTTTGGCATACAAAAAGAGAATTTGATGATTAATTTTATCGATGCGTGTTTGATGCTTTTTGACCAGCTGAGGTTCAAAACGACTTTCTCTATCTCGTGGAATGGCTAGCTCTAATTCACCATCATCACTTATAACCGTTTTTTTACTATAACCGTTACGAGTATTGCTACCTTGTTTTTTCTGATGTTTTTCATGACCTAAATGCTGCGCCATTTCTTCATTTAACGCCGTTTCAATCACCAATTTATTCATAAAGCCCGTTAATTTGCCTAAATCTTCCTGAGTTTTAATGCCTTTGGCGAGCTCTGCGGCCATTTCTCTTAGTTTTTTT
>NZ_JAFNNZ010000044.1:0-1168 GCF_026536565.1 Gilliamella sp. B2923 | reverse complement strand
ATTGAATAATTTATCTCTTTTTTATGTATATTATTCACTTTATCTATCTTAACTCATAATAAATATGGATGCTCAAATCATTGTGGTTGATTCACATATCGTTTGTAAAACGTGCCAATAACCAATACATTTAGCAAATTATTTTTTATTAGCAATAATAGATAGGACAGATATTTATCACGCAAGAACAATATCGCCGCAACGAAATTGAAGCCAAAAAAGTTGATCAACTTATTCAAGCCAATATCGAAAATATACCAGTTGAAAAGAAAAAATCATTCTTCTCACTTTTCTTAAGTGTGTTTAATGGTGGCTAGTTGATAGACCACCTGAAAATATGGTTTTGTCAAATATGGCTATTTAATTGTTTAAATAGCCATATCAGCATTTTATCATCAAGAAACACTGACTCGTTACTTTCTGACATATAAATAACGATATTCTCCTTCATTAAATTTTATATTTGTTAATGCTGTTGTTATTTCTTGCGTAAGTTTAGTTGATAAAGTTATATTCGATGAGGATAGTGTAAAATCTGGTTTGATAATTTGTTCATCGACATATTGTATAAATTGAAGAAATTGATCAGTATCTTTTTTGGATAAATATAAACTTTTTGCCACCATCATATTAATAAGCTTATTGTCAAACTCCAAAATAATCGTTTGATATAGCACAGCGGTACTTTTAAACATTGTTACTGTTTGTAATGCTGACCATTGAAAAGTTTGATTCAATTTTTTATGGTCATCAATATTAATCAAATATGAATTGACATTGATCGTCATTTTTTTACGGAAGAAACGAACAATAAATATAGCAAACAGAAAGACAGAAAATAATTGCGGAACAAGCATTCCAATAATATAGAAGACCTCAAAGTATTGGTTGGGAATCATCGGCATGATCGCATCACAGAAAAATACAAATAAAAAAATGAGACAACAAAAGACTAAAAAAGCAAAGCAAAAAATGAGCATCATTAAATTTTTAAATGAGCGCCGAGTGAAACAACGAAATTCAAATGTACGATTTTGCATTAACTATTCCTTATATTTGTTTTAGAACTATAGTCTAAAGACATTTTTAATTATATCGATATTGAATAATTTATCTCTTTTTTATGTATATTATTCACTTTATCTATCTTAACTCATAATAAATATGG
>NZ_JAFNNZ010000043.1:0-1221 GCF_026536565.1 Gilliamella sp. B2923 | reverse complement strand
ATTGTTATTACTCAGCAATTGCAGCACCAACACCAAGTCGAATAAATCTGAAACTTCCGGATCGAATTTAAAGGTCATAAAAGATGTCGATATATATCATATGCTGATAATCGAAGATATCGACCCTGGTAGGGTATTTTTTCACGTATCGTTATCAGAAACTTTACCGCTCGATGCTGACAAAGAAATACTGCCAGCCAATCTAACTCAAAAAAAATATACATTAACCGACAAAGAACGTAAATTGTTTATGAAAATGGCAGGGATTGGAGAAGATGCGTATTTCTGGATTTATGATTACACAGACAATCAACTATACTCCTATCCAATTTCATCTTTGGAAGCAACGGCGATATTAGATGTTTATAGTTCCCCTCCTTATAATACGAGAGATTATCGAATTGGATTCGAATTACCGCAAGATTTATTGCCAAGGATTGATTCAAGCTATGATTTATTGGTTTCTATAACAAAAGATAATCCTTTTGCACAAAAACAACTTACACCACTTGATTGGCGGTCAATTCCAAATGCAAATTATCCGGATACAGGACCAGATAAATTATCAAATAGAAATTATGGAAATGTCCCAAAGTATCTAAAAAGTTACATGGCCAATGCGAATAATATGACTTTTTATGTTCAGGATTATGTAGATGAACAACATCCACAACTACTGGATATTTATAAAATTTTTGAAAGAGAACTTCTAGTTGTAGATAAAGAAGGTAAAACTCTTTTTAAAAGGCGCATGTATCAATCGGAAGGTACCTCATTAGTTGGGTTAAACAATTACCATGATTATGAAAATCAAAAATTCCAATGGGCAGGACAATTATTCAAAGATTTACCCCCAGTGGTATTTGGTTTTGAATGGTTTTCATTTAGCTGTGAAGGTCTCGATTTTATTGTGCCTTACAGGGACGGAATAGCATTGAAATGTGATAATCGCCATTAAATGGTACTTTCAAGATATTATTCAGTCAAGATTTGACCAAAGTACATTGGTATTTGAAAGAATTACAATAACAATAAATGTAATAGGAAGGCACACAAAGTGTGCTAAAACAGTGAACCAGACAACCAGTAGCCTGACGTTGTCTTATAAAAAGTGCATAGGAAATAAAATGAAAAAACAGTTATATTTATTACTGATGAGTTTTATCGCATTGTTATTACTCAGCAATTGCAGCACCAACACCAAGTCGAATAAATCTGAAA